>CABHPA010000049.1 GCA_902168245.1 Candidatus Melainabacteria bacterium
TTTTCAAGCAGAAGACGGCATACGAGATTCGCCTTAGTCTCGTGGGCTCGGAGATGTGTATAAGAGACAGCCTGCACATCGAAGCCTTTGCCGTTGGGACAGGTCAGCATCAGCGCCCCGCCCGACGCCAGCAGTTCCGCGCATTGCGTTAAAAATTCCCGAGGGGAAAACAGGTGTTCGATCACCTCAAAACTGGCGATCACACTGATCGATTCACCGGACTTCAACACGTCTTGCGGCTGAACCTGCTCAATCGGTTTTTCCAGCACTTCCAGGCCGCGCCGCCTGCAATCCTCGGCCAGATAGGGGGTCGGCTCCACCGCTACAATTCTCCGAAAACGACCGGCTCTCCGCATTTCCTCTCCAAAAATGCCAAAGCCCGCGCCCACTTCCATGAGCAGATCGGTCGGAATCCGAAACCGATCGCAAATCTCCAGCACCAGGGCCACCCTGGGCTTAAAAATTTTCTCCCGCCGCGCCGCTTCGGAAGCCGGGAAAATATATTGGCTCCAGTATTCGTAATTTTTGGAATGGCGGTAATAATCCGCCAGATGTTCGGGCCGGGGACGCGGGTTGGCGTACAGCGTTTCGCATTGACCGCAGGTCACAAAGGGCATGCCGGTTTTCTCAAAGGCCAGTTGAAACTGGATGGCCTCGCAAGCGGGACAGGGTACGGTCACAAATGCCGCGCGATGCGTCATCAGACGGGCGATGTCTTCCGCGAACAGGCGGGCCTGCTCGGCCATCAACGCTTCGGGACGGATTTCATTTTCGGTGAGCGTCACGCGGGGCATCCTCTCTCACCCTTAATGCGTCACACCGGCGGGCGCATCCATCAGTTCCCATTGCAGGGCGGTTCCTCTGGCAATATCCCGCTTGGCCTTCTGGCCCAGAATCGCCTCATAATGTTTGGGAGACAGTCCCAAACCAGGGCGAATGGCCCGCACGTTTTCCGGCGAGAACGCCTCGCCCGCGCGCATGTCCTCCACCACGTACAAGGTTCGGCGAAATTGCAGGGAAGCCTCCTCGCGGGGAGATGGCCCCAAAAACACCTTGCCCAGCGCCTGATGCGCAAGGTTCACTTCCCGAACCAGTTGCTTCAGCTCCAGCGGCTCCAGCGAAAACGCGGCATCCACCCCGCCTTCCGCGCGGGAGAGGGTCACGTGTTTTTCAATCACGCTGGCCCCCAGCGCCACTGCCGCCACCGCCGCCCCAATGCCGGGGGTATGATCAGACAAGCCCACCTGCGTCGCAAATCGATCGCACAGGTAGGGAATGGTGTTTAAATTGCTTTCCGCCGGATCCGCCGGGTAACTGCTGGTACATTTTAACAGCACGTATTGCTGGCAGCCCACCTCTTTGGCGGCGTTCACCGCGTCCTGAATTTCCGCTTCCGTCGCCATGCCAGTGGACAGAATCAACGGCTTGCCGGTAGCCGCCGCCTTGCGAATCAAGGGCAAATCCAGAATCTCGAACGAGGCAATTTTATAGGCAGGAACCTCCAGCCGTTCCAGAAAGTCCACCGCCGAGTCGTCGAAGGGCGAGCTGAAACAAATCAGCCCCAACTCCCGGCAGCGGCGCATAATCGGCTCATGCCAATCCCAGGGGGTATGTGCTTTTTCGTACAGGTTATAAAGCGATTCGCCTTTCCACAGGCTTTTGGCGTCGCCAATCAAAAACTCCCGCTCGTTCAGATTCAGGGTCATGGTGTCCGCCGTGTAGGTTTGCAGCTTCATGGCGCTGGCCCCGGCCCCTGCGGCGGCGTCCACAATAGCCAACGCCCGCTCCAGCGACTGGTTGTGGTTGCCGGACATCTCCGCAATCACAAAAGGCTCATGGCTCGGCCCAATGGCTCGGCCCTGGATCGTCACGTCAGGGAAAGGCATATTCATAAATCAATTTCTCCCTGCATACTGCCGATTGCGCGGCTGATGCATCGCTTTTGACATAACCCGCCCTTTCAAAAGCCCGAATGGACGCCGCGTTTTCCGGCAGGATTTCCGCCACCAGTTTCCGCACGGACGGATGCTGATTCCGAATCCATTGTACCCCTTCCAAGAGCAGCTTGGCCCCATACCCCTGACCGATTTTTTCCGGCGCCAGGTAGACAGATACCTGCGCAAATTCTGTTTGCGGCGCCTGCAAATCATAACGCAACACCCCGATGGGTTGCCCCTCCACTTCCGCAATCAGCAAGATTCGATTCTGATTTTCCAATGATTTCTGGAACCAGTGGCAATGGGCATCCCACGCAATTTCATGCGGGCTACCGGAATATTGCCGCACCAACGGATGATTTCGCCATTGAAACAGCATGTCCGCATCCATCAACCCTGCGGGGCGAAACGTCACATCCTGCATCAGCCGGGGGCGACCTCTTGCCGAAACTGCCGCCAGTCCGGGTTAGCTTCACTCAGTTTCGGCACCAAGTAAGCCGAGCGCCTGCCCCAGATGTTGTCTTTTTCCCACAGGCCATCCGCATTTTTGGCCCACACCCGCGCATCCCGAAAGGTATCCGCAACGCGATCAAATTCCGCTTCGCTCATGCCGGTATACTCCAGCCAACGCAGCAAATCGCGGGATTTCACATGATCGTAGCGGCGCACCCGCTCAATGCCCTCTTCGCGCGTCATCTTGCCGCCGCGAATGTCCTTGCACACATGATCCGAACAACGCCCGTAGCCGAATTTAATGAACTTGAGGTAATCATGCATGCCGTTCTCGTGCATGTCATCCAGGTTCGATATGCGCCGATAGGTGCGTTCAAACTCAAACGGCGCTTCCTCAAAACCGAACTTTTTCATGAGTTCCGTCTGCTGGTTGGCGTCCCAGTCCACGAAGTTGCCCAGATAAATGCCGCGCACACCCACCTCGTCCAGTTCTTCATCGGTGGGATATTTGCACCACAGCATGTCTCGCGCCTGAATACCTTCTTCATTGCCCGGATTGGCCGCATCCAGCATGTCAAACCAGTCGAAGCCACGCTGGGCATGTTCCAAGCGGAACTTGGCGGTCATTTCAATCAGGTCTTTCATGGAAAACATGCCGCCCAAATCGGTGTATCCATGCTCGCCCCAAATAATCAGCGGGATGTTCATTTTCACCGCCACCTGCACCGGGTAGGTGAAAATCCCGGCATGGGCATGCCAGTTCATATCGCCCATTTTCTTGAAGCACAGCCGGTTCAGCTTTTTGAGCAGTGTCGGGCTGGGGCTGAAAAAATGGTGATCCACCCCGAAGACTTCGCGCATGCGTTTTAAATTCCGCAAGCCCACATCCAGGTAGTTGTTGCCGTTGTACGTTACCAGCAGCGGGTTCAGGCCCAGCACTTCCTTGGCGTAATACGTCTGGAACCAGCTATCTTTCCCGCCGCTGACCGGGATAATGCAATCGTAATTACTGCCGTCCGTTACCCGATACTCATCGACCAGTTCCAGCAGCCATATTTTGCGCTCGTTCCAATCAATGCTCGCCTTTTGGGCATGCACTCGGCAGCCGCTGCACACCTGCGCCTCGTCAAAGTTCAGCGGCACCGCCGACACCATTGGGTAAACACACTGGCTACAATATTGCATCCCGAATCGCTCCCAAATCCAACAGGTTTATTGTCTCACATCCACGCCCATTTTAAGGAGCGCCTTGCGGGCCTGACGCGCGCTGAGTTCCGTAAAGTGGAAAATATTCCCGGCAGCCACCGCATCGGCCTTGCCTTCAATAATTCCTTCCGCGAAATGGGCAAACCGACCCACCCCGCCACAGGCAATCACCGGGATATTCACCGCCTCCACCACACTGCGGATCAGCGGCAAATCGTAACCGCAAGCCATGCCATCATGATCGATCGAGTTCAGGAAAATTTCCCCCGCGCCCAAACGTTCCACTTCTTTGGCCCACGCCACCGGATCTTTCCCGGTGGGCTTTCGCCCGTGGGAATAAAACACCTCGTAACGGCCACCGACATGCTGTTTTACATCGATCGAAACAATAATCGCCTGACTGCCGAAATGGTTCGCGCTTTCCGTTATTAAATCGGGCGTTTCTACGGCGGCGGCGTTCAGGGTGATTTTATCCGCCCCACGGGAAATGCGGGCCTGAATATCTTCCATGGTGCGAATTTTCCCGCCGAAGGTGAGCGGCATGAAGCAGGTTTTGGAAATCGCCTCCAGAATGTTCAGCACATCGCCTTCGTTTTTTACCTTCAAATCGTCCCGGCGAATGTCGTAGGCGTCCTCCTCGCTGATATCAAGGTAAATTAGCTCATCCACCTCCCAGGCGTTGAAGCGTTCCACTTGATGAATGGCGTTGCCGAGGAGCTGGTGGGTTTTAAACTGCTCGCTACGCACCAGAAAACCGTTTTGCAGAAACAGGCAGGGGATCAGGCGTTTTTTTAGCATGCGGCAGTGTTTCCCGCCGTTTGGGCCAGCGCCAGAAAATTAGAAAGCAATTGCAAGCCATGCTTCTGGCTTTTTTCCGGGTGGAATTGCACGGCGAAAATATTCCCCCGCTCAATCACCGCCGGAAATTCCGTCCCGTATTCGCACACACCACTGATGATTGAGGCGTCCCGGCAGCGCAAATGATAACTATGCACAAAATAATAGGAATGGACTTCCCCGGCTTCACCCAGCAATTTGCTTTTCTGGGTGATTCTCACGTCATTCCAGCCCACATGCGGCACTTTCAAGCCGGGTGTTTCAAAGCGAATTACTTCGGCTTCAACCCAGCCCAAGCCAGTATGTTCCCCACCTTCAAAACCCGTTTGGGCCAGGAGTTGCATCCCTACGCAAATCCCCAGGAACGGCTTTTTCTGCCGTAAAACCAATTCTTCTAAAGTTGAAATCAAACCGAATCGCTTCAGGTTTGCCATGCCGTCGCCAAACGCACCCACGCCGGGCAGAATCAAGGCATCCGCTGATTGCAACACTTCCGCACTCCGTGAAATTTGCACGGCCGCGCCCAGCGCTTCCAGGGCATTCGCCACGGAACGAACGTTCCCGAACTCGTAATCAATAATCGCCACGGTCGCGGCAGGTTGGCTCAAGCAATACTTCCCTCTACTCAGGATGGAGGATTTATTGGCCTCCTTTATTCCATTCTATTGTAAACTACAGAGTACGAGGCTGTATGCTTTGGGTGGAAATCCGCCCCCAAAAGCAGCCGGAGGAACATGAGGCAAAGTGAGTCAGGGTGCTGGATAACGCTTCAATCTTGATTACCGGGGGTACCGGATCCTTCGGCCAGAAACTGGTCGAAACCCTGCTGACCCGCTACCAGCCCAAAAAGGTGATTATTTTCTCGCGGGACGAATACAAGCAGTCCGTCATGCAACAGACCTTCAGCGGGCCGCAAATGCGCTATTTTTTAGGGGATATTCGCGACGCTCAACGGCTGGATCGGGCAATGGACGGGGTGGATTACGTGGTGCATGCCGCCGCCCTCAAACAGGTTCCCGCCGCCGAGTACAATCCCACCGAGTGTGTGCGCACCAACGTCAATGGGGCCACCCATCTTATCAATTCCTGCATTTCCCACCAGGTGAAAAAGGTGATCGCGCTCTCTTCCGATAAAGCCACCAACCCCAACAACCTGTACGGAGCCACCAAGCTGGTATCCGACAAATTATTCGTGGCGGGCAACAACGTGGTGGGCGATCGCCCCACGCGGTTTTCCGTGGTGCGCTACGGAAACGTGATTGGCTCGCGGGGTTCGGTAATTCCCTACTTTAAAAAGCTGCTCCACAACGGGGCAACCGAACTGCCCATTACCCATGCGGAAATGACCCGATTCTGGATTACGCTGCAACAGGGCGTGGATTTCGTGCTGAAATCGTTCGAGCGCATGAAGGGCGGCGAGATTTTTGTGCCAAAGATTCCCTCCATGAAAATGACCGATATGACCGAAAGCCTGTTTCCGGGCGTTCCGCACAAGGTGGTGGGCATCCGTCCCGGCGAAAAGCTGCACGAGGTCATGTGTCCGTCGGATGATTCGCACCTGACGCTGGAATTTCATGACCATTTCGTGATCAAGCCCACCATCAACTTTACGGAAGAGGTGGACTACACCCGCAACCACCTGGGCGAAACAGGCCAGCCGGTGCCGGAAGGCTTTGAATACAGTTCCTGCAACAACCCCGATTTTTTAAACCCTGAGCAGCTTCGGGCGTTGGTAAATCTCGACCGGATCGAGATTTAACCGTGATTCCTTACGGCAGGCAGAGCATTAATGAAGCCGACATCCAGGCGGTCGTCGACGTACTGCGCTCGGACTTCATTACCCAGGGGCCAGCTATCGAACGCTTTGAGAAAACCGTGGCAAATTACTGCGGCGCGCAATACGCGGTGACGGTCAGTAGCGCCACGGCCGCCCTGCACATCGCTTGCCTGGCCGCCGGGCTGGGGCCGGGCGATCGGTTATGGACATCGCCCGTTACCTTTGTGGCTTCGGCCAATTGCGGGTTATATTGCGGCGCGACGGTGGATTTTGTGGATATTGACCCGCATACCTACAACATGAGCGTTTCCGCGCTGGAACAAAAACTACAGATGGCCAAGGCGAACGGCACATTGCCCAAGGTGGTGATCCCGGTGCATCTGGCCGGGCAATCCTGTGAGATGGAAGCCATTCAGCGGCTGGCGAAGGAATACGGCTTTACGGTGATTGAAGACGCCTCACACGCCATCGGCGGCAGTTACCGGAACCAGAAAACGGGCTCCTGCCAATTTTCGGATATGACCGTGTTCAGCTTCCACCCGGTCAAAATCATCACCACCGGCGAAGGCGGGATGATCCTCACCAACAATCCGGAACTGGCGGAAAAACTGCGTCTGCTGCGAAGCCACGGCATAACCCGCGACCCCTCCCAAATGGAAAACGAGCCAGATGGCCCCTGGGCTTACGAGCAAATCGCCCTGGGCTTCAACTACCGCATGACGGACATCCAGGCAGCTCTGGGCGCAAGCCAAATGCGGCGCATTGACGACTTTGTGCAACGTCGGCATGAACGGGCGGAACGATACAACCGCAAACTGGCCGATCAGCCCGTGATTTTGCCGTTTCAGCACCCGGATTGCCATTCAGCGTTTCACCTGTATATTATTCGGCTCAAAACCGGGGAAGTCAGGCTAAACCATAAGCAGGTGTTCACCGCGCTGCGGGATGCGGGCATTGGGGTCAACCTGCATTACATTCCGGTGCACACCCAGCCCTATTACCGAAAGCTGGGCTTTAAAACCGGGGATTTCCCCGCAGCGGAAGCCTATTACAGCGAGGCGATCTCGCTTCCCCTGTTTTACGACTTGAGCGAAGCCGAGCAAGATAACGTCATCTCCGCCGTCAAGGCCATGCTGTGGTCTGGCAAGATTTTTTTAGGCCCATCCAGTTAGCGAATCGCCTCACAAAATCGATCATCGGTAGGGGCAGTCAGCATTTCTGTTAAATTACTACAGGATTAGCACAAAAATACGCGGAACGGTTTTTATGCTAACACAGGGACATCTGCCGGTTGACCCAAAAGGGGGGCCGGCGTGTCAGGGGGACATTAGACTGGGTTTAATTTTTGGGGCTGTGCCTTTGCGCGGCCTCTTTTTCTTTTCTTACCATGCTTCATTTTCCTCCCCTGCAAAATAAGCCCAAAGCCCGACCCAACCCCGCATCAGCCCGTCACGCCTGACCAATCCCGCACAAGCCCTGATAGCAAGCGTTTCCCTTTTAAACTCGGTCAAACGGAGGAAATTGTGACGGGACATAGGGCCGAAAGGCGGTACGCTCCACACTGCCCTCACCGGATCGACCATTCGCCCGAAGTGTTGGAACAACACCAAGCGCCACAATAACAATGTCGAAGGAAACGCAATTTAAAAAAAGATGAGGGTGAAGATGAGCAAGGAAATCGTGTCACTGGGTATTTGCAGCACATTGTCTCTCGCGGTGATTGTCGGCGTATTCAACTGGATGGACGGCAACGCGGGCCTGGGTTCGGAAACGGCGCTTCGCCAGGCGGAATTGTCCGTGGCGCGGTATTGCCAGCAAAAAGGCATCAGCGCCGCCGATTTGGAACTGATGGACGCCACCGCGCCTGAAGGCGGCAAGCATGGCTGGCAATTCAGATTCAAGTCCCCCGGCGGCAGCCCGATTACAGTGGAAATCGAGAATGGCGGGAAAAGCCGGGCCAACACCGAAACCTAGACCCAACGCCAATTTACCCCGTATCCATCGCCCGGTATGTAACCCCAAACCAAGCTTCCCTCTTACTAAAGTCGTCTGTTTGGATGAACCGGGCCGGATCTCGAACCGCTATGCTAGGGACAGTGCATGCCTGTAGGGTGCCTGCATGCTGAGCAATGTTTGGCATTCATGAGCCAGGAAGCCAAAACCAGGGAGCCGAAACCAGGGTTTGAGGAAAGAAAGTAAAAAAGACCGATCGCATGGAAAGGCCGGAGTAAGATGTTGAGGCAGAATTTGTCACACACGGGAATCAGCAGTCCGACTAAAACCGCGGCGGAAATGTTGCGGGAAGACGCGGATATAGAGGCGCTTCGGGCCGCTTACCGGGCAGTGGCCACGGTGTCGGCCCATTCCGTGTTCTCGGCCAGCACAACAACGTCTTCCCCCAAAGCGCCTTGCGAACCGCTGTCCAACACTGACCAGGCGGCAATCGCCGCCTTTGCCAACAGCATGTTCGAAACCACCAGCCTGCCAATCGACCACATCGAGGAAACCGCGATTCGGCGTCAGCCCAGGCCGGTAGCGATTGTCCCGGCCAGCGCAACCGACTACGTCCCCAGTTTCGATCTGAATTTAGCCCCCCCGCCGATTGCCGAGGAAGCTCCCTCGAATGCGGACGCCACCAGCCTTACAGCGCCCGATCCACAACCGGCCCCAAGCGAACTGGAAACGCAAGCCATGCAAGACGCGCTGGATGACGCGATGGGCGCAGCCTGCAAGGACAACCGCATGTTCGCCGAAGAGGACGACTTTATAAACCTGCCCCCCACGCCGGAAACCTGGCTGGTCAAATTGTGCAACCGCCCCAGGCTGGCTGCGGGCATTATCGGCATGTGCGTCCTGTCATCCACCGTGTATGCAAGCATTGGGTACTGGTTCCTGAATAATCCCGGCGTGTCGAACGCCGCCGAGCCGGTGAACATGATGACTGTTCAGGAAGGCGGCACGAACGGCAATACGGATGAAAAAGGCCAGTTCAACAACCTGGACAAGCTGCAAAGCCCCACCCATATTATTGTTCCCAAGGAAGCCGAGGGACAGACCCTGCTGGCCCAGGCGGCAGGCAGCGTAAAAAGCGCATTGGACGATGATATCGCCAGCATTAAAAACAGCATTGCCGAACCTCTCGGGCGAGCCAACCCCTTTGCCCCGTTGCTTGGCCCGAACGGTGAAATCCAGGACAGCTCGCTGGAAAGCAAGAAGAAAAAAGACGTGGTGGAAGACCTGCAATTCATTGGGTTTATTGGCGACATCAATTCCAGGGACAAGGTCGCCATGATTAAAGTAAACGACCCGACGGCAGGGGGCAGCAAAACCCTGATCAAAAAAGCGGGCGATGCCTTCATGGTGGAAGGCGAACGAGTGGTGCTGAGAGGCATTTCCAAGAATTTCCTGAAACTGGGCGTGTCCGGCGAAAGCCGTATGCTCAGCATTTCGCCGTATACAGAACTGGCGGATACGTCCGCAAACAACGCTTCCGCCGCAAGTGCGGGCGGGGCCGCCAACAGTGCATCCCCGGCAGCGCCAGCCAGCTCCGCCGCCCCCGGTAAACTGGGCAACCTGGGCGCCCTGTCCAAAAGCGCCAGCAACCCAACCAGCCCCGAATTACAGGAACCCAACCAGTAGCCGCGTCCCTGTGGCAGGTTGAACATCCCCAAGCGAAGCCAACGAACCAAGAGGCAACCAGTCCATGAAGAAGATGTTAGTCCCTTTTCTGGTGTTATTGCTGGCCGGCACAGCTACCTGCCCGCCCGGACTGGCCCAGGCCGCCTACAAGGACGCCTCGCTGGATGAGACCACCCAACTGGACAGCATCATCAACCTGCCCGGCGGCGGCAAGACAATATCGCTGGATGTCAGCAACGAAAATATCCGCAGCGTCCTGCACGATCTGTCCAGCCAGGGCGGCTTCAACCTGGTGATGGACGAGTCCGTTACCGGCAACATTACCGTTTCGCTGAACCACGTGAGCCTGAACCAGGCCGTGCAATCGGTCAGCGCATTGGGCGACTTACTGGTGGTTAAGCAGAGCGGCGGCATTTACCTGGCCATTTCCCGCCAGGCCGCGCAAGACAAAGGCATCGCCCGCCAGCTTTCCAAGGTAATCAAGATTTATTATTCCAACGCCAACCGAATCGCCAACGTGCTGAACCAGTCCATTTTCGCCAGTGCAGGCGCGTCCGCCTCTGGCGGCAGCGGAACTGCTTCCGGGGCCAGCGCGGGCGGAGCAGCCGGTGGCGCAAGCGGCGTCATTCAAAAGGCCAAGGCCGATCCCCGCACCAACACCATCGTGATTGTAGGCACCTCCCGCGAGATTGAGCTGGCCGAAGCCGCAGTCGCCAAGCTGGATGTTCCCCGCCAGAGCAAGACCTTTTACCTGAGCCATTCCAACGCCCTGGATGTCTCCACCATGTTGGCCAGCAGCATTTTCAACGATGGCCTCGGCACGGTGAAAATCGGGGCGGCCACCAGCAGCAGTAGCGGCGGGGGCACCGGCGCCAACACGGTCAGTCCCAGTTCCGTGCGGGTGGAAAGGCAGGACATTCAGGAAGGCAGCGGCATCAATTCCTTTGGCGGCGGCAGCGGCTCGGCGGGGGTAACTTCCGGCCTGAGCAGCACCGTGATGCTAAGAGGCTTCGCCAAGACGAGCGACACCCTTTCCGTTTCCCCGGAAGGCGCGCTGATTATTCCCGACACCCGCCAGAACGCCATTACGATTATGGGCACCGCCGAGCAAATCGCCCTGGCGGAATCGCTGATTCCCACGCTGGACGCACAATTGCCCCAGGTGGCGATTGAAGCCTCGTTAATCGAGATTTCGGATACCGGCATTAAAGAATTATCCACCCGCCTGGGCCTGGCGGACGGCAAGCTGCAAAGCGGCTTCAACAACACCGCCGTGGACAGCGTCGGCCAGACTTCCAGCCGGTTGCCAACCGGCCTGATCGGGATGCCCACCGTGGACGCGACCGACACCAATAGCTACGGTCGCTCTGGCATTGTGTTCACCACCAACCCCATCCTTAAAAACTCTGACTACCTGCTGCAACTGCGCACCCTGGTAACGGACAACAAGGCCAAAATACTGGCCAACCCAACCATTGTGGCCACCCACGACACGGAATCCATCATCAGCATCGTGGATGAAATTATTCGCCGGGTGACTACCCAGATAGATCCCAGCGGCTTTTCCACCCAGACGGTCGAGATCGGCGAGGCGGGCATCGTCATGGACATCCTGCCCAAAATCGGCGAGGACGGCACCATCAGCATGCGCCTGCGACCGTCCGTTACCAGTGTGCTGAGCCAGCAGCGCGACACCCAGGGCAACCTGATTACCCTGCTCAGCAAACGGGATCTGCTCACCCAGAACGTGCGGATTCGCGACGGGCAAACCCTGGTGCTTGGCGGCCTGATTCAACAACGCGACACCCTGCGGGCCGATAGACTTCCCGGTGCAAGCGACCTGCCCATTGTGGGGGCCATGTTCCGCGCTTCCCAAAGCAATCGCAAGCGTTCCGAAATCGTATTGCTGGTAACGCCCCACATTGTGAACAACACCAAGTTAACGCCGGTAAACACCACCACCACCATGAATAACGCCCCACTGCAAACCAGCCTGGCGGGAGGAAAATAAATGGCTCGCTTGAATCGTTCCATCCATCATTCCAAGGCTATCAGCCTGGCGCTCAGCCTGTGCATACTGACCGGCGGCGGGCTGGGCCACATCATCGGCCTGAACGCCCAAGCCGCCTCGCCGGACGTGTTGACAGGCGATGTGCGGGTAACGGTGAACCCGGCCAACCTGCTGGAAAGCACACCAGTAATCGGAGCGAATCGCAAGGTCAGCATGTCGTTTCGCGGCGTGGATATTCAGGACGCCCTGCGCGCGCTGGCCCAAAAAGGCGGCTTCAACGTGTTGCTGGACGAATCCGTCAGCGGAACCATCACCGTGGATCTTAACAACGTAACCATCCGCGACGCGCTGGAAACCCTCAAGACATACGGGAACCTGTCCTATTCCGTGCAGGGGCGCAACTTAATGGTGGCCGACGCCGCCTCGCAAAAAGGCCAGTCCTTCAAAAAAAGCATGACCCGGATTTTCCCCCTGCATAACGCCAACGCCAAGGTGGTGGCCAGCTTCCTGAACAGCACCGTTTTCGCCGATCGGGTCAGTGCGACCAGCGGCGGTGGCGGGACGGCAGGCGGCTCCAGTTCCGGTGGGAGCAGCGGCGGCAGTACAGCCCCCATGCCGGTGACGGCGGATTACCATACCAACAGCATTATTGTGGTGGGCGACCCCACCGATATTAAAATGGTGCAGGAGCACATTGAAGCCCTAGATCAGCCCCGGCAGATGAAGACCTGGCGGTTGAGCCAGGCCAACGCGCTGGATGTGGCGACCATTCTTTCCACCAGTTTGTTCAACGAGGGGCAGCCCCCCATTAGTGTCACCAGCGGCAGCGGGACGGCATCCGCCCAGGGTGGCGGCATGCCCAGCAGCCTGCGCGTGACCATGGAGAACATCGCGGAAGGCACCGGCGCGTCGCAGTCCAGCCAGAGCACGGGCAGTTCCGGCGGCGGCGCCAGTTCCAACCCGCTGGTGAACAACCTGACCCTGCGCGCCAGAACCCAGCAAACCCAAACCATCCAGGTATCCCCCACCGGCCCCATCATCCTGCCGGATACCCGCATGAACACTCTCACCCTGCTAGGCACCGCCGACCAGATTTCCATGGCCGAGGCGCTGATTCCCACCCTGGACCGCAAAGTGCCGCAAGTGGTGCTGGAAGCCTCGCTGGTTGAGATTTCCGAGGATGGCCGCCGAGAGCTGGGCTACACCAGCGGCAGCAACAACAATTATCTCAGCACCGGCACCAACAACAGCGCCAGCAGCACCTTGGTAAACCGGGCGTTTTCCAACGCGGTGGGCAGCACCACCAGCACCGACAGCCCGTTGGAAAGCCTGTTCCGCATCACCTCTCACCCGTTGCACCGGAGCCGGGATTTCCTGTTCCAGGTGAACGCGCTGGCCAGCAAAAGCAAGGCCAAAATGTTGGCCAACCCCACCGTGATCACCGCCAGCGACAACGAAACCATCATCAGCATCGTGGATGAGGTCATTCGTTCCGTCACCGTCACCCAGGGGGCGTTCGGTTCCGCCCCGACCTTCACCACCAACATCGGCGAAGCGGGCATCGTGCTGAACATTTTGCCCAAAGTGGGCGCCAACAATACGATAAACCTGCGGGTGCGGCCCATTATCTCCACCATCTCCAAAACCGAGCACGACCGTTTCGGCAACGTGGTCACGCTCCTTTCCAAGCGGGAAGCCCTGGCCCAGAACGTACAACTGCACGACGGCGAAACCTTCGTGCTGGGCGGTCTGATTCATAACACCAACACCGAGGCGATTACCCGCAACCCGTTCCTCTCCAGCCTGCCCATCGTGGGCGCGCTGGGCCGAAATTCGGTGAACAGCAAGCATCGCTCTGAACTGGTGGTGATGATTACCCCGCACATTATCAACGATGACGCGGAAGTGGCCCGCAGCATCCCGCGCATGCCGGGTTCGCAGATTGTCCCGGCCACGCTCTCCAACGGCCAAACACCCGGCGGGGACGATAACCTGCTGCCGGTTTCCATGACCGGCGAAAATACCCCCAACGCCCTACCGCCGCTGGAAAAGGCCCATACCATCAACAGCGTCAACAATATGGAAGACGCGCTGGATACCAAGCCCCTGGCCAGCCCCGCTCCCAAACCGTCCGGCTCTTTGCTGCCCGGCGCGTTATTCCCGGCTTCCGGCGCTTCGGTTCCCAAACCGGCAAAACTGGGACTCAAGCCCAACAAGCCAGAACAGCCCGTTAAACCCAATTTTTCCGCCCCGGAAATCACCACCACGCCCATTGAGCCTTCCGGTTCCGCTGTTTCCGCCAGGACTGCCAATAGCCACGCCGACCAGGCCGCAGACAGCATCGCCATCAAGCTGAAGTCCCCCTCGGAACGCCACACTGTATATCCGCTGCCGGAGCCGGACACGTCCGATGAAGCCATTCGGGCCATCATCAACCGATACAAATAACTGTCAAAAGGGGCCGAAGCCCCTTTTTTCGTGCGCCCCAAAATTCCAACCCAATACCGCTTTTTACGGCTCTGCGGCGGCGGCCTGTTTCTCCGGGGAGGGCGCTTGCCCCAGAAAGGCCAGGTTGCGGGTCTCCACCAGGGTTTTATAGGCCGCAACTTCCGCATTCAACCGCGCCTGATCCCAGCCCAGTTCGGTCGCCATCAGCCGCGCAACCGGCTCCAGCGCCTTCAGGCCCACATCCGCGTCCAGCGCGCAACCCAGCCTGCGAAGCATTACATCCTGCACCGAGCAGGCCAGCTCCGCCCGAACCGCATAAACCACCTGCGCGCCTATCGACTGGCAGCCCGCATATAAAGGTCGTTTCCAGTCCGGGTTTTCCAAGGTAAGGGCCAATACCCGCTCCAAGCGACTGCCGTAGATCGAAAGCCAACGGGAAACCATAGGCTCATCCAGCTCGTATCGCTCACTGAGGGCGGCCTTTTGCGTTTTTTTCCAAGTTGGCCAATCCTCAATCCCAACGCCGCCGGGCAAAGGCTTGCGCCGGGTATCGGAAGGCGGTATTCCGCTCCCATCCGTCTGCCGGATGGCGTATGCCCGGATCACGTAATCCACGGCCTCTTCCGCCAGACTGCGGTAGGTGGTGAGCTTACCGCCTATAATGGAAACGAGACCCTTTAAAGGATGCCGCTGGTTGCGGGCATGATCCTCAATCAGGTGCTTCCGGGTGATGCGGCCTGCCGTTTTGCCTTGCGTGTACGGCAACGGCCTTACCCCGGCGTAGCTGTACAGCACATCCCGCACCGTCAGCTTGGCGCCGGGCAGCACATGGTTGGTTTCGGCCAGCAGGTAGGCAATTTCGTCTCGATCAGCGGCCACGGCGTCCAGATTGCCCTCAAAGCGCAAGTCCGTGGTGCCGATTAAATAATAATCCTCCCGCCAGGGAATAATAAAGAACGGTCGCCCGTCGGAGCGAGCCTCCACGTACAAGGCCGTTTCCGGCCCGCCCGCAAAGCGGCGCACCACAATATGGCTGCCCTTGGTGCCCCCAATGCGCCGCGCCGGGTGGGAATCCGCAAGGCCCATTAATGCGTCCACCCACGGGCCGGAGGCGTTGATTACCGCCTTGCCCCGCGCCGTGTAGCGTTGCCCGCTCAACGCATCCGTAAACAGAACGCCCTGCACCGTGGATTGCTCGATTAAAAAGCCCGTGACCCGCGCATGGTTCAACACCGTGGCGTTGCCGGTCTCCTTAGCGGCCAGGACGTTTTCCACACAAATCCGTTCCGGCAGTTCCACTTGCGCATCGTAGTAAACCGGGCCGCCTTGCAAGCGTTCGGTGTTAATCCCCGGATAGCGCGCCTGAAACCCGGCTTTTCCGTACATGCGGTGCGCGGGCATGCTTTTTCCCCAGGAAAGCAAATCATACAGGAGCATACCCAAGCCAATCATCCAGCGAGGCTTTTCGCTATAGGCATAAACGGGAATGGCCATGGGCAAGGGGCGCACCAGGTGGGGCGCATGGCGCAGCAATAATTCCCGTTCCCGCAAGGATTCGGCCACCAGGTCAAACTCCAGGTTGGCCAGATAACGCAGCCCGCCATGAATCAACCGGCTAGAATAGGCGGAAGTCCCCGATCCGAAATCCTCTTTCTCCAGCAGAAGGACGGCCAGCCCCCGCTCGGCCGCTTCCCGCGCGATGCCGGAGCCATTAATGCCGCCGCCAATCACAATCAGATCATAATCCGGCAACGCCCGCACCGCGCCGGAAGCGTTGCCCACCGGCTCCAATTGCAGGGTCTTCGGGTTGCGTCCGGGCAAGGCGGCATATCCTGCGGGATGCTGGCTCATGATAGCGGCCTCCGGAATGGCGGTCTGGTCACAATCGGTCTATATCCCCCCTCAATAATCCTTCAATGGCAGGCAATGCCCACTGGTTCGCAAACGGGTCCCCCCCAAAGCCAGCGATCGCACCCCTCTCATCATATCCTTTTTTCGGCGTTTTATCAGCTTTTATGGCGCTTTTGCAAAGTGTCGAATGCGGGGCTTCGCCAACCGGGTTTAATTAAACTTTGCAAAGGCTTGCTTGGGGTTTGCGCGGGTTCCTTGTACAATACTTTCGTGGGGTTCGCCCGATGCTGACCTGAGGCTGAAAAAAGACATCAAATCTTAGCGTTTTCCGCAAATTCGGCTTCACCGCCCAGATGGCCCCGAATGCCTAGGGCAGGCAACCCAAGGGAATAAACGCCAGGTATGGACCGCACCTCAAACCGGGCGTCATCCCCCATCTTCAGTCAATCTATCGTTCCATGCACGATCAAACCGATCCAAAACCATTACGGAAAGCATTTTCAGATTTATTTTAGAGTCTGTAGAGAAGAGAGAAGCGACTTGACTACGACGATGCACAAACCCCTGTTGGCAGAGCGTCTGGCGACTTACGCCCATGATCTGACGTATGAAAAACTGCCCCACCGGGCCATTCTGGAAGCCAAACGCCGAATCATCGACGCGCTGGGCTGCGCCATGGGCGCTATTTCCTGCGGCAGCGAACCGGCCAAAATCGCGGTTCAGGTTGCACAGCTTTCCAGCAACCCCAACGGCGCCACCGTGCTGACCACCCGGCACAAAACCTCGCCCGATCTGGCCGCCTTTGCCAGCGGGGTGATGATGCGCTACCTGGATTTCAACGACACCTACCTTTCCAAGGAACCGGCCCACCCCAGCGACAACATCGCCGCCATTTTAGCGGTAGCCGAGGCCGAAAAGCGTAGCGGCCGCGATATTTTAACCGCTATTGTGCTGGCTTACGAAATTCAGTGCCGCCTGTGCGATGCGGCCAGCATCCGTAGCCGGGGCTGGGATCACGTGACTTACGGCTCTTTTTCCGCCGGGCTGGCCGCAGGCAAGCTCTTCGGGCTGAGCAAGCAGCAACTGGTGCATGTGCAAGGTCTAGCCGCCACGCCCAACAACGCCATGCGCCAAACCCGCGTGGGTGAACTATCCCACTGGAAAGGCTGCGCGTTCGCCAACGCGTCGCGCAATGCGGTATTTGCAGCCATGTTGGCCAAGCACGGCATGACCGGGCCTTCCGAGATTTTTGAAGGCGAGATGGGCTTCTGGGCGCAAGTGTCCGGGCCGTTTGAACTTGTCCCGTTCGGCGGGGAAAACGGCAACCCGGATTTCATGATCAACCAGACCTACGTTAAGCACTTCCCGGCGGAATACCATTCGCAAAGCGCCATTGAGGCCACCCTGGAACTTCGGGAAGAAATCGGCGCAGACAATATCGATCAGAAAATCGAATCCATCACCATCGAAAGCTTCGACGCGGCGGTGGATATTATCGCCGGGTTCGAGGAGCATTGGCATCCGGAAACCCGCGAGACCGCCGATCACAGTATGCCGTACTGCGTTTCCGCCGCGCTGATGGACGGGGATATTACCCTGGACACCTTCACTTACGAGCGCATCCACGATCCGAAGCTGGTGGCGCTGCTGCAAAAGGTCAAAGTGAACCGCAACGCCGAAATGACCGCCGGGTACCCGGACGGCATCCCCAACCTGCTGGTGATTAAGACCACCGACGGGCGGGAATTCAGCAAGAAGGTTTCCTACCCGCTGGGGCATAACAAAAACCCCATGAACGATCAGGACGTGGAAAAGAAGTTCCGCATGCAGGCCAGCCGGGTGATGTCTGAGAGCCACGTGAACAATATTCTGGACGAGTTGTGGCGGATCGATACCTGCGAGGACGTTTCCGAGGTTATGGCCCTGTTCGCCGAAGCGCTTCAAAGCCAAAAATAGAGCAAGCAAGAGGAAAAGGATGCCACCGATGCCCGCCGAAGCCCTGTTACAGCCGGAACCCAACAAGCCCGCCCGTCTGCGGGAACTGCTGGCCCAGGGAACCGTGGCGTTGCCGGGCGCGTTCAACGCCATTTCCGCTAAAATTATTGAAAACGTTGGATTCCCGGCCCTGTATGTTTCCGGGGCCGGGCTTTCCAACGGGGTGGGCGGTTACCCGGATATCGGGTTCATGACCGCGACCGAAATGGCGACGCAAGCCGGGTATATTGCGCGCTCGGTGAATATTCCGGCCATTGCCGATGCGGACAACGGCTACGGGGAAGCGATCAACGTGTTTCGCACCGTGCAGGAATACGAGCGGCAAGGATTGAGCGGGCTGCATATTGAAGATCAGGTAATTCCCAAGCGGTGCGGGCATTTGGACGGCAAGCAGGTCATTTCTGAAGAACACATGCGGGAAAAAATCGCAGCGGCGGTTTCCGCGCGCGTCAACCCGGATTTCATGATCATCGCGCGGGTGGATTCCAAGGCCGTCAACGGGTTCGATGACGCGGTGAAACGCGCCAACAGCTACATGGCCGCCGGAGCGGACATGATTTTCCCCGAGGCGCTGGCCACACGGGAGGAGTTCGCCGAATTCGCCCGGCAAGTCAAGGCGCCGCTGCTGGCCAACATGACCGAGTTTGGAAAAACCCCGTATATCACCGTTCAGGAGTTTGAAGCCTTTGGGTATAATATGGTCATCTTTCCAATGACGGCCTTTCGCATTATGATGAAAGCGGTGGAAGACGGGATGCGGCTTCTGAAGGAACAGGGCTGTCTCTTATACACATCTGACGCTGCCGACGAATAGAGAGGTGTA
>CABHPA010000050.1 GCA_902168245.1 Candidatus Melainabacteria bacterium
ACGTAATGCCAGCAATAGCAAGCAGATTGACCGTCAAACTAATGAGCGCGACGCGTTGCCAAACTTTCTTTTCATGAATAAAGCCGCCAAACTCTTCGTTCCATCTTTTTTGAGCCAAATGGTGCATAGTCATTACGGCTTCAGACTCCGTGTTCCGTCGCTCCTCTCTGGAAAAGGGCACAACGAAATTTAATGAAGCTGAGTGATCCATTTGTTTGTTCATGCAATCTCTTCTTTCATCGTTTCTGTTCCTGGTGTTTAAACCCCAATCGTATTGCGCTCTTCCTGATCGCCATTGCCCACATCCTCACCGGGCTCACCCCCTCGAAAAGCAGGCTTCATCTCATCGAACTTACCGGGAGTAAAAGCGCCCGGCATATATTGGCCCATAGTCCCGGCGCTGGCATCAAAAGAATGGCTAAACGCATCTCCTGCATGCTGACTGGCCCGGTTGGCCATTCCACCGGAGGCGCTATGAAGACCATCGGCCCAGCCTTGCTGTCCAACCAGGCTGGACAATCCACCTAACCCCGCAGTAGTAATAGCCCCTATTCCATTGGCGGCTGCCGCCCCAACGTTTGCTCCGGCCATAGTGGTGTTGACCATTGTGGTGGCAGAACTATAGGACGCGCCATTGATCATGCCCTGCACCATCGATGGAATCATCTTGGCCAAAGCCAAAAACACGATAGAGCCCCCGGCAATGCGCAGAACCATGCCAATATCGAGAATAGCCTGATTAGCGTCAATATCGGCATCCCACTGTTTAACCAGCACCACAGCCAATCCAATAATGAGTTGAATAACAAAGAGTTTGGCTCCAACGGCTACAATACCCACCAGATACCGTTGGGCAAAATCACGGGTAAAACGGCTGCCTCCAAAGCCCAAAAACAGAATGCCCGCATAGGTGAAGATATAACTTTCCACCAAGGCCACGACTTGTAAGGCGGCAATAAGAGCAAAACTAATCAGCATGATGATAGCCCCAAAAGCCATTGCCAAACTGTCAATTGGCTTTTCTATTTTGAAGGACTTAATGCAAGTCACCGCAATATTGACCCCAGAATCAAAGATGTCGGAGGGTTGCAGGCCAGTTCTGCCGCTAGCAGCTGAACTGGCCGCATCCCCCGCTAATCGAAAGCTTTGAATTAACGCATTGGCCCATTCAGATGAATGAGTCAGTAAGGCGTAGAAGAAGCCAATGGTCAGAAGTTGTTTGGCAACCGTAATGGCCCACTCACCCAAATCGCTCTTGTGGATAATCAGCTCGGCCCCAGTCCAAACCACATCGATCAGCACGAGCAACCAAAATATGCTCATGGCAAAGCGTTGCAGTGGCCCTTCCCAGGCAGACGTATGATCTGCATATTGGTGGACAATGGGTTCCAAAAAATTATCGCTAATTGCTTGAGCAAAGCTTGGCTGAGCAGTGACTAAAAATAAGACTGCTAATCCAAACAAAGTTAATTTTGATAATTTTGAGAATATAGGCACTGTGTTTCCTTTAAAAAGTTTCGCCGTTGTCGTTGGGTACCCTATCCACTTTAGGGCTGGATTTTTGCACTGGAGAAACATGTGCTGGTTTACAGGGCGGACATGTTACTAATTGAGATTGATTCGGCTTTGGCGTGACTGTTATTGTTATCAAAATGGAAGCAATAGATGTTCCCACTAATAGAACTACAAGTATCCAGAGCTTTAAATTAAAAACTTGATTCATAATCGTATTTTTCTCCTTTTAAAATGTTTCGCCATTATCATTACGAACCCTCGGTGCATTCATGAACCGCTGATGAGCTGCTTCCTGCGCGGCCATTCGATCTTGTTGCTGAGCCAGGTAATTGGCTTGCATTTGCAATTGAAGCATCATCATTTGGCGCAGTTTCATGACTTGCTCAACGTTTTGGGCGGCCATCATATTAGCCACTTGCAGTGCCTGCATTCGCCCTTGTGCGGTTCCAGCCATGGATTGCAGTTGTTGCATCAAGGCTTGTTCATTTTGCATTTGAGAGGCTTGCAGGCCCAAGCCCTTTAAGGCATAACGCGCGTTATCCGAGCCTTCTTGTGACCATTGCGTGTATTTGTTCTGCCAATCTTTGGCACCTATAGTGCGGTTTAGGTAAGAGTCATAAGTCCCGTACCGGCTAGAGAATTGCCCATCCAAATTGCTTGCGGAATAAGCCATTGATCGGCTTTGGCTCATTAAGTTCTGGAGCTTTGCAAAATCCTGCATGGCCTGTCCCCAAACATGGTTAGATATCCCGTTGGAATTGGTCAGCATATCTTTATATTGACTGATTTGGGTGCTGAGTTGCTGGGCTTGTGTCGCCAGTTGTTTGGCCATCATGGCTTTATTCATGAGTTGCGTCCACTCGGTCCCACAATTGGTACAGATGACCGCATTTTGCGCCTTGGCTGGCAATAGGTAAGGTGTGGTCAATACCACGCTTAAGGCAATGCCGAGTCCTGCTTTAACCCACCAATTTGTCATACTCCACTCCTCTCTCGTTTAACCAAACAAATGGCCATGTTGCCCCGTACTCTGCCTTTAGCTGGCTCAAACGTGACAGCGTTTCCTTATCGGAAACCGCCACAAACGATAAAGCCAGTGGCCCCAACCCCAAATCAAATAACCTACGTCCTTCCGGGGACATGTAATAATATTGCCGCTTTTTGGTCGCCGTTTTAATGATTTGAATTTCAGCGGTATTCAATCCCATCATGGCATATAGGTCTCGTGGCCCAGGATGTTCACTGGTGCCTTCCTTATCGGCCTCTTCATTGGGCAACAGGATTTTTGTTGGACAGCTTTCCAGCAACACATCATAAATTTGGGATTGAACAGCATCCGACAGACTTTGAGTCGCCAAGACCACTGCGCAATTCTTCTTTCTGAGTTCCTTGAGCCATTGACGGATTTTTCCCCGAAAGACCGGATGTCCCAGCATGACCCAAGCCTCATCCAGCAGCAGCAAGGCAGGCTGACCGTTCAAGTTGCGTTCAAATTGCCGGAAAAGGTACAACAAGACCGGAATGGCAATGCGCTCTTTCATGGCCATTAACTCTTCGATTTCAAACACGGTAAACGCACTGGCTTTCAGTCCATCGGTTTTGGCATCTAGTAAATTGCCGTAAAGACCGCTCAGCGTGTAAAACGACAAGGCCGCTTTAAGATCATCCTCAGCCCCGCATTGTTGTAGCGTCAGCAGAAAATCAGATAAAGAGCGCTCATTCGGCTGTTTGGTTTCACGCAGTATGCCCATGGCCCGATGGATTTCTTGAGCCTGGCGTGGGGTGGTGGTTTTACCCGTTCGTGCCTCATAGACCGTGGCAATCCAATCTTCTGCCCAGGCCATATCGGCATCCGTATCAATCAGGGATAATGGCGCAAAAGACAGGCTGGCATTGTCACCGCCAATGTCATAATGCTGGCCGCCACAGGCTTCCACCAAGGCCCACATGGAGCGGCCCTTATCAAAGGCGGTTATGGTGGCATTTGGATAACGTCGAAATTGTGCCGCCAGAGTCGCCAACAATACTGACTTTCCTGCCCCGGTTGGCCCCATTATCAATGTATGACCAACATCGCCCACATGCAGGTTCAAGCGAAACGGAGTCGATCCCGTGGTGGCGGTATGCATCAGGGGTGGCAAATTGGGAGGAAACAGCGGGTTTGGACAGGAAGTCCGGCCTGACCAGATGCTGGTAATTGGAATCATATGCGCCAGGTGGTTTGAATGAACCAAGGGACGCCGGATATTGGGCAGGCTATGCCCCGGCAAAGTGCTGAGCCAGGCTTCCATGGCATTCAAGGTTTCCAGCCTGCAATTAAAACCCAGCCGTTTGATCTCCCGGATGACCAGCCGCGCATTGTCTAGTAATGCTTGCCGATCCGGGCTCATCAAGACCACCACTTGTGAGCAGTACCCAAACGCCATTTGCCCGCTATGCACCTCAGTCATTACCGCTTGCGTGTCTAGGGTCATATTGAGAGCATCCTGGTTCACTAAACCGCCTTTCATTTTGAAAATCTGATGAAAGGGGCTTTGCGCTTTTTGAACCCATTCCCTGTGCTCCTTTTTGAGCAGGGTGATGGCTTCATGGGCATCAACATAAATCATGCGAGTGACCCAGCGGTACGCAAGCGGTAAATGATTCAAAGCTTCCAGAATATTGGGATAGGATTCGTTGGGCATACCAGTGAGGCTGATACAGCCAATAAAATAATCGCCAATTTTGGGAGTATCCCCTGGAATCAGGTCTTGCATGCCCAAATACCCATCCAGATACATGCCACAGGCTGGCAGGTTGACAGGGTGATACTCTCCGGTAATGGTGAAATTCAGGTAATTCACCAAATCATCGCGCAGGTGGACTTGCCCGTATGAATCTGTCACCGAGTAGCCCCGCATCCGCCGTACTTTCAGGATGCTGGATAACGCATCTTCCAGATTTTCCAGTTGCCGCTCAAAGTAGGTCAAATCCGCTTCCAGCGAATTGACTGGCTCCGTTTTGCGAGATTCATAGAAGAGGTTTCTCAGCCGGTGACTTTGCAGTGACGGGGATTTATAGCGCACCACCAGAATATTGGTACTTTCAAAATGATTGCCCTCTTTCAGGAAATTGGCGCGGTTCTCCGCTTCAATTCCTCGGCTGATGGGATCAGGAAAATCAGATAAAGCTGCATCCGGGTATGCCGCTGACGGTTTGCGGATCAGTTCATGGTGACTCACCCAACCGCCACCAAAATGCCGGGTTAAGATGGTATTTAACGTATCAGCCTGGTAATTCCGTTGAGCCGGTGTGGCACTGGCGATATCCAATCCCTCGCATTCAAAGGCCGCCGTTAATGAGCCATCTTTTCCCAACATCACGCCGCTTTTAACCATGGCGGCATAGTTGAGCAGGGTTGGCAGTCCTTGCGAATCCGTTTGAAATGCTTTGGTGGATAACATAAGCCCCTCTTATTTCCCCTATCTTTCTATGGCCTTAACCTGGCCCTGGACTGGGCCGGGTAAAAGCGTCGGTATTTTAAGCGTCGAAAATACACTTGGCTGAGATACGGGTCGACTTTGGCCATTTGCCGTAACAAGCCAAGCCCCACAGTCCAGATGCCCAAGCCCACTAGAATTTTCAGCACGCTGATATCGGAAAGAATCAAGCCAGCGGCAATCACACCCAGTAAAATCACCCAAGGGCGCTCTCCACCCAAGAGTAAGTTGGGCCGGTGCAGGGTTCGAGAAAACGGAATCCGTCGCAGCTTGCTCATTGCCCTAACACCGCTCCTACGCCAAAGAGGCTATTAATAAAGGGGCGAGCGGCAATCAGAATAGATCCAGACAAGGCCATAACCACCATGGACCGGACAAAGCCATCCATTTCACCCCCGGTCATAAAGCGCCATACGCCTGCCACAAAGCCAATCAAGCACATGCCCACGGCAATGGGGCCTAGGAAACTATCCACAATGCGTTGAATGGGTGTTTCCCACGGTAAGCCAGAACCACCAGCCGTAGCCGCCTGAGCAGCACTTGGGCAGAGAACGCTAATGGCCAGTATGCTGCCAATCAGGATAACGGGTATCCACCAGTTCAGGTTATGGGTTTGATGATGCTTCATTGTTTCCCCTTCTTTCTAATCACTGCTTATTCAACCGTTTGAGTCTGATACTGCTCATTCCGGTATCCGTGAACAGTCAATAGCTCTCTCACTTTGCGCCCACTCCCAGTCTTTTCAATATAGACAATGGCATCCACCGCTTCCCCAATGAGTGTTTTCATGGGGGATTGGGTTGCCAGTTCCAGAAGCTGTTCCAGCCTTAAAAACGCACCTTCTGCGCTATTGGCATGCAAAGAGGCAACCCCACCGGGATGACCGGTTGACCAGGCCGTTAACAGATCAAACGCCTCTTTGCCCCGAACTTCGCCCACGATAATGCGATCCGGTCGATGCCGTAAGGTCGCTTTAACCAGTGCTTGCAAAGAAACGTCCCGGCTGCTTCGCATCGCCACGATATTGGAAGCCGTCGATTGAAGTTCAACCGTGTCTTCCAGCAGAATGAGGCGATGTTCCGGACTGTGCTCGGTTATCGCCTGAATAACGGCATTAATGAGTGTGGTTTTGCCGCTGGAAGTTCCACCCACAATCAGAATGTTTTTGCGGGCTTTGATCCAGGAGTCGATGATGTCTTTTTGAGAGGGACTCAGAATGCCACTCGCCACATAGTCATCCAACGTAAAAATCTGGATAGCCTTGCGTCGAATGCTGAAAATAGGCCGCTCCACCACGGGCGGTATCATCCCGGCAAAACGTGAACCATCGTAAGGCAGTTCGCATTCCAGGATGGGATTTTCTTGCGTAATCGCCGTGCCATTTAAAGAGGCAATGACATTCAGAATGGATTCTGCCTGAAAAGCTTCAATGGTTCCTACTGAGCGTTGGCCTGAACGCAAATCATCCACCCAAACGCTCCCATCCGGGTTTGCCATGATTTCGATAATGGCCGAATCGCTCATATAGTCTTGAATAAAACCGGGAATATCTTGCCGCAACCTCGCCTGATAACGTTGATGCTGCTCTTCCCTCACAGAAGATGTGACTTGTACCAAAATGACATGCCTCAAAATAAGCGCAAAACCCAATGCGCTTGCTGTAAACCCACTTGCGAAAGTTATTTTAAAAACGTGGGCTCATGCTATCCACTTAGCCGAAAATCATGCAAGCCCCATGTTTCAGACATTTACAATCCGCTTAACACATGAGTGGCAGGGAAAGTGAGCAAATTGATCGGTTCCTTTTCTACTAGGCGGACACTACTTAGCAGGAGAATAACTTCGCTCAAATACCAGGAATTCTGGCAGAAAGTAAAAACCAGATACACTTCTTAAAGTAGTGCAAAGACTACCAAAAGAAGTTATAATACTTCTATTAGTAGTTTCAGGGTCAACAAATATGTCATCCATTTCGGGGCTATTTGCCAGCGATATACTGGTTAAGATACTGGCAATCTTTTTGCTGAACCCGGATCAGGAGTATTACCAGGCCGAGATCCATACTCGCGTGGGTGGAGCGCTTAGAAATGTTCAAAAAATGCTCTTAAAGCTTGAGAAGTCCGGTCTAATCAACCACTTCAAACGAGGCAAGATGTCCTATTACCATGCAAATCGGGAGCATCCTGCCTTTGAAGACTTCAAGCATCTTTTCCTGAAGACGATTTCTATCGGAGATGTCATTCGAGACGCGCTTCAGGAGGTGGCGGACAAGGTAGAGTTGGCATTCATCTTTGGTTCATACGCCACGGGACAAGAAGCGTCTCATAGCGATATTGACGTGTTCATATTGGGAGACTTATCCTTGCGAGAAATTGCAGAAGCCATTGGTGCCGTAACCGAGTCTACGCAACGAGAAGTCAATCCTGTGGTCTATTCCCAAGCGGAATTCCAGAAGTGGTATAAAGCCCATAACCGTTTCATCCTGGAATTGCTATCCTGTCCTAAGATTTGGCTCATAGGAAATGAACCTGACCTTAAATCAGTGGTTAGCTGAAGGAAACCCAAAGCCCATCACTCTTGGAAAGAGGAAATTGCGATACACACCAGCAAAGCCAAGCTAGACGCCGCTCGAGGATGAATACCCTCCATCAGAAACTGTGACGTGCCTGATAAATCGGCAATCCCTTCTTCCACCAAAGCTGGCGGCTGGCTAAGTAGAAAAGGCTGAATATGATAGAGGGTTTTTAAGGTCATGTTTTGCCGATCTTTCAGATGAGGAGTATCTACTCCTCGACTACCTTTTCTGGCAATTATTGCATCAGTTTTGCCGATATTTTTGCCGATCCCACTCAACCCTGGTTATTCTTATTTGCGATTTGCAAAGTCGCAAATAAGAGCAAGGCTACTAAGTCGGCTTGTGGAACTAGTTTAGTATTTCCCCAATATTGGTACTATCAGTACCCAAAAGTCGAAAAAATCAAACCAATTCCTGAGCAAGTACAAAGGGCGTATGCACTTTGGTTCCGGATAAACTGAGGGTATTCTATTAAGGGCTGATGTATTGTTCCATCATGGATTTAAGCTCTGGAAGAATAACACTACTTTCAGGTAGGCCTCTGACATAGGTGCTGAGATTTGACTCCCAATGCCTATCGACTTCTGAGAGCAGTTCCGGCGTGAAGAAATCATCAATACTGTGATAGCTTACTTCCCGAACTTTGCATTTCTCTGGCAAAAGTTCGCGAATGAGATCATTATCCAATTCATCTCGATACGTTGTCAGAATACTCCAGAGATCATAGTAATCTCTGGTTCTAGGACGATTCCAGCCACGTTGCATTAAGCGTTGATGGGTTTGCAGGAGGCTACGCATTTTTTCAGAAACAATCTCTTCAAGCGCATAACAATTCAACATTGCTGAAAGATTTTCACCGTACCCATGAATGATCTGACGTGAGACTGGAGGAGCAAGGACAGGTTCATCATGGGTGATTTCAACTTTCAACTTGCACAAAGGGCTGGGATGCCAAGGATATTTGACATATAACTCGAATGCCTCTTGCCCACGGGGATGACGCTCTATTTCAGGGCGTCGCCTAAGCTGTAATGTAAAAGGTCCTTCTGCGGATAACTGTTTCAATGCATTGTCACTGGCTGCCGTTAAGAACCTTTCTAACTCATCCCCTGTTGGAGCGTTTATCGTAGAAAAATCCAGATCTTCTGAGAATCGGTAATCACCAAAGTAATATTTTTTGAGCGCTGTACCGCCTTTGAAGATAAGGCTAGGAACCAGTTCACCGATGGAAGCAACCCCAGCCAGGACGTAACTTAACGCATAGTCTTTTTCAACAATGCTTAATTGGGAACTTGTATCGGTGACGACCCGCTGAAGTTTATTTCTTAATGGTTGCATCTATTTCTTAATCATTAGGTTATCCTGGATCATCCAGGTCTTGTCGTACTTTCCTGTTTTTGGTTTCGAAGGGTCTAGCAAGTGATAGCCCTTGCTTGGATATGCTTTAAGTGGGTCAAGTTTTTCACTTGCCACTCCCAGTTTATCCAGAGCCCAACCGATGCGCTTGATGACTGAGCCCTTGTCATACTTCAGCGTATATTGGATCAATTTATCAATATCTAACAGGTGGCTGGATTCCTCCATAATGCCTAGCACTTCCCCTATGCTGCCAAAGCGTTTGGGGTAGGCAAAGCCGTCCAGCATAGTGCGCTCCTTATCTGTAATCGGAACGCGAAACAAGGTATCGACCCAGATTTCCTCGATTCCAAAAAATCGTTCGGGTTTGATTTTAATAAACTCATATGATACGCCCTCTAATACCCAAGCATGCCGTTTGTTTTTTTCATCGGGTTCTCGCATGCTAGGAGTAACAAAACTTTTAGGCGTAGAAGCGGTAACAATTAGCGGAATCTGCTCAGTCAGCCCGTGAAAGTTCAATGCCGATATATGGCTGATCGCCGATGGGCTTACCAGATGGGTTGCAATGGCAAAAGAATGAACATTGCTACTGCCTGGTAATCCCCCTGTTGAGGCATAAAGCCCTCCCTTTAAGCGAGAGATCCAACCTGAATCTTCAAGTTTAGAGAGAATCCCTCGAAGATGTGTATAGCTAATATCGAGTTTTTGCCCGGCTAATCTGGCTTCTTCCGCTGTGAAAATATACCGGCCTTCCTGAGTGAGGGCCTGTAAAAGCCTGGAACCAAGCGTGTCGGTATATTTTGTAGCCTTTTTAGTCATAGCAAAGGATTCTACATTTGTTTGCTTAAAAGAAACATTTGTAGCTTATTTTACAACAATTTTATAAAACAAGCTACGTCTGTTTGTTATTATGAAACAAATGTAGTGCGTTTTGCATAGCTTGTGGCTTTAGTATTTGTTGTTGGAATTGGGATCCCCAAACCTTACAAAACTCGGGAGATATAAATCTCTTCAAGAAGAGAATGCCTGACAAGATTAAATAATCCCGTACGGGATTGTTCAGGAGTATGAAGTGGGCCAACGGCTCAAAAAGTACCGTACAGGATTATGTATTATGCCTCTTCGTAGTGCCCAAGACTTTGGCAAGCTGATCTGGGAAACCTGGAAGGCCAGTAAGGTCACTCAAAAGGAGCTGGTTGCCGCCTGTGGTACTGGTATCCGGTTTATCCGGGAACTGAGAAAGGAAAAGCCAGTTGCGAATTGGGAAACTGGTTGCCCTAATGCTAGGTATTAGACTGGAAGCATCAACGCCCAAGCTAATAAATGACTAATAACACCCTTGCCTTATGGCTATTTATTGGGGCCTGGAGCACTTTAAGTTTTTACCTCTTGGGTTTATGCGGAGATTAAGACGTCTATTCTCCGCATGAATTGCGGCAAAAAGAATACGTAACAACTATTACACCAATCTTGAACGTACCCAAAAGAGGGATATGGACGTAACACTTTGGTTAGAGTGGTTCCTGGGTTGCCTGGATCGGGCCATTGATGGCGCACAGACATTGCTGACAGGGCTTCTGGCCAAAGCTGAATTCTGGAATCGAATTTCAACCCAATCGCTCAATGAGCGTCAGCGTCTTATCTTGAATCGTTTACTGGATGGCTTCGAAGGAAAACTCACCACATCCAAGTGGGCCAAGTTGGGAAATTGTTCCCAGGATACTGCCTATCGTGACATTCTGGATCTGGTTGAACGGGAGATCCTTCAGCGGGATGCAAGCGGCGGACGTAGTACCAGCTACTCGCTCAGACAGTCATAACTTCAACCTTCCCCCGCCTTAAGAGAAACGCTGCAACAGCAGGCCCTGACGATTCTGGATGCCGTCCAAACTGAACGGAGCCAACTCATTAACGCAAACGTGTTCCATCCCATTGTTGATGAAATGACGCGCTTTTTTGAACGACATATCCGTAAAACGCTGGAAAAATTTAAGACTCCAGCATTGGGTTCCTCTCTCCAACAAAGTAATTCGATACTTGACGAAATATAAAATCAGATTCATACTTCGATCATTAGCGAATTATCGGATTGCCCCCCTATGCGTGTGTTCATGGAAATCGCCAAGGCATTGGCTGAAGAGAACCGGGTGCGGATTCTCTGGTTGCTCAGAGAGCAGGAACTGTGTGTCTGCCAGATTTTGGAAGTGTTGAATCTGGCCCCTTCCACTGTATCAAAGCATTTGGCGGTCCTGTATCAGGCTCGGCTAATTGACTCATCCAAAAAGGGTCGCTGGGTTTACTACCGCTTAAGTTGCGGGGATACACGCCCGGAAGCCTGTACGGCCTGTGACTGGGTGTTCAATTCTCTGGCCCAAGATCCGCAGATTCAGGCGGATCAAAAAAGGCTGAAAGATATTCTCAAGATGGACCCGGAGGAACTATGTCGGATTCAAGCAGAGCGCTGAAAATCCTGTTTTTATGCACTGGTAATTCCTGCCGAAGCCAGATGGCGGAAGGTTGGGCCAAGGCGCTGAGGAGTCATGTGATTGACGCCTATTCCGCCGGGGTGGAAACCCATGGGATGAACCCGCAGGCGGTCAAGGTGATGCAGGAAGCGGGTGTGGATATTGCCACGCATCATTCCAAACATGTCAGGGAATTGGCGGATGTCCCCTTTGATTACGTGGTGACAGTTTGCGATAGCGCCAATGAGAGCTGTCCGCTTTTTGCCGGTAAAACCACGGTGGTTCATCACAGCTTTGAGGATCCACCCCGTCTGGCGAAAGGGTTACCCGAAGCGGAAGTCCTCAATATCTATCGTCGCGTTCGCGACGAAATCAGGCAGTACATTGAAACCTTACCCGAAACCCTAACCAAGGAGGTGCGCTCATGAGCCGCGTTCATATCAATATTCCCGTTCAGGACTTGGAGCGATCCATCCACTTTTATAGCAAGCTGTTTGGCACTGAGCCCAGCAAAATCAAAGCCGATTACGCCAACTTCCGACTGGAAGAACCGGCGCTCCATTTGGCCTTGGTCAAAAATCCGGCTTATACCGGTAAAGATCCGGCCTTTGATTATGGCCAGCATTTCGGCATTGAGTTGTTTGATGAAGAAGCGCTCAAAAACTGGAAAGAGCGGGTGAAGGCCGCAGGCATTCTCCCCCATCTGGAAGAGGAGCAAGTGACCTGTTGCTATGCCGTGGCGGATAAGTTCTGGATGCAGGATCCCGATGGCAACGAATGGGAGTTTTGGGTACGTACTGATGATGAAGGGGCCACGCTCTTTAATTCATCCGGTGAAGGTACCTGTTGTGCTCCGGTTCAGCCCAAAGAAGAGGCCGCTGGCTGTTGTACCCCTGTGTCCGCTTCTCTCGGTAGTTGCTGCTCACTTGAGCTGCTATGAATACAGATTCTTGTTGCAATCATAGTTGTGATGTCAAAAAACCAAGTAGCCCTAAAGCCCTGATAACAGGGCTTTGGTTGGTTATTTTTACCATTGCTTATAATCTTCTGGAATCACTAATTGCGATTTTTTCTGGCTACAAAGCTGAAAGCATTGCTTTGGTTGGTTTTGGCTTTGACAGTCTTATAGAAATAGCAGCCGCCGTTTTGGTCCTTTGGCGCTTGCTCCTACAGCTAAAACAAACGAATGATGATGTGGTGGAAAAGGCTGAAACCAACGTCCATCGGTTTGTGGGCATCACCTTTTTTGCATTAGCAGCATATATTCTCTTTGATGCAGGCTCTGCTCTTATTTATCAAGAAGCACCCAGTGAAAGCCTAATAGGTATTTATCTTGCTATAGCATCGCTAATCATCATGCCAACATTGGCGTGGGGAAAAATCCGGGTTTCTAAAGAGATTGGTAGCTCTGCTCTGGCAGCGGAAGCCAAGGAAACCATCGCTTGTTCAATATTATCTCTTATCTTACTTGTTGGATTATCGTTGAATGCTGTAGCAGGATGGTGGTGGGCAGATCCGGTTGCCGGGCTGATAATGCTTCCCTGGCTCATTAAAGAAGGTCTTGCTGGTATAAAAGGAGAAGGATGCTGTGGTTAAGGCAAACGATTCACCACTTTGTCGATTATCTTTTCTCGATCGGTTTTTAACCGTTTGGATCTTTCTTGCAATGGCTCTGGGAGTTGCAATGGGCTATTTTGTACCAGCGGTGGAATCGTTCATTAACCGGTTTCAGGTTGGCACCACCAATATCCCCATTGCCATTGGTCTGATCCTGATGATGTATCCACCGTTGGCCAAAGTGCGATACGAAGAACTGGGTGAAGTGTTTCGAAATAAAAAAATTCTTGGCCTCTCCCTCCTGCAAAACTGGATCATTGGCCCCGTGCTGATGTTTGGGCTGGCCATCGCTTTTTTGTCCGGTTATCCCGAATACATGGTCGGGCTGATTATGATTGGCCTGGCTCGATGTATTGCCATGGTGATTGTCTGGAATGATTTGGCCAAAGGCGACACCGATTACGCCGCTGGGTTGGTTGCCTTTAACAGTATTTTTCAAGTGCTGTTTTACAGTGTCTACGCCTGGTTCTTTATTACCCTATTGCCGCCGCTCTTTGGCCTTAAAGGGGTTGTGGTGAATGTCAGCATTGGCGAAGTGACTCAAAGCGTTTTTATTTATCTGGGGATTCCCTTCATTGCCGGGATGATCACACGCTTTACTATGATTAAGGCAAAGGGGGCCGAGTGGTATGCCAGTGAATTCATTCCCCGCATTAGCCACATTACACTGGGTGCACTGCTTTTTACCATCGTGGTGATGTTCAGTCTTAAAGGCAATCTCATCGTCCAGATTCCGATGGATGTGGTGCGGATCGCCATTCCGCTGGTCATCTATTTTGTGGTGATGTTCTTTGTCAGCTTTTATCTGGGCAAAAAAGTGGGTGCGGATTATTCCAAAAGCGCCACCTTGGCCTTTACGGCAGCCGGTAATAACTTTGAGTTAGCCATTGCGGTTGCTATTTCCGTGTTTGGCATCCATTCAGGCGCAGCGTTTGCGGCTGTCATTGGGCCGCTGGTTGAGGTTCCCGTGCTAATCGGTTTGGTGAATGTGGCGTTTTGGCTTCAACGCCGTTGGTACGACCAGATACGGCCTGACTCTATCTCGGAATAATATACCTGGTTTGCCTGCTCAGCTTCAAAAAAATGTGAGGATTTCGTTACAAATGGCAACAGTCAGTAACAACAAAATCCTTATTAAATGCTGCGTGTATGCAACAGTATGTAGAAGTAATTGGCAGTAATTTGGTAGTAACTTTGCAGTAATCGTGTTGAAAAAAGGTTGTATATCTCAGTAGAAAATAAAGACACTTATTTTTTTTGGGGAAGGGGCCTAAAACTATCTCTCTGATTATGTTTTAGGAGATGTCGGTAATGAGAGGTAAACCCTGGATCTGCTTTTCTGAAACTCTATTTTGGGATGGCACCCGCCGAGGGACTCAGTCAGTTATCTACTATGCGTCTTAGCCGTCAACATTCCAGGTGAGGGATGTACAGGGGCAAAATTCAAAACGGTTTGTCATCAGTTGTATAGAAAGCTCTACTTGTCACAAAGCCGATTAGCGGCTAATATCTAAGTGTATTTTAGGATTGGCCGATATGACTTTAGAGATTGAGCGTACCCTAACCGACATCATTCAAGAAACCAGTGAGGATTTCAAAGTACTTCTACTGACCGGCCCAAGACAGTTAGGGAAAACAACGCTACTCAAAGAAGTCCAAAAAGCTTCGCGCTCATATGTGTCTCTGGATGATCTGGGAACACGGGTTTCTGCGCAGAATGACCCGGCAGGCTTTCTGGAGCGGCTGACGTTGCCGGTCCTGATTGATGAAGTCCAGTATGTGCCAGACTTGTTTTCGTATATCAAAATGGTAGTCGATAATACCAAACAGCCTGGACTATTCTGGCTAACTGGTTCCCAGCAGTTTGAAATGATGAAGAATGTTACCGAATCCCTTGCAGGGCGGGTTGCCATTCTGAACCTACAAGGGATTTCTTTGGCAGAGGAACAAGGCCGTCCAAACGATCCCCCTTTTCTGCCAAAGCCTGAGCTGTTGAAATCCAGAAAGAATGCCAGGCCTTTATCCTTGACGGAAGCCTATCACATTATCTGGCGTGGCTCTTACCCCGATGTGGTGATCAATAATGGCAAACACTGGGAGCGCTTTTACAGCTCATACATATCTACCTATATCCAACGGGATGTGCGGGAATATCTTGATATCAGGGACACGGCCAGTTTTTATAAATTTATGCAGATTGCAGCGGCACGAAGTGGACAACTCATTAACTATGCGGATATGGCAAGGGATACCGGTATCAGTGAGCCAACGGTCAAAACGTGGCTGAACGTATTGCAGGCCTCAGGGATTTTGACATTACTTCAGCCGTATTTTAATAACCACACAAAACGACTGGTCAAAACGCCCAAGCTCTATTTCATGGATACGGGGCTAGCCTCATATCTTACAGGCTGGCTCAGTGCTGATGTACTGGAGCGTGGTGCTATGTCCGGTGTCATGCTGGAAACCTGGGTTGTTTCGGAAATCATCAAATCTTACCTGCATCATGGCCGAACGCCTCGGATCTATTTTTACCGGGATAAGGATAAGCGCGAAGTGGATGTACTGATCGAGGAAAACGGAACGCTGTATCCCATAGAAATCAAAAAAACGTCGTCTATCCAGAATATAAAATTCAAAGGGTTTGACATACTCGATAAGCTCGGTATGCCAGTCGGTCATGGTGGCATGCTATGTTTCACAAAAGCCTTGCTCCCCCTCACGCCAAGAGTGGATGCAATTCCGGTTGGATATTTGTGAGTGGTCTGCCCCCGGATTATCGAGCTAAAGATAATGAGAAAATCACGGAATATCGACTTTAATATTTCCAGCGTCCTTTTCAGTTCATAATGCTCAAACGCACTTTCCATACGCTTGATTTCGGCAGAGCGAAAACCAAATATTACGGCTACTCAGGACCAGCTTGCGGCTGCCTCTGTGACTTAGTAGGTCGCAGAGGTGTCCTGCCCAAACAGCTTGCTTACTCGACAGAAAGCCAAGGAAGGGGGCGCTTTAATGGAAACTTCGTATTCCCTTACCAGCCTTTAATGGAACATAAAGATTCCATTACGCTAGATTTGCCATTTTCACTTACCTTCTTAAGTAGTTATCTTATTGCCATTTTTGAGCCTGGTGCCAAAGTGCAAGAAGCTCTACGGCATTGTTATGAATACGATAAGCGATAACAAATGGTGTGTTTGGGACTACCATTTGTCGAGTACCTTCCTTTTGCTTGCTGAGTTTACCCGCTTCAGGAAAGTTCGATAAGGTGTCCAGACTCCCCAAAATACGTTTCAATACGTTTAAAGCCGCCTTTGGGTCTTCAAGCATAATATATTGGCGAGCCGACTCTAAATTCTGGGTAAAGGGACGTGTCCAGCGAATTTTCATTGAGTCCACTTGGCTATAGCTGACTGAATTTCATCGTCTGTTGCAAAATTACCCGCCTCGGCAGCCTCAATGCCTTTTTCGATCTGTCGCACTTGCCAGTGATACAGCTCAAGATAGTTATTAATAGCTTCGTTGAGGATATAAGAGCGGTCTCGGTCCATATCTTGCGCGATTTGATCCAATGCTTCCCGTTTCTGTTGCTCAGTTTTAAAGGTGATAGAGACCACCTGTTTTTCATTGGCGGACATGCATGAGCCTCCAAGCTATTAACTTCTATTAGCTTACAGCGTAAGACGCCAACTTTCAATCCTGACGGAAATGGACTTTACTTGGATTGGTCTTGCCCCCAAAAGCGTACCAATTCAAGTGAGGAAGACGGGAGTCAAATAGCCTGGCGCGCCAGGCTATTTGCGGCGGCGCAGGAATGAGGGCCTGTAAATGCCTGGAACCAAGCATGTCAGTATATTTTGCAGCCTTTTTAGTCATGGTAAAGGCTTCTACATTTGTTTGCAAAAAAGAAACATTTGTAGATTGTTTTACAACGGTAATCTAAAAGTGAGCCATTTTTGAGCAAAGTGGATCTAAATTAAGGCCCCAGTCACGCCAGGTAAGACTTTCGATAGATACAGGAAAGCCTTATAATGGTGTTATGACCATCCCATTTGAAGACATTCAGGCCATAGCCGGGCAGATTGCTGAAGAGTTTAAACCAAGCAAAATCTATCTCTTTGGCTCATACGCCTACGGGCATCCCACCGAGGAGAGTGATTTAGACTTGCTCGTGGTGATGAATGCGCCAGATGCTTCAAAACCAGCCTTCTATGCGGCCTCTAAAATCCGCCGTACCTTGCCCAAGCATATTCCTATTGATGTTGTAGTCCGGGAACCGGTTGACTTTGAGGCCAGAGTACAGGGCTTTGATGGCTTTCTGTCTACCATTGCTGATGAAGGTGTTCTGCTTTATAGCGATGAGGCTCAGTCGGCGTGAATCCATTGGTAGGGGAATGGGTGGATAAAGCCCGAAAAGACTGGGTTTCTCTAGAGATTTTGCTTGAAACACGGAACTCGGATACCGCTGAAACGGTTTGCTTTCTGGCACAGCAGTGCATAGAAAAGCTAATGAAGGGTCTATTGGTTCAAAAGAAAATCCGCCCACCGAAGAGCCACAATTTGATTGAGCTTCAGTTTTTGTTAGAGTCTCATTACCCCATCAGTGCTGAGGAAGAGCTAGAGGAGTTGAGCATATGGGCTGTAGAAGCTCGCTACCCTGGTGTTATCCCCACGTGGGACCAAGCTTGTTCTGCCGCTGAAAGCTGTCGAAAGCTGCGTACAGCGCTTTTACCGCACTTTGAAGTATAACGAAGACCTTTCTTCTATTGAACCGATTTTAAGACGGCAATGTTGGATAAGAGGCTATCTAGGTTGGGTATGGGGCAATCGCTGCTCAGTAATGGTGCCAGTAAGCTCTTACATAGCGCTTGCACAGGTATTACAAGGGTGTATACCCCATGAGCTATTTGTAGAACCACCTGGGCTCCACCAGTTAGTCTGTACAACTTGGATTGCCAATAGGCTAGGTTGCCTGGATCGGTTTAAAAGATGAAAGCCCATGGTTGCAAATATTTAGTTACAAAGGGAAATGATCAGTAACAACAAAATCCTTATTAAATGCTGCGTGTATGCAACAGTATGTAGAAGTAATCAGCAGTAATTTGGTAGTAATTTTGCAGTAATCGTGTTGGGAAAAGGGAGTATATCTCAGTAGAAAATAAAAACACTTATTTTTTGAGAAGGGGTCTAAAACCTTCTCTGTGATTAGGTTTCAGGAGGTACCGGTAATGGGCGGTAAACCCTGGATCTGCTTTTCGAATTCCCCTGGGGGTAATTATGCTTACTTTTAGCTCCTTCGACCAACACGTCGAAGGGCTTTTTGTATGTGGGAGTAAGGATTCCGTCTTTCAAGCAACATTTCGAGAGTACGATTTTCAAGAGGCGGGCCTTTTCGGGATGGCTTACGAACGAAAACAAGGGGTAGGCATCTTTGGCAAATTCGAGAATCAAAAGACCCAACTCCATCTGTTTTTTGCTGGCCTCCTGAAGTCGTTCCAAATTGGCCTGGAGATCCTGTAACCGCTCCTGACCCTCAGTTGCTTTTTTCTGGTAAAAGGCTGAATCAATCACCCCATCCAGCTTGTCTTCATAAAGCTGGGAAAGGCGGTTGCTAATCCGTTGGATTTCCGCATTCAAAAATTCCCGCCGGTCGCCCAATTCCTGATCTTTCATGGCGTTAATTTCCTTAAGGCCAGCAACCATCCACTGATACTGTTCCTCAGTTACTGTACTCAAACTGCTCAGTCAGCTTTTCTTCCCGAATATACTTGTCTGGGCATTTTTGCTTGAAATGCGTACAACGGTAATAGATGTATCGCCCCTGTTGCTTGCTATCGCCAATGACACTACAGCCGCAATGCCCACAAGTGATGAGATGAGCAAAAGCAATCTCTGGCTTGTCATAGCTGGGCTTATTGCCCGCCTTGAGTTGGCGTTGCACCTGATTAAAGGTATCCATCGACACAATGGGCGTATGATGTCCCACCCGATGCAGTCCCCGGAATACAAAATGGCCAGTATAAAACTTGTTGGTCAGAATGTGATGCAAATTACGAGATTCCAAACCAAGTAATGATATAATAAGGGTGTTGAGTTTGTAGGGGGGTGGGGTAGAGATGGAGCGTCCTTTTTGTCCTTCTTGTCGACATGTTGCGGTTGTAAAGAATGGGTTTGCCAGAGGCAAGCAGCGCTGGAAGTGCAAATCCTGCACGCATCAATTCACCCGCCTGGAGTCCAAGGGCAAGCCGTTACCTTTGAAGCTACTG
>CABHPA010000051.1 GCA_902168245.1 Candidatus Melainabacteria bacterium
GTTGGGAACCGGCCTAGGCGCTTTAGGAATACCATTAGGAGCGCTTACAGGAACAGGCGGACTAATAGCCCTATTGGGTACGGGTCTGACTGTCTTAGGTGCGGCCTTCCTTGCTTGCTGGGATAAAGTCAAAGAGTTCTGGCACAATATGCGGGCGATGACCGATAAATTCCTGACAGGTATGATAGGCAACCTCGGTTCAGACGCTACGAATCCCAACACTCCCGACAAGATGGCGGTTAGAGCCGCAGCATATCAGAAAGCCAACTTGGAAAAGATAGCCGGTCAGAATGCTTCGATGAGAGCGGTTCGGTCAGGCGAAAGGAAGCTGTCTAATGCTGGTGGTGGCCCTATTTATTTCAATATAAATGGTGTTACAGACCCTAAAGAAGTAGCAAGGGTCGTGGAAGCAAAACTAGCTTCAGTCGGCAAGAATCTAAACGTTCCAACTAGCGGCTATGGTTATTATCAGTCTCCAGGCTTTATGTCTGCGTAAATAAAACTGACAACACGAGGTCCCGCGAGCAGCTTTAAATATAAACAAGTGTTTAAGGCTCGCTCGTGGCCTCGATGTTAGACTATGAAAAGGGAACTAAAATGACCTCGTGTAAATTAGAATTTGACCCAAAATCAGATAAATGGAAACGAACTGCCTACTGGTTACAGAAGGACTTAGAAGACCTTAATACTTTAAAACCATTTCTCAAGGAAGCTTATCGTATTTTAAAATCAAACATTAGTAGCCAAAGACAGTCTGTGTTTACTTCTTTTTATAAAACTCATGATGAGTACACAGGCCGGAAATCTATTGTTGAAGGAAGTACTTGCTCAAATGGTGAAAGTATTACAGATGTTGTGAAAAAAGCTGCAAAAAGCAGATGCCCAAATACAAAACCTTATGATATTGATGACCATGTTATAGGCATTTTCGCCGAATTGTTTGTCAATGGTTTGCTTGATATTCCTTTTAAGGATTTCTTTAAGCATTTTGAAGATGGGATTCGAGAAAGCCGCGATGAATTTGACATTATGTCAGGAGTTACGCACGAATTAGTTTAGCGAGGTCTTGACGGCAATTGGGGCATCTGTATTCCTTGAGAAACTCTTGTTGTGCAGCCTGAACGCTTTGGGATGGGAAATCTTCTTGCAGAAAGAGGTAAGCCTCCAGGACGCAAAGGGCATGATTAAACTGTTGTGTAAAATTCCGACAGGAGCATTTCTCGAGATGCAAAATACTCTTGAGGTCTCGAAACACAGTTTCAACGACCCAGCGTTCTCCGTACCATTGGCTCAAACTCTGGCTAGTATGCGGGATTAAATCATTCGTGAGCAAATATCTATCGCCGTCTTTAGCGACTTGCACACGTTTGTAAACCCCTTTCAGACGGCCCGTTCGACCTTTAGCACCAAAGAATTTATGCGAATCAATTGAAATACCATCCAGCAAACGATTGCTTTTAACCCGACAAACATACGTCCAGCCTTGTGTATGGACGAGATTTAATGTTTTGCTGCAAGCATACCAAGCGTCAAAAAGAACCCGTTCCACGTCCAACTCAGCCTCTTTGACTCGCTTTAAAAGCGCTTGAACAAGTTCATTTCGATTGCTATCACCGGGAAAGATAACATCCAAAACATAAATTTTTCCATTCGCAACCCAAAGCCCTAAAACCATATTAATTCCCGGTAAAACTTTGTCTTTAGAGGAGGCGTATTGCCATTTAACCCCTTCAATAGTCTCACTATGTGGCTTTGCAATAACAGTGTCGTCAATAACAATAATCCCTTTTTTCGGAAGCATATTCCAATCTGCAACGGGTGTTGGGACTTCTTTCTTTGAAAGTTGCCGAGTCAGATGGTCATGGCTCACAAAACCAAGACTTTTAGAGGCTTTGACGCAACTGAAACTTCCTTCGTTCAGCAGTAGTGCAAGGCTGTATTTGCTTAATGTCCTCATACAGCCATTTTAACAGAGCTTTACCCCGAAGAAAATACCGAAACTCTACCTCAACAAGATCTATCCCCTATGTGCGTAACTCCTGCTATTAATTTGATAAATTCTCCTTCAGACCATTGACCTTCTAGTAGGCTCTTCCACTCTCATAAATATACCTGAACCCAACGAAGTCAACCAAACGAATACAGGCTACAAGCTCCTGTCTGATTAAGGAAAGATTCAGACAGCAAGACGACGCCACCTAGCTGTATAGGGTATTGGCCTGATACACGAAGAGAGCGTGGGGCTTCCCTGAGCCATCCGCACCCTATAACCAGATGGGGTGGCACGATATAGAAGCTAAAGAAGCAGTGCCACGGCTCGTCGGGCTTTGGTCAAATGAACTTACCCAGTCTCTAGTTATAGAGAAGTGCCTCACAGGGCATAATTCAGATACCCTTAGAAGCAAAAAAGCTTGCCACACTTGGGGGTGGATGCAAACTGTTTGGTACTTTCAGGGAAATTTGCATCTGTTGGCCTGACAGGCTAAAGGTATATAATTCTTATTGCAATTTATTGCAGAGGCCAGTGAGATTTTTTAATCAAATGACCCACCAATGGCCCACCGCCCTAAAAAGTCAAAAACCACAAGACCTGAAAAGCCTTGTGGTTCCTGAATGGAGCATAGGAGATTCGAACTCCTGACCTTCTCAATGCCATTGAGACGCGCTACCAACTGCGCTAATGCCCCGAAGGTGTTTTATTTATATCGCGCGCGTTCCCGAAATTCAAGTGAAAAGTTCCAGAAATCTGTGACAGCCCTTCATTTTTACATTTCGCAACCCGATAGGTCGGGCTATCGGTGTCCTAGGTATCGTTGCGAACGCGGTCCCTATCCACTCCAGTTAATTGAACTATCCATCTTTTAAAAGACAGTCAACAAGGCAGTATTCTGAGGATACCAAAAACACCGTAAGAGCTTTCTTATTTTGGGCTTTACATTGTTTATATAGTTATGCTAGCTTATCGTCTTGAAACAGAAAGTGGGTTTATGAAGTTGCGAATGTAGCCTTGCGCTGCAATGCGCAATCTGGACAATGTTGACGCCATTGGATTCTCCGGGCTTTTGTTGCCGGGCTTCCGCAAAATTGGCATGAAAAGTGAGTTTTGTTATTTGAAGGGACTGCCAGGGTGATGCCCTGGCATTGAAGGGGGATTTCATGCATTCAATTCACGCCCCGGGCGGACTTTTACCCGATCAGAAACTGTTGTGGCGAAAAACGCAAGAGTCTCCCTTGTCAGGGCAGGGACTCTCCACATCGCCTGTGCGGGTGGATGCTGCTAGCATTAGCGCCCCAAGCCAGCCCCGGTTGAGTGCGGAACAGGCCCAGGCCATGAAAACGCTGACTTTTGGCGCGAGGAAAACTGCCGCCACGCCCGGCGTGAAACTGGAAGGGGAATTCATCCGCCAGATGAAACAGGCCAAAAACGCGACCGAAAAAGCGGGATTGGCCGAGATGCTGGGCCGGGCCGGAAGCATTAACGCCCTGCCCCACCTGCTGAAGCTGTTGGACGAAAAGCAGGACGTGGAAGTGCGCACTGCGGCGGCGGCATCCTTATCGCGCATTGGGAGCGCCACCAACAAAAACAGCTTTACCGCAACCGAGCTGACCGATGCCCTGCTGGACACTTTTGAGCATCGCAAGGGCAAAATGACCGACCGGATTATGAATCCGCCCGAGTTTTCTTACGACGAGAAGCTGAAGGAATGCGAAACACGCCAGAAGCTGATGGATGAGATCAAGACCCTGTTGCTGGGCGTCAGCGAGCTGAACGTGGTGCGGGGCCGCTCCGCGTTGAATGACGAGTACCGCAAAACCCTGGCCCTTACCCAGATGAACGAAACCGCCGTGCGGGAGATGATTCGGGCCACCGAACTGGCCGAAGAGGAGTTCCACAGGGAACTGGCCAAGCGTTACCAGAAACCGCTCAAGGAGATCCTGAAAGCGATTCCCAAAAAGGAACTGGAGGACATGCAGCGGAAAGTGCCGGTCAAAACCCCGGACGGCAAGACCATCAACCTGCTGGAAGCCTTGCAACGAATTGCCCTCTTGCAGGAACAACAGGAGCAGTTCGCCAGCCAGTTGCTGTTGGGCCTGATGGAAGCCCTCTCCCTGCACAACGACCGGGAGGCCAATGCCGCCATCAAGCTGGCGCTCACCAGCAATCACCCCGAAATCAAGGCCCGCTCCCTGGACATCCTGAGTGAGCGCAACGGGCTGAATTACAACAGCGATGTGTACCCCAACCTGTACGCGCGGGACAAAGTGGTTCGCCAGTCCGCCATGCAAGCCTTGCTGGCCTCCCCGGAGCAGGCCGCCAAGCAGAAGACCATGGAACTGATCAACCCGGACGCCTTCTTTAAGGTGGCGGGCGGAGTCACGCGCAACAACTTGGCCCAGTACGGCGAGTTTCTGGAAACGATTGCAGAGAACGGGGATGACTATGTACATGCGCTCAGCAACCGGGCGTTGAACGCCGATTATGACCTGGAAACCCGGCAAATAGCCTTGCTGGTGCTGGGCATGATGGTAAGCGATCCCGCCGTACGCGGCGTTGCGCCGAAAACCGTGATTCAGGCCGCAACCGCCATCAAGGTATTGGCGCTGGATGCCCCCGCCCGCTCCCCGCAGGAACACGATGCCATATCTCTCACCGCGACGCAGCTTTGGGTGGAAATGAAAGACCCGGAGGCCATTGCTGCGGCGATCCAGATGGCCGACAGCAAGGAGCGCAAACTCTCCGGCCGGGATCAGGAACGGTTGCTGGCCGCCGTGCTGAGTGTGTTGCACGAGGATGCCAAAAGCAACGGCAAGGATGCGGCGCAAGCCAACCTGCAACATCGCATTCTGGATGTGATGCAACAGGGCCAAAGCGCCTTGCTCTCCCCGGAGTCGGAGCAGGAAATCCGGCGGGAGTTGCGTGGCGATCGGGTGATGGCCCGGATCAATCCCAAATCCCCGGAGGACTTTTCCGAGGAAAACGAGGAACTGGATGCGGAGGAAAGCCTGGTTCAGCAGTTGCGGCCCGAAGTGGAGGCGCTGCGCCCCATCCTGATTCGATTGGCCGAAAGTGATAAGTCGAATGTGTCGCAAATGATGGCGTTCCGCATTATGGGCTTACTGGAAGATAAAAAAGCGGTGAAATATCTGGGAGATCGGACGAAAGACCCGCTGAAAGGCAAAATGGACTGGCAAGCCGAGTCCAGCTACAAAGGCGATCCCACCGCCGTTGCCACCAATCTGCGCCTGAACGCGCTGGCCGCCCTGGGCGACATCGGCGACGCCAAAGCCCTGGATGTGATGCTGGACGCCATGGAAGACCCCGTTCTGAAGAGCTACGTGATTGCGCCTTTAGGAAAACTGGCCGAGGACGCCAACGCGAACGCCAGTGAAACCAGACTGAACAAGGTGCGCAACAAGCTGACCCGCCTGATGGAAACGCCCAATACCACCCGCGCCATGCGTTCCGTGCGCATTAACGCCGCCAATACCCTGTACAAGTTCAATGGCGGGGTGGACGCGATTAAGGCGTTCGCCAGCAAAAGCGCGGACCCCAACTTCAAGCGGCATGCCCTGTCCGCCTTGCTTTCCAACGATTATGGCCTGGAGCCGGAACACCCGGATTATGGCATGGTGAAAGAGCTGATTTATCCGGGCCTGGGGGTGGAGCGCCTGCATTCCAGGGGCATTACCGGCAAAGGCGTGGAACTGGCCATTATTGACGGCGGTTATGTGGACCATACCAACCAAGAAGGGTTTCAGGATCGGGTGAAACTGCCCGCCCTGGCCGATCAGCCTGAGCATTACCACCCCACCATGGTGATGAGCACCGCCGCCGCCAACGGCAAGCTGAAGGGCGTGGCCCCGGATGCGGTGGCCTATTCCGACAAATGGCCCGATTTTTCCGGCAAGGATTCCATGGAAGTGTATAAAAAAATCATTGAAGGCAAGCTGCGGGGCGAAAACAATATTCGGGTAATCAACAACTCCTGGGGCTTCAGCAACCAGAACGCGCTGGTCTATAAGGATATCCGCGAGATCCTCAAGCAATTCAAGGGCGTGGTGGATCTGGCGGAAAAGGCGGGCATCCAGATTGTGTTCGCCGCCGGAAACGAGGGGGAGCAGGCCGGGTTCCCGAAAATTGGCACCTTGAGCCTGTTTGGGGTGGACATGGATAAGCTGGGCGCCGAAGAGAAAAAGTACATGGATTACATTCTGGATAAAGTGATTTTGGTGGGCGCGGTGAATACCCAGGGCAGCGAAAAACGGGGCGATCATCGGCTGGCGGAATTCAGCAGTATTGGCGATAACCTGAACCGCAAGGTTTCCCCCACCGTCATAGCCCCTGGCGCGGATATGATGGTCTACGGCTGGGACAAGCACAAGGGGAACCCCAAGCAACTGGTCAACGGCACTTCGTTCGCCAGCCCGTACGTGTCCGGCCTGATTACCCTGATGTACCAAGTCAATCCCAGGCTGACCCCGGCGGATATCCGGCAAATCCTCAAGAAAACTTCCGTCCGGCTGGTCGGTGTGCCGCCTAGCCAGCAGGGCCACGGGGAGGTGTCTCCCGAAGCGGCGGTGCGCATGGCCGAAAATTTCCACAAAACCGGGCAAAAGCGTAAAAACGCCGAAGAACATCCGGCCCCGACCGTCCCTTCCGATAGCCCGTCAGAGGGGAACCCGCCAGCATCGGGAAAACGCAGGAGGCTGGCGCAGCCCACCGATTTTTTTCACCCGTCGGCGTTACGCTTGGGATTGCCTAGCCCACAGGAAAATCGCCCGCCTGTGCTAAAGCGGGATTATGAAGACGATTCCTGGGGTTCCAGCCAAGGCGATGGCTTGCCTTCGGGCAAAACGCATCGCTTCCCGTCCGTAAACTGGATGCCTTCCAGACCCAATAAAAAAGCCTTGACCCGGCTGCCTTCCGGGTGGGAGCGCATAAACCCGCCCAACAGCCCGTTTTTGGAGGTGATTCGGTGACATGGCAGCAGAATGGGCAAAGGATTGCGTCCCAGCGCCCCGCCCACGGCCCGGATCGCCTTGGGGTTGCCGATATGCTCGGCAAGCCACTGGTAATCCCGGCACTCGCCGTAGGAGATGGATTGCAAGCCCTGAAGCACCGAGGCTAGAAAGTTGGAGTCTTCCGGAAAGCGCAAGGGCAACCGGCTAAAATCAATGCGCTCGCCCTTGAAGTAGCGGCTCAGCATGCAGGCCAGCCGCATTTCAAGCTTGCCTTGCGGGGTCATCCGTAAATCGGACGAAGGCGCGTTCCCCACATAATCCACGGATAGCACGTGGGTTTCCGTGGTGGTGACAGACCAGTAACCCACCGGCGATTCCAGACCAAACGTCTGCTGTTTACAATTATCTGAAACGGGTTGCAGCATAGGGTTCCAGTGTATGTCCGGCCTGTCGGGAACGCAAGCCCGTGTTACAGCAGTACCAGCGGCAAAATGGTCAGAATAATCGGCAACAGGGTCTGGATGGCATGCTTGGTCTTGGTTTTACGGCTTTCCGGCGCGCCCCCGGCAGAGGACACGGCGATCACCCGCTGGATGCGATCCTCGTTGGACATTTCCGGTGAAGTGGTGTGAAATACCTTGCTCTCCACCCGATCCAGCCGGGTATTCAAAGGTTCAGAAGGAAAGGTCTGGCCGAGGACTTCCTTTTCCACTTCGCTGATGGCGGCCAGCATGTCGGGCGTGGGCGCTCCGTTCGCTGAGGCGGATGCGCCACTGCTGGCAGGCGGGTAGTAACCGCCGCTATTACCGCCGTAAGTGGATTGCGAAGAGGCGATGGGCGTTCCGCCATAGCCGCCGCTATATCCGCCGCCGTAGGGATCCCCGTAGGGATTGCCGTAATTGGGCGGTTGGGGATAGCCATTGTTCGCGGAGCCGTAATTGCCGCCCCCGTAAGACTGGTAGCCGCCTCCGTTGGCGTTGCCGTAGTTATTGGGCGGGTAGGATTGCTGCGGATACGCGTTATACCCCCCTGCCGCCGGATCATTGCCATAGGCCATACTGTTTCCGGTCGCAGGTGTACCCAAGTCGCCCAGCACCACCATCCTCAGGTTATCCACCCGATCGGCCAGCGCGCCGGTTTGCACGGTTTTAAACACGTCCTTTTCCAGCCGGTTCAGTCGCAGGGTAATGTCTTCATGCACGTAGGTCTTGCCGAACAGCTTCTGCTCCATCTGGCTGACGGTTGGGTAATCGGTCTCGCCCGGCTCCGGCGCGGGATTGGCGCTGTAGCTTCCTGCGGGTTTGCCGCCCTGAAGGATGCTGTTTCGGGCTGCGCCGCTGCCGGATGCGATTTTAGGCGGGGCCACGTTTTTAGGCTTTGGTGTTTGGGGCGATACGGGCGAACTGGCCGAATCGTTCGCCGGATTTGCATTGCCGTTTGACGAATTGCCGGTGGCCGAAGCAGTGGTTTTGGCCGTGGGCGAAAGCGGGCCGAGCGCACTGGGTGACAGGGCGCTTTTCAGCTTGGAAATCCGCGCATCCAGCGAGGAACCAGCTTGGGACTGGCCGAACACGGTTTCTTCCAGGCGGCTCACCCTGGCATCCAGGGTGTCCTGGTCATAATGCACCGCAAAAAGGGTATCTTCAAGAGTCTGCACGGCTTGCACCTGCTGGCTGGGGTTTGCGCTGGCAGTGGTAGCCGCCACTGAAACAGACGATGCCGTTAAAAAGACCACAATACACAACAGCAGGTGAACCAGAGAAACAGATATACGTTTCATATGCTCTCCTGACCCTTCATACTTTCATCATGACTCATTACTTTAACTTTTGTTCCGTTCCACTACTAGTTGCTTGGCCGGGTGTTTAAATGGATGAATGCTCTGTCTTGCCAGGCTATCTAGCCTGGGTTCAAGTCGGTATGAACCGTATGATCTTTATAATAGTTGTCTCGCATTATTCTGGCGCATCATGTTGGCTCGCTTGCGGATTATTGTCTCGCTCCAGGCGGAAAGCCGGTTCCACGACAGGTTGCCCGAACCAAGAACCCAAATCGAAAACTCGCAAGCGCCAATCAACCGGAGTCTCCATGTATTTTACGCTTTTTTAACGGAATTTCCCAGCAGAGTTTATACCGTGCTTGCGTAACTCACCGGGAAGCGGAGACCTCCAATTTCGCCGATTCGGCCCGCAAACCGGGCCAATCCCGTCAGGGGGCGGTAATTATGATATGATGCTTTCAGAGAGAAACCGGGCGCTGGCCAATGAGTAACGGGCAATCCACAACCAAGGTGCTAAAGGGAAAATATCAGCTCTCCAAGAATATCTTCGTGAGCTGTTATTTAAACGTGCTGGAAGCCACCGATCAGGAAATTCGGGCCTTCGTGGGCCTGAAACGAAACGCCAACACCCAGGTGCCAATTGGTACCAAGATTATCTTCGACGCCGGGGCCGTCAAAAAAAACGCCCCTGTCCCAGAGGCCAGTTTCGATATTCTGTCGATCACCGTCCGCCAGATTGAGGAAAAAAACGGGCAGCCGCTGCTGGTATGTACCCCCATCCAGAAGGAAACCCGGCAGGATCAGCGGCAGCATGAGCGGCGGGATGTGGATTTTCCCATGCAAATCGCCAATTCGTCCGCCGTTTTTATAGCCAAAAACGGGAGCAGTAAGGGCTTAACCCTGCAATACACCGCCAACCGGGCCATGGTCAGCCTCAGCCTGAACCGGGTCTATAATTTTTCAGTCCAGCTTAAAGGCGAAACCTACCCGTTACCGGGGCAGATCAAGCGCATTCAATACGACTGGACATCGTACCAGCATATCATCGGGGTGGATTTTTCCGCGTTGAACAAGGATCAGGACATTATCCTGAACCTGATGGTTGACCCCGAATACACGGTGCAACTGTCCAACAAGCAGACGGTTGACACCGCCAGCGGCAAAATTTCCGTGGATGATTAGGGATTCCCCGGGCATTCGTATGATGGGCATGCCGGAAAATTCGTATCATCCCGCCTTTTAAACTGCCGGTTAAGAAAAATTAAGAACGGGCTTCCAACCGGCTAAAGTTTTAGTTCCCCTCGTCGAAGTTAAATCTAAGTTCATTTTGACAGGAAGAGAAGCGCTTCAAATTGAATTGAAGTGATGGAGCTTTTGATGCAAATGCCCAGCCCCCGAACCCCTCGAAACACCCCGCAGGGCGTTAGCTTGAGCGAATACGCCATTCTGCTCGGGCTGGTCGGCGTGTTGAGCGTTGCCGGGTTGAAGGCGCTGGGAGTATCCACCTCGAACCTGTTTCAGGGGTCTTCCAATACACTGGCCTCCCATAACACGCTCAGCCTGTTGGATGGTCAACCGCAGCCCATTAAGACCAATCTGGCCGCCAGCACCGGCCCTTTGCCGGGCAAAGGCTATTACGGCATCGTCAGCGACCCGGCCAACGGCCTCCCGGTTTTGCAACTGGTGAATGGCTCGCAGGGGGCCGCCACCAACGTCAGCAGTATTGACGGCACTAAAATGAATACCCTGGGAACCATTATGTTGGCCAACGCCCTAGACAAGCTGGCCAGCGCCGAAACCGACCCGGAGCTGCAAAATTATTATTCCCGGCTTGCCAGGTTGTCCTATTACCTGGGTGGGGCCGAGGGCGAACTGGACGATGTCGCCGGTTTGCAAGGCTATTACGATAACGCGGACGCCCTGCGCGATGTGCTGGCTTACAAAAGCCAGCTCCAAAGCCTGATGCTTCAGCCGCCGCCGGGCATGGATCCGGCCGCCATTGACGCGGTGATGCCGCTGACCGCCAATGTGTACAATATCGCCCAGAATTACGCCAATGCGCTCAGCAAGTACGTCAAGCCGGATGGCAGCATCCAGAACTTTTACGACGGCCAGAGCACCACCAACGGCAATCCGGGCGATTTGCTGAAACACATCGCCCTGACCGCTGCCAAGCCGGATATCCCAACCGGCAGGAGCTATGATCAGCTTGTCAGCTACGATCAGATGAAATCGTTGTCGAGCCAGGTTTTAGCAGCCAAGAACGTGGAATCCGTGCCAGTGGTCAGCACCCTGACCAGCGCCACGGAAGTGGACGCCATCGCGACCGACCCGGCCACGGCGTCGCCATCCGCAACCACTGTCTCCGATACGTCTTCTGCCACCACGGTGAGGGGTTGCCATTCCACCAGTAAAGGCTCCTCATGAAAACGAAGGCTCATAAAAAGTGTGCTTCCCGGCCAGGCGTCACCACAACCGAGTACTGTATTTTATTGGGCCTGATCGCCTTGGTGAGCGTCGCCAGCCTGAAGGCGCTGGGCATTTCCACCTTTGGCCTGTTTCAGAACTCATCGAAAACGCTGGCGACCCATAGCACCCTCAACCTGCTAAATGGCTCCTCTCCTACCGTACAAGGCGGCTCCGCCACGGTCAGTTTGAAGGGGAATGGCTATTACACCATCGTCAACAACGCCTCCGGCCAGCCGGAGTTGCAACTGGTGGACGGGGCACAAGGGGTCGCCACCAACGTCAGCAGCATTGACGGCAGTAAAATGAATACCCTGGGAACCCTGATGCTGGCCAATAAACTGGCCCAGTTGGCGCAGGCGGAAACCGACCCGGCATTGAAAAACTATTACGGCCAGTTGGCCAAGGCCACATATTACCTGGGCGGGGCGGAAGGCGAGCTGGATGACGTGCCGGGCCTGGATCTCAATGCGTTGGTCTACAACAACGGTGACGCCTTGCGGGACGTGCTGGCCTACAGCGCCCAGTTGCAGGATCTGATGAAAAACCCGCCCGCCGGGTTGGGCGCGGCGCAGTTTCAGGAAGTGATGCCCCTGGCGGCGGACGCTTATAATATCGCCCTCAATTACCGCAACACCCTCAGCCAGTTTATTAACCCCAATGGCACCGTGGCCAGCTTTGCGGATAAAACCACCGGGGCCAGCGGGAACGGCGGGCCGGGCAGCGCCTTGACCAACGTCAACCTGACCAATACCGGCACTGGTACGCACCGAGGCGATTATACCGGCCTGGTCGGCTACGACAGTTTAAAAGCAGCGGCCAGCAAAATATTGAGCGATAACAAGGTGGAATCCGTCCCGGTGGAAAGTACGCTGGGCGATGCCGCCCAGGTGGACGCCATCGGTTCCGCTACCACCACCTCCCCGTCCGCTAATCCCTGACGCGGCGGATTGTAACTTTTCGTGACCTTTTTTCAGCGGTTCCCTTTAGTTTCGGCCGGGCCGTCCGATACCTGACTTAGATATTATTGTCAGCCAGGAAGAAGGGATTTCATGAATTACAGGCACAAGCCTTGCAAGCCTCGCGGGAATACCCTGATAGAGTATTGTCTTCTGTTTGCCATGGTCTCAGTGGCGTCGGTCGGAACCATCACCATGTTCGGCGGCTCGGTTTCCAAGCTGCTGGGCGGACAGGGTTCCAGCGCCACCGCAGCGGAAGGCAATATCCTGGCCGGGATTGGATCTTCCTCCTCAACCGGCGGCATACTGGCCGCAGGGAATCCCTCCGGCTCGACTGGCGGCGCCAAGTCCACATCCGGCGTTGGGGACTGGTGGGGCGCCGTGACGAATCTGCTGTCGCCCTCCTCAGGCGGTTCAGGCCAAGGGGCGGCAAGCAACCTGGATATGAATTCGGATGGGGGCTTGGCCGGAACCGGCGCGTCCCAGGGCGGCGGCTTCCAAATCTCCAGCGGCGGAAACGGCGGCACCAACGCCACCAGCGCCGAGGGCGACGTGAAACTGCTGGACAGCAACCCTAAGGTGAATGCCGTTTTGCAGACTATGACGCTGGCCAACCAGTTGAACGCCCTGGCCGACAAGCTGGATGACGGCCCCCTGAAGGAATGGTACCGGCAGGCGGCCAATTCGGCGTTGCTGCTGGCCGGATCGGAAGCCTCTTACAGTTACAAGGCCGAAGGAGTTCAAAAACTGGCCCTGCTGGCCGATACCAATTTGCAAAGCCAGGACGCCCTGTTCAGCATCCAGCAGAACCGGCTGGATTTGGGGGCCAAGCTGTACGACTTCCCGGCCAATATTGCGCCCAACCAGAAAGATGTGGCCCTCAACCTGGTCGGTAAGGTGCTGGACGCCATGTGGGGGCAATACGGCGGTACGCTGGATCGGTATACCGTCGGGGACTCCAGCCAGCAGGGGCTGGAGCGGGAATATCTGAACTTCCCGATGGTTCTGCTGGAAATGGGCCTGGTGACCAAAACCTACAGTAAAACGCCGGATCAGGTTCTGGCGCTGGCCCAGACCGCATTGAGCCAGGGCGATTTAAACGGTAACAACGCGGTTTCCACGGGCGTGGTGAACGGATCGGATCTGAATGTCCGCAGTCAGAATTAAACCCGGAGAATCGCTGTTTGATTGGTTAATGATAAAGGGATGCAATCAAAGCCCTGAACGAGGATGGAGCAGTATTGACCGTGAGATTTGAGACAGCCCGACGGGGAAACACCATCGCCGAATACAGCATTATGATTGGCCTGGTGGCGCTGGCCAGCGTGGGGGCGCTTTCCATGTTCGGGGGGTCGGTTTCCAAGCTGCTGGGTCTCAGCTCGCAAGGCGAGGCCAAAACCGCCATGCAAAAAATGTCGTCTATGGAATTTGCGGCGGCAGGCCAGGCGCCGATAGGCGGTTCAAATCCGTCCGGCGGCGGTGGGGCAAAAGCTTTGCCGAATGGTGTTGCTTCTAAAATGGCGCTTGGCTTAATGTCCACCAGCAGTAGCGGCGGGGTAAATGCTACCAGCGTGGACGGCAGCAACAGCAAGGTGCAAACCGTCCAGAAAAGCCTGACCGTGGCGCAAAGGCTGCAACAGGTCGCCGATTCCCTGCCGGAAGGGGCGCTAAAGCTGTGGTATGAAAACGCCGCCAACAACTCCCTGCTATTGGCGGGGCATGAAGCCAGCCTGAGCTATAAGCTGGACAATAACCAGTCCCTCAAGTCGCTGGCGGACGCCAATTTGGGGCCGGGAGACGCGTTGTACGGCATTCAGAACTATTATTCCCAGTTGGGGGTGTCCCTCATCAGCATTCCGGCGGAAGCCACCCCAGCGCAGCGACAGGAAGCCATGGCCCTAATTAACGGCGAGCTGGGCAGCCTGAAAACCAGCTATGCCGACACGCTGAGCAAATACATGACCGTTACCGACAACGCCGGGCGCACTTCCATGCAGTTGAACACCACCAACCTGCTGAGTGACAACCTGCCGATTGGGGTTTCCAATTACACGAAATCCGCCGCCAACATAAAAGAACTGGCGCCCGCCATCCTTTCCAGCGGCGCGGCCGATGGTACGCCTGAGGTGAAAAGCAGCCTGACTACGGGGCTGGTAATGGACACTCGCAGCACCGGGAATTGAGAAAAGCTCGGCAGGGGTTGCATTTCCATAGGCGATGGATTGTTTATTGGGATTCCATTGGAAACACGCGGTGGAATTGCCTGACCATAGGGCCAATATCGGAAATGGAAATGTGGTAAACATTTCAACTAAATGGAACGGGTTTACCCGGAAAGACTTGGTACGGAGCGTAGTAGGGGCAGGCAACGATTTTTGCGGAAGCAGCCAAATGGATTTTATAGGATGAGACGAAAGAGGAGTAATTTTTACCTGTCTTTTGTGCTAAAACTCATGCGTTCATCTATTCCCCTTTAATAAAAAGGACATCACCTATGCGCGTTTCATCGCCCTATTTTGCTATACCTGCCATGCAAGCCGGTCTGCATCGCAATACCGGCATTGCCCAACCTTCCCTGCAAACAGCAGACAGCTTCCAACGCAATGTGCGTTTTGGTTCTGAAAGACAGCAAAAAGAGGAGAAACTCCTTCATCAACGCATGACGCTTGAAGACAAGGCGAAACCATTAACTGACGAAGCAAAGCGCCTCAAAGCGAAATATGAAGCGGCTAAAGCCCTCCGACAAGAACTTTGGGAGGACGGCTATGGTTCGGACGCTAATGATATGGCGGAAGGCTTAAATGCAACTAAAAAAGATTTGAAAAGAGCCACTCAAGCTGCCAGACAAGCTGAAATGGCTGCCAGCAGCGCCAAACATCAGCACATTTCAACAGTTCTCAGAGGTATGAGATAGACGAAGCCACCAACCCACTGCGTTTTTTGGAAAATCGGAACTGTCTCACTTTCTTTTACTGAAAATAACAATATTAAAGGAACTATTATCATCACCATGCTTAATATGAATGTGCGTTTTGGTAATTTACGCCCAACCGCCAATATGGTCGCTACGGAAAAAGCTGATAACCTTTCTATTAACAAACGATTAAGAGAATTAACAAAATATGACACGGAACAAGGCGGTGGTTCTGTTGGCAGTTCTGCCAGAAAGGTGAATGCCGACACTTGGTCTACCAGCCAAGCAAGAACGAATTATATTGCTCAAAAAGAGGCAAGGTACACTGAGAAGGCTGCAAAGAATTCGAACTTCCTGGCAGAAAAGCTGGGGAAAATCCTGAAAAAAGCTGGAAAAATCGCCAAATAAACTGGCTTTTATAGAAATCGTTAAACACTGCCTGCTTTTTGCATAAGGCAATGTGTCGATAACCATCGAATCGCAGAGCCTCCCCGGATTTGGGAGGCTCTGATCTTGTTGGGGAATAGGGCGGAACTATCCGAAATGAACGGCTAAAAACCACGAAAATCATTTCAGCAACAGGGCAAGGCATTCCTGAAATGCTAGAAAGCCTTGTAACAAGCATTAGAACGACCTATTACCATTTTATATACTTAATATATTTTAATATCCAAAGAAAATAAGGCAATCCCTCTTTTTCTATTGTTTTTATATATGTATAGGCTAAAAATGATAGGCTGGTCAATCGAGAGAGCAAAGGAGACCATTATGGGTTTCGCCGCTAGTCAGGCAAGGTATATGATGCTCACCGCCCGCAAAAGCGATCTGGAGCTTCAGGGGCAATTCATCAACCAGGCGCGTTTGCAGTTGGCAAATATTACGGGCAATCTCTTCACCATTTCCTCCAACCTGGAGCCGGAATCCCCGGAAACCCAGCAGTTGCAGGCCAGAATTGCCGCCATTCAGTCCATCGACAAGGCGCTGGAACTGCAACTCCGCCGGGTGGACACCCAGCGGGACGCTGTGCAAACCGAGATTGACGCGGTTCGTAAGGTGATCGGCAAAAACATTGAATCCACCTTCAAGACGTTCGGTTAGTTACTTGCCCGGTTCAATTTTAAGCGCAGTATGTTCGGGTTAATATGAATTTGCCTGCCGTTCAAAATCAGGCATGTACGGTTGATTTTGAATGGACTTCCGTTTATATCTCGGTGGCAATCATGACACAATCATCTCAACGTATCGGGCGGCAGGGTGAAAAAATCGCGCAAGCCATCCTCAGGCAAAAGGGGTTCAGGATAGAGGCCGTCAACTGGCGGGCGGGACAACTGGGGGAGATTGACTTGGTCGCCTACCATCCGCAGCAAAAACTACTGGCGTTTGTGGAGGTAAAAACCCGCAAGGGAGAGAGGTTCGGCATACCCTGCGAAGCGGTGCATGGGGCCAAGCAGGCCAAATTATTGGCGCTGGGGGAGGCCTATCTTGGATTACACCCACAGGGGCCGGATACGGCCATGCGGTTCGATGTGGTTGGCGTCCTGTTCCCCGGCGGGGGAAAGCCCGCTGAAATTGCCCACCTGGAAAACGCGTTCGGTGATTTTGGCTGATGCAAAAACTGGTCGCCAATTCCCCAATGGCAGAGACGGATCTATAATCAGGATATTCCCTCAGAATATTCCTGCCCGTAGATTTTACAGGCCGGTTTATGCCAGACACAGTAGAGCAGTTAGAGTCCAAGCGCGTTAGAGCAAGGTTGATTTTTCATGCCAAAAGTAACTTTTATGCCCAGTGGCAAGGTGATTGAAATTGACGGGGAAACCACCCTTCGGGAAGCCGCCCATCTTCTCGATATCAGCGTCCACGATCGGTGCGGGGGCATGGGTGCCTGTTGCAACTGCATTGTGACCATTATGGAAGGCGCGGCCAACATTTGCCCCAAGTCCGTGGTGGAAGAAGCCGTGTTTTACCTGGCGGAGCATGATCGTCTTTCCTGCCAGTGCCGCCTGATTGGCGATGTCGTCGTGAAGGCCATTTAATGCGATAATGGTCAGGTCAAAACGGGTCAGAGAAGAGACTGAGGCAAACCGGCCAATGCGCAGAAAACCATCCGCTTTCCATCTGGGAGCCGCCGTCGGGGACTGGCTGTTATACGGGCTGATCGTGGCGGTGATGCTGCTGGGCGGCTATGCTATTTTTCGATCCGTAGATGTTCAGCATCGGGTGGCCACCAGTTTTATTGGCTGGTACGAGGATAAGCCCGGTTACGACAAGGCGCTGGCCGATTTAAGGCAGTCCAAAAAGCCCATGCTGGTGTATATTTACGCCCCCTGGTGTCCGCATTGCAAGCAATTCACGGCCCAGGTGCTGTCGGATCCCCAGGTGCGGCAGTTTGTGCAGGGATATCCGCATGTGCGGGTCGCGCCCGATCATGGGCAAGCCGAAATGGCGCTGATGACCGAATACGGGGCCAAGGGCTACCCGTCGTTCTACGTGGTGTTGCCGGACAACCGGAAAATCGAGATTGCCACCCACACCGAAGGGGAGCAGCCGCGCCTGAAAACCCCCAGGGAATTCATGAAATCCATTTTACAGGCCACCGACGGGGAGTAACGCGATGGATGATGCGGTTGCGCAACGGCTTTCGGCGGATTCTCGGTTGCTGAACCCGCAGGATAGCGTGTTGCTGGTGGTGGATATCCAGCAGAAGTTTGCCGCTGTGCTGGACGATTGGGAGCGCCTGGTGGAACGCGCAAGCATTCTGGTTCAGGCATGCGCGCAGTTGGACATTCCTGTTCTGGTGTCGGAGCAGTATCCCAAGGGTTTGGGCCATACCGAAGCCTCTCTGGCCAAATGCTTTCCACACAGTGCCGTTATTTTTGAGAAAACGGCCTTTGGTTGCGGTAGCCTGCCGGATTTTCAGGCGCATTTAGCCACCCTGAACCGAAAGCAGGTGATGATCTGCGGGCTAGAAGCCCATATTTGCGTGAACCGGACGGTTCATGAGCTGCTGGCTGGCCATTATCAGGTTCACCTGATTCAGGATGCGATATCTTCCCGCCACAAAAGGGATTTCAAGGCGGCTATGGCGAAAATGCAACAATCGGGCGCGATTTCCTCCTGCGTGGAGATGGCCTTGTTTGAACTGCTGGGTTCCGCCACGCATCCCGCCTTTAAGAGCGTTCAAGCGCTCATAAAAAATTAAGGGTTCCGCTATTTAAGCCGATCGGTCTGAACTTTAAAATACCCTGTGAATTCGCAACGAAACCCCATAGGGTTTGTAGCAGCATAGGCTCTCCTCACTCTTTCATCACGTCTTTTTGGAGACTGCTTCCTTATGGTCTCACCCCTTCGTTTTGGATCTTCCCCCATCCCTATTGCACATCCCAGGCCCAGGCATGTTAGGAAAGATTCGGCTTACGGTTCGCATCAGGGCGGTTCTTCCGCTTCCCAACCCGCCACGCCACCATCACGGTCGATGTCTCCTTTGTCGTGGTTACATTTTTTATGTAATGCTTTTTCGCCATTTCCGCCCTCACTGACAGCGGAAGAAACGCAAAAGCTGGGAAGGGAATTCCTGAATGAGGTTCGGAAACTGCACCCTCCCAAAAATGCAGGGGCTGACCAGGTCAAACCTGAAGATATTGCCCGGTTAAACGCGATCCTAAAACAGGGACTTAGTGTGGATTATCAGGACCGTTCCGGGCAAACGGCCGTGATGGTTGCGGCTTATAACGGGCATCTACCGTTGGTGAGGTTTCTGGTGGAACAAAAGAAGGCCGATCTTCACCTGACGGATCGTCGTGATGGGTTTAATGCGCTGCACTCCGCGATTGGGGGCACTCATGAGGTCAAAGAAGGACAGGAAGATCCGCATAACCAGGTGGCGGAATATTTACTGGAGCGCGGGATTGATTTTAAGGCCCGTGTTGGAAGCTGGCAAAATACGGCTCTGGGCATGACGGCCCAACGGGGCAATATTCCCATGCTGCAAAAGTTAATGGCGAAGTATGTTGAACAAGGCGGGGAAGATGCCAAGCTGGAAGCGTTGGCCCAGACCAACAAATTGGGTGACATGCCGCTACACAATGCGGCGGGCGCCCATCAGATTGACGCGGCCAGTATCCTAATTGAGGAAGGTACGCCTGTTGATGCGGTCAACCCCGTAAACGGGAATACGCCCGCGCACCGAGCCGCTATTATTGGGGACAAAGACATGCTTATTCTGCTTTATAAAAATAAGGCCGATATGGGCATCAGGAACAAAGCAGAGCTGATACCGCGAGACGTGGCCATGAACCACAGGCATTGGGAATTGGCAGGCTCCTTTTTTATGGCCCCCAAACTACCGCAACCAGATATAAAGCAGGATCAGGAAACCGGCATCTTCCAGCTTGATGATGGCAACGACTTGCAAGAGTCGGCAGCCTCAAGCAAGGCATTCAGGATTCCCCGCTCATCATAGGCATGGCCCGCATCAGGAATAATTTGCAAAGTTGCTTCCTGAAATGCCTGATGCAGCTCCCAGGCGTTTTTTACGGGGCAAACCACGTCGTACCGGCCATGAATAATCCAGGTAGGGATATGGCGGATTTTATCTACATTGCGTAGCAATTGGTTTTCTTCCAGCCAGCATTGGTTCATAAAATAATGGCACTCAATGCGGGACATGGCCAGCGCGTGGTGCGCTTCCTCAAAATTATCGATTACCTGGGCATCCGGTTCCAGTTTGCAGGTGGCGCCTTCCCATTTGCTCCAGGCTTTGGCCGCTTCCAACCGAATGGCTTCATCGGGGCTGGTGAGCAGTTGGTAATAGGTTTCCACCATGCTGTGCCTGTTTTCAGGTGGCACTGGGCGAATAAACTCCTCCCATAGGTCAGGGAAAATCCAACTGGCGCCTTCCTGGTAAAACCACTGGATTTCTTCCGGGCGACACAGAAAAATGCCCCGTAAAATCAAAGCTGAAACGCTTTGGGGATGGGTTTGGGCGTATGCCAACGACAACGTGCTGCCCCAGGAGCCGCCAAACACCAGCCATTGACTGATATCCAGATGCTTTCGCAATGTCTCGAGGTCTTTCACCAGATCCCAGGTGGTGTTGTTTTCCAGCGAGGCATGCGGCTTGCTTTTGCCGGAACCGCGCTGATCGAACAGGATAATCCGATAATGCGCCGGGTCGAACAATCGGCGGTGGTTTGGGGAGATTCCTCCGCCTGGGCCGCCATGTAAAAAAAGCGCGGGTTGCCCTTGCGGGTTGCCGACTTCTTCCACATAAAGCGAGTGCCCACCGGAAACCGGCAGATAAAAAGTGCGATAAGGTTCGATTGGTTCGTATAGGGTGCGCATTCCCTGTGCCTCCCGCTCAACTGGTTGCACTATTATAAAGGATGCCAGGCCCAACGTAATGACGATATTTTGCTTCAATGCTCGCATGAACGGGAAGACGCAATGTCTGTTGCTTTAAATAGCTTTTTAAGCGGGTTTGCCTCTTGATTAAAATAAAACAAGGTATCTTCCGTAATACAGATGTCTTAAAAGGAATTTTGATTGTTTTATGAATTTAATCTGGCTTAAATCCGTGGTGTGAAATTAAAAATTTGCGTTCATTCCCCTTTTTGATAGCATAATGAAGATATTAGCTGAGAAGCCCCCGTGGCGGAATGGTAGACGCTGCGGACTTAAAATCCGTTGCTCGCAAGAGCGTGCCAGTTCGAGTCTGGCCGGGGGCAAATCCAAACCACACCAAAAAGCAGGGATGATAGGTCCCTGCTTTTATAATTTAAAGAAATAAATTTACCAGCTTTTCATGGCATCAATGACTGCTTCTTCATCGGTCATCAGGTATTCTTGGGTGGTACGGATATCGGTATGCCCCAAGGCTAGTTGAATCAAATGTAAGGGGCGTCCTTGTTCGGCGTTGAAGGTGGCAAAAGTGCGTCGTAAACCGTGAGCGGTAATTTTGACATCGGATAGTTTACTTAATTTCTTGATCAATCGCCCTAGACTAACCAGGTAATATGGCCGATTCTCAAAATTCAGGAAAAAGTAAGGGCTGTCTACAGGACGTTGCAAGCGGTAAGTCAAATATTCCTGTAAGATAGGAACCACGCCTGCTGGAATGCCCACCTTTCGATTCTTACGTCCTTTCCCCAGGTAAATATTTAGTCGCTGATTGATCAAATCCACGTTATTGAGTTTCAAGTCGCACAGTTCTGTGTTGCGAAGTCCGGTCTGCATCAAAGTTTCCACTACCGCTCGTGCAATCTGGTAACTCCAATTGTTCTTAAAGTTCTTCAGAGTAATCACTGACCTGAGTGCTTCAAGC
>CABHPA010000052.1 GCA_902168245.1 Candidatus Melainabacteria bacterium
TTTTTTTTTCAAGCAGAAGACGGCATACGAGATTCGCCTTAGTCTCGTGGGCTCGGAGATGTGTATAAGAGACAGCCCACACCCCACATCAGGCTTCCCATAACCCGAATTCCCCTCAAATCGACAAAGCGTTCCTTGAGGAAGAAATCCTGCCCTATATTTTCAAGCCCGCCCGCTACCTGGGGCTGGAGCAGGGCGCATACTGCAAGCCATTTGGCAAATCGGCGGTGCGCATGGCGGTGGCTTTTCCGGATTTGTACGAAATCGGCTTCTCCAACTATGGGCTGAAATTGCTCTACTCGCTGGTCAACCAGCAGCCTGATTATATGTGCGACCGGGTCTACGCCCCTGCCCCGGACTTCAAGGCCAAAATACAGGAGCAAGACATTCCGTTGTACGGGGTGGAAACCTTTGTCCCGCTGAAAAATTTCGATATTTTAGCCTTTTCCCTGCAATATGAGCTGAATTACACCACCATTTTAGGTTTGCTGGAGGCCGCGCAAATTCCCTTCCGCAGCGCCGAACGAGAAAATGGGCAATGGCCCCTTTTAATTGCCGGGGGGCCGGGCAGTGCCAACCCCATGCCACTGGCTCCGTTCTTCGATGCCTTTATTATTGGCGACGGGGAAGAAGTGCTGCTGGAGATTCTGGACACGATTAAACAGGCCAAAAAAGAGCACCTTGAGTGCAAGGCGCTGCTAAAGCGACTCAGTCAACTGGAAGGGCTGTACATTCCGGGCATCACCGAAAAAGCCTACAAGCGCATTGTTGACATTGCCGAAAACCCGGTGGACATAGCCCCGCTCATCCCGCTGATTGGGGCGGTGCATGATCGCATTACCGTGGAGGCCCGCCGGGGCTGCGACCGTATGTGCCGGTTTTGCCAGCCGTGCTTTATCAACCTGCCAGTGCGGGAGCAAAGCATTGAGAACATTAAGAACTCCGCCCTGCGGGAAATCGAGAAGACCGGCTACGAGGAATGCTCCTTGCTGTCGCTTTCCATTGCGGATTATTCCTACTTCAAGCCCCTCATTCTGGAAGTGGCGGAAGCGCTGGAAGACCAGAACGTATCGCTTTCCCTGCCCAGCCAGCGGGCGGATCGATTTAGTCTGGACGTGGCTGAGGCCGTGCAGAGCATTCGCAAAAGCAGCCTGACCTTTGCCCCGGAAGCCGGAACCCCTCGCCTGCGGGACGTAATCAACAAGAACCTGACCGATGCCGAGATTATGAACGCCGTGACCACCGCCTATCGGGCAGGCTGGAACAAGGTGAAGCTCTATTTCATGATTGGTTTGCCCACCGAAACCCACGATGATCTCGACGGCATCGTGGATATCGTGCGCCGCATGCAGGAAGCCTGCTTGGCCATCAAGCGGGAGCCGGGACTGTCCATGAAGAGCTTTCTGGCGATTAATGTGACACTCTCCAATTTTGTCCCCAAGCCGCACACGCCGTTCCAGTGGTTTCCGCAAGATACCATGGAACAGCTTTACCACAAGATTGAGTACCTGAAGAACCAGTTCAAGGGTTTTCGGGGCGTGAAACTAAACTTTACCGACCCGGAAATCAGCAAGATGGAAGCGGTGATCTCCCGCGCCGGGGTTGAGCTGGCGGACGTGATTGAAGCGGCCTACCGAAAAGGCGCTTACCTGGATGCCTGGGACGATTTACGAAATTTCGACCGCTGGTTTGAGGCATTGGACGAGCGGGGCATCCATTACGAAGCCTATACTCGCGACCGCTGCTGCGATTTGGATGAAACGCTGCCGTGGGATGCAATCGATGTGGGCCTCACCAAAAGCTGGTTGCAAGCGGAATATCGCAAGGCGACCGAAGCCGCCAGCACCACGCCGTGCTTTGAGACTTGCAGCGTTTGCGGGGTGTGCGGTTCGTATAGCACATGGCCCAAGTTTATTGAAACCCCCACGTTTAAGAACGTGAAGCGCATCCAAAACTCCATTGCGGAGGCTACGGAGTCGACAGAGCCGGAAGAACTGCCCCAAAGCAAAAAAGACCCGGTCTGCAAAGTGCGGCTTCGAATTGAAAAGCGGGATGATCTGCGGTTTATTTCCCATCTGGACTGGTTGCGGATGATTTACCGGGCCATTTCGCGTAGCAAATTGCCGGTAGCTTACAGTCGTGGCTTTAACCCCAGGCCGAAAATCGCTTTTTCTCCGGCGTTGCCCTTGTTCACCGAGAGCCTCGGCGAATTTCTGGATATTGAGCTGACCGAACGGATGAGCGGCGTGGCGGATCGACTGAATGCCTACCTTCCCACCCAGAGCCGGGTTTTGGATGAGCGACTGCTGCCCATCGGTACGCCGAGCATTGATAAAAGCATTCAAACCTACAGCTACCGGGCAAGTTACTCTGTAAGCACGACTTGCGCCGATCCGCAAAATCAGGTTAATATGACAGAGCGGATTGCATTTCTGAAATCACAGGCGACTTTGCCAGTCGAAGTCGAGACCGGACAGAAATCGGGAGGCCGAGGCAACCGCGAAAAACCCTCGAAAAAAGTTTTAGATTTAGTACCATACCTTGAAAATCTCGAAGTCGACGGAGACGGCGCTGTTTCTTTCACATTACGGCGCTTACCGGCTGAGAGCCTAAGAATGGACAGCCAAACGGCGGACAGAGAGATACTAGAGGTACAGCCAGGAAGCTATGAAAACGAGAGCCAGATCAATCCTGACACAGCCAATGAAGGTGGTTTATGCGCCTCCAAAGGCTCCAATGACCGTGGGCTCGCCTCTGTCAAACCCTCCTGGGTGCTAAGTTTAATACATCCATCAGTTCAATGGTCCCTCACACGGACCAACATCCAACTGGAACCGGCCCCGGACGCCTTGCAGCACAAGAGCAAGGTTTCCCCGTAAAGCCGCGTGTCCCGTTTGCTGACCAAAGACACAAGCAGAAAGCGTTTTTTAGATTTTTCAAGTGATAGCAGTTTTTAAAGATTTTTAAGGATTAAAAAAGTATGGCAAAACGTAAAATCGTGATTTCGGAGTACGACAACATTGCCGCCTTGATGGAGGATGACCGCGCCGTCGAGTTCATCATCCACCGGGGAGACATGTTGCTCGGCGACGTGTATTTGTGCACCGTGGAAAACATCCTGCCCAGCATCGACGCCGCGTTCGTGAATGTGGGCGGCGATAAGATGGGTTTTCTGCACTCCAGCGACGTACCGGGCAAAGGCGACTTGAAAGAGCGTCTGGAACCCAAACAGCAACTGGTGGTTCAAATTATGAAGGAACCCACCGGCCACAAAGGGCCGCGGGTCAGCACCAACATCAGCTTGCCGGGCCGTTTTCTGGTGATGATGCCGGAATCCAAGGGCATCAGCATCAGCCGCAAGATTGTGGAAACTGCCGAGCGTTCCCGCTTAAAATCCGTGGTGAGCCTGATCAAGCCTCCCGGCGTGGGTGTGATCATCCGGACGGAAGCGGCGAACCAGAAAGAATCCGATATTACGGAAGATTTTGAAACCCTGCTGGAGCGGTGGCAGAATATCGTTTCTATGGCCGACACCGCCACGCCGCCCACCTTGCTGTACCGGGATCAGGACTTGCTGTACCGGGTGATCCGGGAAGCGGTAACTGAAGAAGTGACCGAAATCGTGGTGGATAGCGCTTTTGGCCAGCAACGAGCCCAGCAACTGCTGCAAAACTGGAACATGGAAAAAGGCGTTAAAGTCACCCATTACCAGGGTCCCCAGCCTATTCTGGTGGGAACCGGCGTGGATAAGGAAATCAAGCTGGCCCTGAACACCAAGGTACCCCTGCCTAGCGGCGGATACCTGTATATTCAGCCCACCGAAGCCCTGACTGTGGTGGATGTAAACTCCGGCAAGTTTACCAGCCTGCAATCCCAGGCGGAGACCATTAAGCTGACCAACCTGGAAGCCTGCAAGGAAATTGCCCGCCAACTGCGCCTGCGCAACGTGGGCGGGATGATCATCGTGGATTTCATCGATATGGAGTCCCGCGCCAACCAGTTGACCGTGCTGCAAACCTTTGAGAACGAACTGGCCCCGGATAAGGCCAAGCCGCAAATTGGTCAGCTATCTGATTTGGGCTTGGTGGAAATGACCCGGCACCGTCAGGGGCAATCCCTGAGCGAAATTTTTACCCGTCGATGCACGTCTTGCAACGGCACCGGGCATGCGCTGGAAGAATTCAGCTGGATGCATACCGGCGGAGACGGCGACAGTCGTGGGCGTCAGGGCGGCCGCAACAAGCTGCCGGTTCGCCAGCCGAACCGCATGCAACAGGTTCCCAAGCCTGCCGCATCGCTGAGCCAGAAGAAAGACAAGGCGCGGGTCGCCTTGGGCAACTTGGCTGAAGCCGCCGGGCAGAAAAAAGAAGCGCAATCCAACGTGACGCCGGGTAATATCCTGCTGAACAACCTGGCCGGGAAAAAGCAGGGCCAGGTACAGGAACCACAGGAAAGCCTAGTCGAATACTTCGGCGACAAGACCTACAAGGCCACCGGCGTTCGCCTGTCCAACGTGGCCAAACTGTCGCATATGCCCATGGCCATTAACAGCGTGTTGACCCGGATTAACCCCAAGGCCAACGATATTGTGACACTGGTGCATTCCATCGAGGCGGCGGCCAGTATGCCGATTCCTACCCACATGCGTGACTTTGAGGAGGATGGCATGGAGGATGACGAGGCTGAAGCCGCTGAAATCCCGGCCGAAGCGGAATTGGTGACGGCCAGCATGCCGCGCGGACGCGGCCCTCGCGGGGGACGTCCACCAGCCGAGGACCGCCGCAAAGATGTATCTGACGATGAGAACCAGCCGGAAGTCGAATTGCTGGATCAGGAAGAAGTGGTTCAAGTTGAGCGTGAATTTGAACATGAATTTGAGGACGAACCGGAAGAAGCGGTTGAAAAGCCGCGTCGTGGGCGGGCCATGAAACGCCAGGAAGAAGATGAACGCAGGGACGAAGGCGAGAGCGTCGATGATATGGACGTCCTGCGCGAGCCGTCCGATGAAGCGCCTGATGAGGACACTGACGAGGATTTGGCGGAATCTGTCCATGCTGAAGATGCGGACGTCGAAGACTCAGACGATGACGGCTTTGATGAAGACGATGATGAGGACGAGCATGAGGGCAATGGCGGCCCGCCGGTGGCTGTGGCCAAAGCCTCTGCCAGCGCGGCGGCAGCTGCCGCCAAGCGTCGCAAAGGTGGGCGTCCCGCCAAACGCAGCATTAAAAAGCCGCCTACCAAGCGGTAATTCAAAAGAAATTCAACTTAAAACCGGCGCTGGATAGAACATTCAGCGCCGGTTTTCAATTTAGGAAAGTTTGCAAACAGTTGAGCGATTCCCGCCAGATTTTGGCTCGTTTAAAACCAGTTCAAATAAAACTGGTTCAAAAATGCACGGCCAGCAGGCGTTCCACATGGTTGCCCTTGATAATGTGCTCTTCCACGATTTCTTCCACGTCATCGGGCGTTACGTGGTGGTACCAGACCCCTTGCGGGTAAATCAGCACGGCGGGACCGATGGTGCAAAGGCCCACGGAACCGCAGGTGGTAACGATGACGGTACCGTCCATAGTGCCACGCTTACCATAAAGCAAGCCCTTGGCGGCCAGCACTTCCCAGAACTTGGCCAGGGTCTGTTCGCTTTCGTTTTTGGTGCAGGAGGTGCCGGTGCAGACGAACACGTGGGTGTTCAGGTTGGCCTTGGTGACCGGCGCTTTCAGGGCCAATTCGGTGGGGTCGAGTAAATTTGTCATAGCAAACCAATCTAACCTGCTGATAGACCCATTGCAATCAAAAATCACAAGCCTAACGGAAAACGAATGATAAACGGTTTAATTTTAGGACGGCTTTCTGTAGAGTAGGGGTATTGTTGTTCAATTGGGAGACCGCACATGTCGGAGCAGGCAGAATTAATCAACAAGGACGCTATCGGCGCGGCGATTGGGCGGATTCCCAGCGGCGTGTTTATTATCACCGCCAAGAAGGGCGATCAAAAAATCGGGATGATGGGTTCCTGGGTGGCCCAGGCCGGGTTTGAGCCGCCTTGCGTATCCGTGGCCGTCCACCCGGATCGGGAGATTTACGGGGCCATTCTGGAATCCGGCGCGTTCAGCGTTAACGTGCTGAGCAACGAGAACATGAACCTGATGAAAGCCTTTTCCCGTTATTCCCTGGATCAGTTCAACGAGATTGAATACGAGGAAACCCAGTACGGTATCGCCTTGAAAGAAGCGGTGGCGGTGATCCATTGCAAGCTGAAGTGCAAGTGTGAAACCGCCGATCATCACCTGCTGATTGGCGAAGTGCTGGACGGGACTTACCTCAACCATGAGGCCGCTCCCATGGTGCATTTACGGAAATCCGGCTTCAATTACTAATTGGTTGCCGGTACGCGGGTGATTCAGGTTCGTCTGTCCGAAAGCAGACTGCTCCTGCCCGTTCGGGTCACGCCCCGTGGCGGGAAGGATTGCCTGATGCCGTATCTTACGGGGGATGACGTTGTCAAAATCAAGGTTTCCTCCCCGCCGGAAGACGGCAAGGCAAACGTCGCCGTGCTGAAACTGCTGGCCAGTGTGTGCGGTATCCCCAAAAGCCGGTTGCAGGTGGTGTCCGGTGAAAAATCCAGAAATAAACAGTTGGCCATATCGCTGTCATCCCCGGCGGATGCGGAAACCGTGTTAAATAGACTTGCAATTGCCATGCAAACAGAACCGTCCGACTGTTTTCAAGTGGTGGCCGCCTGTGGTTAGGCAGCAACAAAGCGTTTAAACCCCGGCGTCACCGAACATGCGAATGACGTCCCACAACAGGCGGGGTTGGATTTTGCCGGTCATGCGGAAAAGTTCGCCACGGGCGTCGGTGGTTGTTTGGGTTGTCTGCTCCTGGCCGCTCGCGTTGTTATCGAACAGCACGTAGGCGGGCAGCGCCTTGATGGATAAATCGGCCATCAGCTTTTTACCGGCGGGGGTGGTGCTATCCATGCGCAAAATATGTAGTCCTTTTTGCCCGGTCATCTCAAACCCCTGCAAATAGGGGGACATTTCCCGGCAGGCTTGGCAATCGTCGTTTTCCAGCGCAACCAGGATCATCTCGTCCAGCTCGTCCTTGCCCACCTGGGCGGTAGCGGTCTGGTGGGCTTTGGGTAGGCCAATCCCGGCGGGGAGTTCCATTTTTTTAAGATGGCCGCTCAGGCGCATCACCTGTTTTTCCAGCACCAGGGGGGTGATGAAATCCTGCATGCGGTAGAGGGGCTTGCCTTGCTGGTTGTACAAAATATAGGTCGGCGTCCCGTCAATGCGGTAGAGGTTCATGTATTTTTCATTGCCGGAATCGGCCAGATCGATCCGCTCAAAGCGGATGTTAGCGGTGGTTTTGGCTTCCAGCGCCTTCAGATAGGGTTCCATCATGCGGCAGGTGCCGCAATAATCAGAATAAAAATCCAGCAGCACCATTTTGCCGCCGGATTGTTTCTTCAATTCATCGGGCAAGGCGGGCGTAGCGCCGGAAGCGGTCTGGGAATGGCTTGACCATACTGCGGTGAACAGGGAAAGGGCCAATGTCAGCCCGACCGCAAATCGTTTGAAGGAAATCATCGGTTGGATGGTCATGAAGTTCGCCGCCTCCAATTGGTTTGCAAAACTGTTTTTGAACCGCTGGCCCGTGGCATTGATCTATTCAGTAGAGGGTAAGTCAAGGAGCCGTTAAGGGAGCCGGGCGCCCGGAAGGGAAGTGGCTGGCTCTTTCCCCTTCCTGTCGAAGGGGGCAGTTTTCTGCTATCATAACATTTTTAGGATCCCTTTCCATCCAATAATGGGGTTAAGCAAGCGAGCAAGGCCACTGAAATGAAAAGACTGAAAGAGAACAAGGTTTACATCTTCGATACCACCCTGCGTGACGGCGAGCAATGTCCCGGCGCCGCGCTGAAGAACCATGAAAAGCTTCAGATCGCTCATAAGCTTGCCGCCCTTAACGTGGATATTATTGAAGCGGGCTTCCCGTTCAGCAGCCCCGGCGATTTCGAGTCCGTCAAGCAAATCGCCAGCGAGGTGAAAGGCCCGACCATTTGCGGGTTGAGCCGGGCCACGCCCCAGGACATCGAAGCCACCTGGGACGCGGTGAAATACGCCGAAAAGCCCCGGATTCACACGTTTATTGGTACCAGCGATATCCACATCCAGGCCAAGTTCAAGAAAACCCGCGAGGAAATCCTGAACATAGCCCGCGACATGGTGACCCTGGCCGCCTCCAAATGCCCGGACGTGGAGTTTTCCGCCGAGGACGCGGGGCGTACCGATCCGTTTTACCTGTACAAAGTGATAGAAGCGGTGATTGACGCGGGCGCCACCACCATCAACATTCCGGACACGGTGGGCTATACCATCCCCGATGAGTTTGGCCGCCTAATCCACGGGATTATGACCAACGTGCCGAACGTGGACAAAGCCATTATTTCCATCCATTGCCATAACGATCTGGGCCTGGCCACCGCCAATAGCATCGCCGGGATTCAGAACGGCGCGCGCCAGGTGGAGTGTACCATCAACGGCATCGGCGAACGCGCGGGCAACGCGGCCATGGAAGAAGTGGTGATGGCCTTAAAGGTACGCCCGGAATACTTTGACGGCCTGTACACCGATATCGACACCGTCCACTTTGCGGAAACCAGCCGACTGGTTTCGGAGCTGACCGGCATGCCGATTCAATACAACAAGGCCATCATCGGGCGGAACGCCTTTGCCCACGAATCGGGCATCCACCAGGACGGCTTCCTGAAAGGGCGATCTACCTATGAGATTATGCTGCCGGAATGGATTGGGCTGAGCGAATCTTATCTGCCTCTGGGGCCGCGTTCCGGCAGGGCGGCGGTTAAATCGCGCCTGGAGAAACTGGGCCTTGCGGTGAGCGACGAGCAGATGAGCCAGTTGTTTGAAGCGTTCAAATGCCTGGCGGACGAAAAAAAGCGCGTGGAAGACGATGACCTGAAGGCGCTTTACGAGCAGGCGTTCGCCAGGGCGTAAGCATTTGTCATGACGGAAGAAGGGCATTTTTCAAGTGAACGTCGCCCTTCTTCCCCATGGGCTGTTTTTCAGCGGGCGTTGTTTCACCATTGGGAGCGCGTTTTGCTGCTGGGCATGGTGCTTGCGGTTATGACCATGGTGGGTGGGTTGTTGTTACCCCGTCCGCAAACCGTGATTTCCCTGCAACCCTATGCCGAATCGTCCGTCTTACAGCTTGGCGCGGCGCAGAATCTCACCAATATAGAGCAAACTAGTGGCGACTCCGTAGAAACAGAACCTCAATTCGCTACGGAAGGTGCAAGATCAGGCAGGCATATTCATCGCCAAAAGCGCCGGGCAACACGTGCCAGTCATAAAAAACCGGCCAGGCCGCCTGTTACCAACCTGAATACGGCAAGTTCCGCGCAGTTGCAGTTGTTGCAAGGCATTGGCCCCGCCATGGCCGCCCGGATCATTGAATACCGCAAAACCAACGGCGGCTTTAAAACCGTTGAACAGGTGATGGAGGTTAAAGGCATTGGCCCCAAGAAATTCGGGAAGATCAAGCCGTTTCTGAAAGTGTGAAATCTCACATGTTTTTGAAAGAAAGAGCAATATTTTATTAAGAAATCTAAATCCATGCTTTCCGCTGCAACATGATGGGGGTAGCATGTTTGGGTTTTCCGTTAACCCATAGGTACTTTCCCGATGATGATGACTCCCGGCAGCATGATGTCTCCTCCTTTTAACCCTTACTCCCC
>CABHPA010000053.1 GCA_902168245.1 Candidatus Melainabacteria bacterium
TTTGGTAGCTGAACTGCGCGCCAGGCGCATCGTGGTAATGCTGTCGATACATGTTCTGGATGGCCTGCCCACCCGGAAATAGGAAATTTTCGGCGGCAATGGGCGCTTGCGCGATGGAAAGCGACTGCTCCCGCAACATCCGCAAGTCCAGGCGATTGTTTTCCACTTGGCCGGAAGCCTCCAACAGGCGTTGCGGCCCTAAATCGTATCGGTAGGTAAAGCGCAGCGGCTTGCCGGTGGCCGGATTTTCAACGAAACGGCTGACCGTGTTCATGTCGAACGGCTTGCCCTGGCGGGCAAAATGGTTGGTGTTGCTGACTTCCGTAACGGTTGCGCCGCTTTCCCCCTGGGCCGCATAGGTGTGGATACCGACCTTGCCAATGGTTTTGCCGTTGGCTTTCAGCATGTACCAATCCGTAGTGACTGCCCAAACCGAAAGCGCTTGGGCGGAAGTTATAAAAACGCTGAGGGAAAGGCTTACCCAAACTTGAAAATTGCGCTGTCTCATCCGATTTGCCCTGTCACCTTACTATGCGGCAATGCAAAAATTTCCGGCTGCCGGGGAAATATTTCCCAGCATAACCCGGCCGCCCCATGCGCCGTATCGGGAAGATGGATGAAGTTTTCCGGGCCGACCCGCTAATTCCTCCCCACTTGGGCTTTAGTGGCAATAACCGGCAATTTGCAATTTGGGGAATGCTGTTTTGAATCAGGCCATATAAGGCCAACACGCTTATAATGAACCAAGAGAGCAATCTGGGGAGACAGTGGGGCATGTTTCAAAATCCCTCGGAAAAGACGGGCGTGTTTTGGCTGGCGGGGCTGGCGCTGCTGATTTTAATCACCGGATCAATTGCCGGTTTCTCCATGACGCCCGCCATGCGGGAGCAAATTCGGGAAAACTGGCTGAACCGCCGCCTGCAAAACTGGGAAGGGGGAAGCGGGCAGCCTTTGAGCCAACTGCAAGCCGGCGGCCTGACGCGCAATTACTATTTATACGTGCCGCCCGGTTACTCCCCCAAACGCAAGACGCCACTGGTGATTATGCTGCACGGCGGCGGGGGCAACGCCCATAACGCGGAAGCCGTCGCCCAGATGATTCCAGCAGCCCGCGAAAAAGGCGTATTGGTGGTTTACCCCAACGGCACCGGCCCCCTGAAGGATCGTTTGCTCACCTGGAACGCGGATAACTGCTGCGGCTACGCGCTGGATCATCAGGTGGATGATGTAGGTTACATTCGCGCCCTGATTAGCCGCCTGGAGCAAGAATACAATATTGACCCCAAGCGGATTTACGCCACCGGGCTTTCCAATGGCGGTATGATGACCTACAAGCTGGGCTGCGAGCTTTCCGACAAACTGGCCGCCATCGCCCCGGTGGCGGGCGCGTTGAACGACCCGCAATGCAAGCCCAAAGCGCCGCTTTCGGTCATTGCGTTCCATGGAACCTCCGACCTGCATGTGCTGTACCAGGGCGGCCACCCCATTCAAAAGGCGGATCTCCGGCATGATCGCATCGATCGTTCGGTCGCCTATTCCGTGGGTTTTTGGGTAAACCACAACCATTGCGCCCCCGCGCCCAAGAAAACCCAGACCGGCGCGATTACCCAGGAAGTTTATTCCGGCTGCGACGGCAACGCCAACGTGACGCTTTACAGCGTTCAACGCGGCGGGCATGCCTGGCCGGGCGGAAAATCCTACCTGGGCGGCGTGGAGCCAACCCAGGAAATTTCCGCCACGCAGTTAATGCTGGATTTCTTTTTAAAGCACCCCAAGCCCTGAGCGGGTATTTAAACCGCCACCGCCAGATTTCCGGCTTGCGCGGCTTCCAGAACGGATTGCATCACCTCATCCAGAATGGCGCACACATCGGCCAGGGTATTCACCGCCGTTAAACGGCCCCGATACTGGCTGGCCCCGGCAAAGCCTTTCACGTAATCGGTCAGGTGACGGCGCATTTCCTTCACGCCGGTCACTTCGCCCCGGTAATCCACCAGCAGGCGGGCATGCTCGTAAGCCGTTTCCAGACGTTTTTGCACCGGGGCTTCGGGAACCTGCACACCCGTTTTCAATGCCTGATCAATATCGCCAATCAACCAGGGCTGGCCCTGGGTGCCACGGCCAATCATTACGCCATCCACCCCGTAGGTGTTGATAACATGCAAGGCATCCTGCATCGAGTAAATATCGCCGTTGGCGATGACCGGAATATTCAAAAGCTGCTTCAGTTCGCCGAAGGCTTCCCACTTGCAGCCGGGCTTATAGCCCTGGGCACGGGTGCGGGCATGCAACGTCACCATGCTGGCCCCGGCGTCCTGGCACATTTGGGCGAATTCTTTATAGTTCATACTCTGGCTATCCCAGCCCAGGCGAAACTTGACCGTGACCGGCGTGGGTGTACCGTCCTGCGCCAGCGTTTTTACCAGGGAAGAAATCAGCTTGTACGCCAGATCCGGCTCCTTCATCAAGGCGCAGCCCTCAAAGTTGCCGGTAATTTTTTTCACCGGGCAGCCCATGTTCAGGTCGATGGTATCCGGCTGTTTATCCCGAATAATGGCGCGGGCGGCCTCTAAAAGCACTTCTTCCCGGTGGGCCGCCAACTGGTAGGCAATGGGCTGATCACTCACCGTTTTGTCCAGAATCGGCGCATCGAACCGCTTGGAATACACCAGCCCGTTGGAACTGATCATCTCGGTGCAAATCAGGGAATCCGGCGCCCATCGGCGCACCAGCCCTCGAAACACCACATCGGTCACACCGGCCATGGGAGCCAGCATGACCCGGCTGTTGACGGATACGTTGCCAATACGGAGCGGTTCGGTCAAAAAGGCGTTCATGGGCGAGCGGTAAACTTTCGGCTTTAATTACGTCACTAATTTATATATCATATCTAAAAACCGGAGCCGACCCAAAATGAACCCGATCCAAGAAGACACCAACCTGGAAACGCTAAGCCCGGAAGCCGAGGAGCGCTGCCTCAAGGCTGCAAAAACCGCAGCCCTGCTGGCCGGGAAACGTCAGATGGAATCCTTTGGGGAAACGCTGAAAATCATCACAAAAGGCACCAGCATCGATTTAGTGACGGTGGTGGATAAAGAATGCGACGAGCTGATTGTCACTTCCCTGCGCAAACATTGCGACGTAGAGCATTTTGTGACGGAAGAAAGCTTTGAGGAAGGCTCCTCAATTGATCTTTCCGACACCTGGGTGATTGATCCACTGGACGGCACCACCAATTACGCCCATGGATTCCCTCAATTCGCGGTGTCCATCGCCTATTTTAAGGCTGGTATCCCGGTCATCGGGGTGATTTACGACCCCTTCAAAAAGGAAATGTTTTACGCCATCAAGAACCGGGGCGCGTTCCTGAACGACGAACCCATCTTCGTCAGCAAAAACCGGGTGCATACCCTGGATCACGCGCTGCTGGCCACCGGATTTCCATACGATATCGCTGGTTCCAGCGTGAACAATATCGATCACTTCCAGCGGATTGCCCCCCGTTGCCACGGCGTTCGCCGACCCGGCGCGGCCGCCCTGGATTTGGCGTATGTGGCCTGCGGACGGCTGGACGGCTTCTGGGAACTCAAGCTCTCCGTGTGGGACGTGGCGGCCGGTATTTTGCTGGTGGAAGAGGCCGGTGGCAAGGTCAGCAACCTGCAAGGGGGCGAAATCCCCTACGCCGATCGACGAATCCACCTGATTGGCTCCAACGGCAATGCGCTGCACGAGGAAATTCGGGACTTGCTGGCGCTCGACGCGTAAGTATTCCGCCTAAAAAACGTAAACCCTTTTGTAAAACCATGGGCGATTGATCGTCCCGGTCGTTGGGGTTGATGCGCGGTTGCAGTATAATAGCCGCATATAGAGAATGGGAGATCCATCAATATGGCAAATTCGGTAGTAATTGTCGGACGATTGGGACAGGATCCCGAAATCAAGTATTTTGAGAGCGGCACCGTTAAAGCCCGTTTCTCGGTAGCGGTGGATCGCTCCTTTTCCAAGGAAAACCGGGTGACGGACTGGTTCACAGTGGAAGTGTGGGGCCGCAAGGCGGAATTCGTGGGCGAATGGATTAAAAAAGGCGCGCTGGTCAGCGTAACCGGCCAACTGGAAGTGAGCCGCTACACTGATCAGGCCGGGAACCCCAAAGAATGGCCGATGATTCGCGCCAACGACGTCAGCTTTGTAGGCAGCAAGCGGGACAACGCGGCGCCTTCCGAAGTGGGAGCGTTCTAGCACACTCGTTTCGCGAGCCGTTTTTGTATCACTACCGCCCGGCCATTCGGTCGGGGTAGGCAAGCGGCCTTATATATCTATTGCGCCAGTTGCGCGCCTTGTTTCCCAGTTTTGTTTCGTAAGCCCAAAGGAGCCTTATGCAACTTCCCGGTTTAAGCGTTGGTATTGTGGCGGATGACCTGACGGGCGCTTGCGATACGGCCTTGCAGTTTTTCTCCAGCCACGCCAAAACGCATGTGCTGCTGGATTGCCAAAGCTTCGGCCAGACCGAGCCGAACCCGGCGCAGCTTCAGGAAAACCAGGTCTGGTCTATCAATACCGGCACCCGGCATACCCCTGCCCTGGAAGCCCAGGCGCTGGTGCGGCAAGCCGTGGCGTTGGGCCGGGATCGCCTGGGGATTGAGAACTTCTACAAAAAAATCGATTCCACCTTACGGGGCAACATTGCCCAGGAGTGCCTGGGGATGCTGGAAGAGATGAAGGCCCACTGCGCCGTCATCGCGCCCGCCTACCCCCAAGAGGGGCGCCGGACAGTCGGGGGCTACCAATTGGTGCGCGGCGTCCCCGTCGAAAAAGTGATGGGACGTGATCCGTTATGCCCGGTGCGGCAATCCCATTTGCCTACGCTTTTGGAGCAACATTCCAAACCGGAACTGGTGGGACATATTGCCCTGTCCCAGGTTTTGCATGGCGCTGGCCCCATATTGGTCAAGCTGAACGAGCTGATTAAAGAGGGTAAAAAGCTGGTAGTAATTGACGCTACCAGTACCGAAGATCTGGAACAAATAGCCCTGGCCATTGAAAAAGCCCAAAAGAACGCGCGGGTGCTGCCTTGCGGCTCCGCCGGGCTGGCGCAGGCATTGGCCGACCTGTGGGCGGTAGAGCCGGAAGAAAGCACGGTCGTGCCGTTGTTCAAGAAGAAGCCCAACCTCAGTATTGCCGCCTCCCCTATCCTGATTGTCAGCGGAAGCAACACGGATATTACCCGCCAGCAGGTGCTTCGGCTGATTGATAACTATGCCTATTACGGCCAAGGCTCCCAATTGGAGATATTCGACCTTCCTGCGGATCAGGTGCTGGGGCTTAGCCCGGTAGAAGAGACCATCAACCAGATTGTGGCGGCATTGGGTGATCGAAACACGGTGGTACTGTCCACTGCGCTGAAGGAAGAGGCGTACCAGCGCACGTTAAGCCTTGCGGCGGAGCATCATATCTCCGAAGCGCAGGCCAGCCAAAAGGCCCAGGAGTTACTGGCGCGGATTACCGCAGAGGTCAGCCGCCAGAAAACGGTGAAACTCATTCTTACCGGTGGGGAAACCACCTGTGAAGTCTGCCAACGGCTGAATATACAGGAGCTAGAACTCATCGCGGAAGCGGATGAGTCTATCCCCCTGTGCATGGACGGGCAAGGACGCTGGATTGTCACCAAGTCCGGCGGGTTTGGCACTCCGCTTGCGCTGGCGAACGTGATAAAGTTTATCAAGCAAAGGGAATCCACCTCCGTCCATGCTTGATATGACCGAAAAAAACAAGAACATCTGCCTGACCATCGGCGATCCCACCGGGATTGGCCCGGAGATCACGGCGAAATTCCTGTGTCAGGAGGCGTTCAGGCCTAGCGGCAATACCGTCACCGTGTTCGGGGATATCGACAACCTGGCGGCTACTGCCCAGCAATTAGGCTTGAGGCTGCCAGAAGGGGAGGGGTTCCGCTATGAAAGCCTGCAAAGCACGGGGGTAAATGCCAAAGCGCCGGGGCAAATCGCTTATGACAGCATTGAGGCGGCCGTTTCTGAAATACACCGGGGCAATGCCCAGGCGTTGGTGACTGGCCCTATTTCCAAGGAGCATTTAAAGGCCGCAGGTATCCCGTTTTCCGGCCATACCGAAATTTTGCAGCAATTGGCGAGGGAGTATTACCAGCAGCCCTATCAGTCCGATATGCTGTTTCTCTACCGGCAATTCCGCATGTTGCTACTGACTCGGCACGTGTCGCTGCGCAGGGTTTCGGACACACTGACCCTTGAAGGCATTCAGCGTTCTTTGGAGAATCTGGCGCTGTTTTTCAGAACGCACTGCCAAATCAACAGTCCGCGCCTGTGTGTGCTGGGCGTAAATCCCCATGCGGGCGAGCTGGAAGGGGATGAGGAAGCGCGCATTCTCAAGCCCGCGCTCAAGCTGGTTTCCCAGAAGTTTGGCTTCGGGATTGAACCGCCCGTCGCGGCAGATGCGGCTTTTCGCCATTTTGACATCAACCGGCTTGAGTATGACGCCTATGTGGCCGCGTATCACGACCAGGGACTGATCCCGTTCAAAATGGTGGCCGGTTTTAGCGCGGTGAATGTCACCATTGGGTTGCCCTTTCTGCGTACCTCCGTCAGTCACGGCACCGCGCCTGACATTGCGGGGCAAGGCATCGCCGACCCATGCAGCATGATTGAGGCTTATCAGGCGGCCATCCAGTTAGTCCAAGGGACTTCAGCCGCCAGCCGGGCAACAATCGCCCAATCTTCCTGACGCCAATCCAAGCCGGATTTCAATCGCCAGGCTGGATCTTTTTAACCTTCATCCCGTCATCCACCTGAACCGGCAAGGCCACATTGGGGCTATTGGCGGGAGTATTGGGCGCCTCCTCCGTGTGCAGAATCCGATAAAGCTCCTCATGGATTTCCGCCAGATAATTGCGCACCGCAAGCGGCCCCTCCTCAACAAAGCGCGTCCGCATTTCTTGCAGGTCTGTCGGGTTAGGCTCCTGCCCAAACAAATCGCAATTGGCCATATAATCCACCATCAGGTCGGTAAATTCCAGAAAAGTGGCGGCCAGACCCTCTTGTGCATCTTCGGGCAACACAAAAAAGGTGTTTACGATCTGGTGCAGGTTGGGATCCTGGTCGTAACTGCGGCGCTTCTTGCGAGATTGATGCAAGGCCATAATTTTGTCTTTGCCCAGTGATTTGAGGCTGGTAAGGATCTCCCCCGCGTTAAAATCCTTATCCGCCTTGCCCATTAACGCTTCAGCAATGTAATGCCTGATTTCCGGCGGAATGGCTTCCAGCAGCTCCACGGCGCGAGACAATTCACCCCGGTTATCATGCCAGCGCTGTCCCTGCCCTGATGAGGCATCACCTGTCACAGCCCAAATCCTTCCGACTTTGCCATTCTTTAATTATAGCGATATTTTAAACTTCGCCGCGGGAAATCTGGTTGAGGAGCTGGGTCACACGGGAGCCGCGCTCCAGCGAGTTGTCCAAGCGAACGTCAATTTCAGGGGTATAGCGCAACCGTATGCGCTGCCCAATCGCAGAACGGATTTTAGGCGTGTTTTCCTTCAGAACGTCCATGATTTCGTTCTGAAGACTTTCTTCGCCCATAATACTGACGAATACCTTTGCATGGCGCATATCGCCGCTGACTTCCACATCCGTTACCGAAATTAACTGATTGACCAGCTTGGGATCTTTCACGTCATGAGTGAGTATATCGCTAAATTCCCGAATAATCGCCTTGCGAACCCGGTCTGTGCGGCTGAAATCGTTTCGGTTAGCCATGGAGTATACCTCCGGGGATTGTGTTAATTCATTTTGGAAAAACTGGAGTCGCTATAACATCCTGCGTTGCTAACGCCGGGTACTCCCTATTATTACTACAGGGAAGTCCGCTCCAGGGCTTTCACGGTGTAAACTTCAATGATATCGCCTTCTTGCAGATCATGGAATCGATCAAAGGAAATACCGCACTCATAACCAGTGGCCACTTCCTTGACATCGTCCTTGAAACGCTTGAGGTTATTCAGCGGGCCGGAGAAAATCTCCTTGCCGTTCCGCATAACAATGGCCTTGGCGTTACGGAGCATTTTTCCACTAGTGACCATACAACCGGCAATAATGCCTGATTTACCGACTTTGAAAATCTGCCGGACTTCGGCTGTACCGGCTTGTACTTCCTCGGTTTCCGGCGCCAACTGGCCCAAAACCCATTTCTCAATGTCTTCGGTGATGTGATAAATCACCTCATAACGCTTGACGGAAACGCCTTCCTGCTCGGCAAGCTTCTGGGCATTAGCATCCGCTTTGCTGTTGAAAGCGATAATCAGTGCATTGGCAGTTGAGGCCAGCATCACATCCGCTTCGGAGATATCGCCCGTTGCGCTATGCACGATGTTGATTTTCACTTCATCGCTGGTCATCCGTTGCAGGACATCCACCACGGCTTCCAGGGAGCCTTGGGTATCGGCCTTCACCAGCAGGTTGAACTGGTTTTCCTTAACCGCATTGTCGCTCTCAATTTCGGACTTGCCGCTAAAGCCGGCCGCCATGGCACGGCTCACGCCAATCCTCTGATCACGCTCTTTCTGTTTACCGGCGGTCAGTTGCTGCTTGAATTCCTTGTCGTTCCGCACTACGCGGAAACTGTCACCAGCATTGGGTACGCCATCCAACCCAAGAATTTCCACAGGCGTTGCGGGGCCAGCCTCCTGAATCCGGGCGCCATGATCGTCGATCAAGGCCCGAACCCGACCACCTACGGAACCAATCAGGACATTATCACCCACCCGTAAGGTGCCGTTCTGCACTAGGGCAGTCGCAACCGGCCCCATTCGCTTGTCGAGCTGGGCTTCAATAATCACGCCTTCAGCGGGAACCGTGGCATCCGCTTTCAGCTCCAAAAGCTCAGAAACCAGCAAGATGGAGTCCAGCAGCTCATCCAGTCCCAGTTTTTGCAGGGCGCTGACTTCCACCGTCAAGGTGTCGCCACCCCATTTTTCAGCGGATAAGCCATAATCTGCAAGCTGCACCAGCACCCGATCCGGATCAGCGTCGGCTTTGTCAATTTTGTTGACCGCCACAATAATCGGAATCTTGGCGGCCTTGGCATGGTTAACAGCCTCAATGGTCTGCGGCATCACGCCGTCATCGGCAGCCACTACCAGGATTGCAATATCAGTGGCTTGCGCGCCGCGCATCCGCATGGAAGTAAACGCCTCGTGACCCGGCGTATCCAAGAACACGATACGATGTTCATCCTTGTCCACCGTATACGCGCCAATGCTTTGGGTAATACCGCCAGCTTCAGAATCCACAACCTTGTGACGGGACTCGCGAATAGAATCCAGCAGGGTGGTTTTACCATGATCGACGTGTCCCATAATGGAAACCACAGAAGAGCGCCCCTGCAAGTTACTGAACTTGGTCTCATCCAGCTTTTTCCGGCCTTCCTGATCCAATTGGCCATATTCGCCTTCATGCTTGACGGTCGCGGTTTCTATCACCTCAAAACCGAACTCCTTGGCGACGCCTTTCGCGAAATCCACATCCAGAGTCTGATTGACCGTCACCATCATCCCTTTCATGAAGAGATGCTTGATAATCTCAGTCTCGCGCAATTTCAGTTTTTCAGCCAAATCACGAACCACAATCGGCTCATCAATGGAAACAATCTTCGGCAATGCCTGCTGTGCGGCCAATTCTTCCTCTCGTTTCTGGCGGGCGCTCATCCGGTCTTGCGGTTGAGGGCGCTGTTGAGCCTGTTGTTGCGAAGGACGCTGGCCCCCTTGGGCGACGGGCCTGTGAGGCTGCGGCCCACCGGGGCGCTGCCCTTGAAATCCGGGTTGCGGACGCCCTTGCTGTTGTGGCGGTCTAGAGCCTGTATCTTGCGATGGTGCTGATGGGCGATATTCCTGCTGGCGGGATGGAGCGCCGCCCTGCCCTTGAAATCCGGGTTGCGGACGCCCTTGCTGTTGTGGCGGCCTAGAGCCTACACCTTGCGATGGTGCTGATGGGCGATATTCCTGCTGGCGGGATGGAGCGCCACCTTGCCCTTGAAACCCTTGAGGCGGAGCAGCTGGACGAGGATGCTGGGAATGAGGCTGTCCCGTTGCGCCTGCCGGACGCCTATCAACAGGGCGCGCAGGCGGCTGAACCGTAGACGACTCAGACTTGGCAGGCATTTCCGGCCGTCTGTCAATTCTCTGCTCCGGACGGGGAACAACCGGCGTTTGAGGCGCCGCGGAAGACTGCACAACAGGCGGCTCAGTCCGTTGGGCAGGTTGAGCCACAGCAGATGAGCTTGTGCTGACCGATGACTCAGGGGTCTTAACAACAGGAGGGGTTGACGGCCTTTCTTTTGGCGACTCAACCGGCTTTGCTGGGATTGGGGAAGCCTTTGCGCCCTTAAAGTGGGCAATTACCTGATCTGCAATATTTTGTTCAACCGTACTAGAGTGACTTTTCACACTCACGCCAAAATTTTTGGCAAGTAGGTTAATCACCTCGGCATTGCTGACGCCAAGGACTTTGGAAATCTCGTGAACTCTTACTTTTGGCGCCGTCACTATGAGGTTATTCCTTTCAATCGGTCATTCAGATTTTCAACTATATCATCCGGAATTGCTCTTTTCAACGTCCGCTGAAACTTCTTCGCTTTGATAGCCTCGGCCAGACACGCGGCATTTCGGCAAACATACGCAGACCGCCCTTGCAGGAGCGGTCTGTTGTCAATTGCAAAGCAGTTATCGCGGCTGTAAGTCAGACGAATCATCCCGCTGCGGGGATATAAAGCACGACAGCTAACGCATTGTCTTACTCTTTCGTCTGTCAAGCACGTTCTCCAGGCAATATCATCAGGCTTCTTCGTCTTCTTCCACAACGGGGGCTGATTCTTCATCATCGAAGGACTCTGGCGATTCCTCCTGAACAGCTTCATAGGCTTCATCAGAAGCAACCGCGCCATTCAAATCAGCGGCAAGCGCCTCTTCGGATGCAATATCCCCTGCGGCCACCAGGGCAGGTTCGCCTTCAACGGCCTCAGAATCTTCCGCAAACTCGCCTTCCGGCACCTCCGGCACATAGTCGGCGGGAGGGGCGGCCAATTGCTCATAGTAGGCCATACCGCCATCCTGCTCAACCTGGCTGATGCTCTTGATATCCAGCTTAAAGCCGGTCAATTTGGCCGCCAAACGAACATTCTGGCCTTCCCGGCCAATCGCAAGAGAAAGTTGCTCATCCGGCACAATCACCAAGGCTCTTGCCTGACGGGGATCATGCATAATCAGCACCCGAATGATTTTGGCCGGGGCCAGCGCGTTGACAATGAATTCCACCGGGTTTTCAGACCAGCGGATGATGTCGATTTTTTCGTTTTTCAATTCGTTCACGATCGCCTGAATCCGGCTGCCGCGCGTACCGATACAAGCGCCCTGGGCGTCCACATCCGGATCGTGGGAAACCACGGCCACCTTGGTGCGGTAACCGGCTTCGCGGGCTATACTCTTGATTTCAACTAGGCCGTCCTCGATTTCAGGGACTTCCAGCTCGAACACTTCCTTCACCATGGCCGGATGCGCTTGGGACACAATAATTTGCGGCACACGCCCGGAATCTTTCAAATCCAGAACGTATACCCTGAGCTTGTTTCCGACCCGGTAGTATTCGGACGGGAGTTGCTCTTTAGGCGGTAAAATCGCTTCGGACTTGCCAATGTTCACAATCACGTTGCGACCCTCGATCCGCTGGACAATCGCCGTGGTCACAGAGCCGCGCTTCTCCTCGAACTCTTTCTGAACCAGCTTTTTCTCCGCTTCGCGAATCCGCTGGGTAATCACCTGCTTGGCGGATTGGGCGGCAATCCGGCCAAATTCATCCGGCGTCACCTCAATTTCCAGAATATCGCCCAATTCCACATCGGGCTTGATTTTGCGGGCTTCCTTCAGCAGGATTTCCGGCTCAATGGGAATTTCCTCGCCTTCCTCATCCAGCTCAGTATCAGCCGGATCGGTCAGCTCGTTAACCACCTTTTTCAGTTCGTAAATCCCAATTTCACCGGATTTTTCATTCAGGCGGCATTCATAGCCGGTCAGGGTTTCCAGTTTGGCGTAACGCTTATAGGCAGCCAACATGGCCTCCTTCAGCGAGGAAATCACCACATCGCGAGGGATGCCCCGTTCCCGCTCCAACTGTTCCGCGTGTTCCATCAATGCGGGTCCGACTTTAATCATGATTTTGTAACGCCTCCTGTGTCATTCGGATTGAATAAATATTTATGTCTATTTTAAGGGTCACTCCGGCAGTTCATCCTCTTCGGGGAATCGCACCGCCGGGTTGAGGCACACCATCTTGGAATCACCCAAGGCAACCTCGAAAACTTCCTGACTTTGGGGGTTTTTCAACACCACCACGTTCCGGCCAGCGTCATAAGACTGCAACAGCCCTTCCTGGCCCACTGCGGCAGATTTTACCGGCACCGCCCGGACTGCCTTTTTTTTGCCCTTTCCAACCGGCATCGGGGTTTCAACCCTGACCGCGCGACCTGCGAAAAAATCAAACTCCCGCTGACGCCTTAGCGGCCTAAACAAACCCGGAGAGCTAATTTCAAGACTGTAGACCAAGTTTGCCAATTCAGGCAGGGCTTCCACCAGCGGATCTAAATCGCGGCTAATCTGCTCGCAATCACTAATGGAGATTGCGCCGTCCTTTTCCTCGACGTAAACGCGCAGGTACCAATATCCGGCCTCTTTTTCACAGGCCACATCCAGCAGGTAAAAGCGGGAGTCCAGCGATTGATCCACCACGGCGAAAACGACGGCTTCAATCTCCCGCACCTGTTCCGGCATCAATTGGATCGGTTTGACCGGGGCGCGTTTCATGACGAGTACTCCTGAAAAGTAATTCTTCTCTTTAAGAAAAGAAGTGGGCCTGAAAAATTGACCCACTTCCGACAATCATCAAGAAGTGATGTGATTTTATCACAAACAAATTTCTGGCAAGCCAGCCTTGCCCCTGCAAGCCCCTGGCCGTAAGGTGCCCATTCGTCCCTAACCGTACAGCATATTCTCCAGCGCGTGCAACTGATCCAGGCTACCCACGCCCACCAGCACGTCGCGCGCATGCAGCACCAAGTCCGGTTCCGCCGCCACCTGGGATTTATCGACGGCGCTCACCACCGCAATCACGTTCACTCCGGTCCTAGCACGGATTTCAGCCTCTCTCAGAGTTTTGCCCACCAGCGGGCAATCGGGTTGAATTTCAATCCATTCGATTTTAGAGCCTTCCAGCAGGCTAAACCGGCCAAAAACAGGATGTTCCCCGCTCACCGGCTCCTGAAAAATAGAATTTTCGGATTCCCGCACCATGCTGATCAGTCGATCAGTTTCCAGAATGGGGCAATCCAATTGCCGCATGACGTGAAAAATAAAGCTGACGCTGGTTTCAAACTCTTCATAAATCACACTATCCACACCCAGTTTGTATAGACGATCTACATCCACCCGGTAGCGAGAGCGCACCATGCAATGAATCCCCGGATTCAGGAGCTTGGCTTGCTGAATCGCTGCTTCCGCCGTTCGGGTATCTGGAAACGTAACAGCCAAAATGCCAGAATCCGACACCCCAGCCTCTTCCAGCACTTCTGGACGGGAAACATCGCCGTACACGCACGGGATTCCCTTGCCTTTGAGCTTTCGGACGGTTTTCAGATTCATCTCAATCACGCTGTAGGCAATGCCGGTGGATTCCAGGGCGCTGGCCAGATTTCTGCCGGTGGGGCCAAAACCCGCAATCACAACCTTGCTAGGCAATCCTGCAAATTCAGAGGTAAGCCCACTCTGCTCCTGTGGATATCCTTCCCTTCGCCAGGTTTGGAAATAAGGGGCCGTCATCCGGTGGAACCAGCGTAACACCAATGGGGTCAGGAACATGGACAGGATGATGGCGTCAATCACCGCCGGGCTCCAAAAAGAAAGCGCCTGTTGCCAGGAGGAAACCCTGCCCACCGTATCCAGCGTTCGACCCAGCAGTACAAAAGAGAATTCCCCCACCTGAAACAGGGACATGGCGGCCCACATAGAGGTTCGATGCGGGAAGCGCAGGATTTTCACAGAGCCATAGGCGGCCAACCCCTTCAGTAGAATCAGTAGGCCGGTCACGCAAGTCACCAGCAAGGCATGGCGCAACAGGAAGTGAATATCGAACAGCAGACCCATCGACACGAAAAACAGGGTGATAAACACATCCCGAAATGCCTTGCTGTCCGCGATTACCTGGCGACAGAACAGGCTCCTGCTCAGCGAAAGCCCGGCCACAAAAGCACCAGCCTCGTAGGAAAGGCCGAGGCTATGGGTCAGCAACGCCATACCCAGGCCAATACACACCAGCGCCAGGGTAAACACTTCTTTCCGGTTAGTGGAGGCCAGCCGATCGAGGAAAGCAGGCACCAGCTTCAAGCTGACGGCAACCGCCAGCCCGCCAAAACAAAGCGCCTTCAGAAGAACCATTGCCAAATTAACCGCAATATCAGGCGTTACGGGCCGACTCAGGTAAGGCACCAACGCCATCAGGGGGATAATGGAAAGATCCTGGATAATCAGGATGCCCAGAATCAAGCGGCCATGGTCGGTGTCGATTTCCCGATGTTCCTCCAGGCTTTTCAGGACAATGGCGGTACTGCTCAGGGAAAGGATGGAACCCAACATAAATGCTAGTTGCCAGGGAAGGGAGGCCAAATAATGCAGCGATACCGTAAGAATCAGCGTAGTAAACGCCAGCTGCAACACACCCGCCAGGGGTGCCTGGTAACGAAGCTGCCTCAGTTTATCGACAGACAGGTCTAACCCGACCACAAACAACAGAAAAATAATGCCTACCTGGGCCATGGTGCGGATTTCATCAATTTTAACCAGGTTCAAGGCGTCCGGGCCAAGGATCATGCCGGTTAAAATGAACGCCAGAAAGGTAGGCAGATGGACACGCTGCAAGAAGTAGGCCAGAATCGCGCCAATGGAAAAGATTAGTACGGTAATGGCCAGAAAGGAAACATCTATACCGTGGCTTTCGACGCCGGTAAGCATAGCTTCTCCCCATACAATATCTTTTTCCAGTCTAGCAGGTGAGACCCGATTTTTCAGCAGAAGCGGCTTCGGCTGGGAACAAAGGACTTTCCTTACCGATTTGATGTATAATTGCGTGGCATTTTTATCTTTTTGAATCTTCCGAGCGCGCTTTCTGCCATGCCCAACCCTAGCCTTAGCACCAGACAGGTTTCCGCCCTTGTGGTCGGAACCGGCATTTCGGGGTTATTTACAGCCTTAAAGCTTTCCTCTCACGGCATCAAGACCTTACTGGTCACAAAATCCGCCCTCGATGAAAGCAATTCTCGTTACGCCCAAGGGGGAATCGCGGCGGTTTTGCCCAGCAACCCAGGGGATTCGCTGGAACTCCACCTGCAAGACACCATCCGCGCCGGGGCCGGGCTATGCAACGAAAGCGCCACGCGCTCCATTCTGGCGGAAGGCTACGCTGCTATTGAGGACTTGCTTCACTACGGCGTTCCGTTCGACCGCAAGCCCAACCATGAACTTGCCCTGACGCGGGAAGCCGCCCATAGCATTGAGCGTATCCTGCATGCGGGCGGGGACGCCACCGGACATTCGGTAGAAATGACCCTGATTGACAAGGTTCGCAAAGACCCGCTAATTGAGGTGATTGAGTACGCCCAAGTGGTGGAGCTGCTTGTGGATAACGGCCGTTGCATCGGTTGCCGGGCGGTTGATTACAAACGGCAAGAGGCGCTGGCGATTTTCAGCCCCCATGTGGTCATTGCCACGGGCGGGCTGGGAAGGCTTTACAGCCACACTACCAACCCCGCCATCGCAACCGGGGACGGTATTGCGTTAGCCCACCGCATTGGGGCCAAAATCGAGAACATGGAGTTCATCCAGTTCCACCCCACCGCGTTTTACGCCAACGGGCAATTGCATTTCCTGGTTTCAGAGGCATTACGGGGCGAAGGCGGGATTTTACGCACCAAAAACGGTGAGCGTTTCGCTTTTAACTACCACCCGGACGGGGAACTGGCGCCCAGAGACATCGTTACGCGGGCTATTTACGCCGAAATGCAAGCCGCCAAAATGGATTACGTATACCTGGACATTACCCATCTGCCGGTGGAAAGCATTGAAAGTCGCTTCCCCACCATTCTTTCCAGTTGCCTGAACTTCGGGGTGGATATTCGCAAGGACTGGATCCCCGTGGCCCCTGCCGCCCACTACCTGATGGGCGGAATTACAGTGGATGTGGACGGGAAATCAACCATCTCCGGCCTATATGCAGTTGGAGAAACAGCTTACACGGGCCTTCACGGCGCAAATCGACTGGCCAGCAATTCTCTGCTGGAGTGTGTGGTGCTGGCTCGCCGGGTATCGGCCTATATTGCCAACGGCGGACAAACATTAAACCGGGAATTCAAATTAAATGATGGCAGCATACACGTAGCACCCCATGAATTCAGCCTGAATAGCGATTCAAAAGAAGCCGGTTTGGCGATGAGAAACGCGCTGGAAGAGTTACACCGCTTAATGTGGGAACATGTTGGCATTTTACGCAGCAAAACAGGCTTGCGGCAAGCGCAAACACGGATTCAACAACTTATTGAACTAACCATCCAAAACCACTGGCAGACGTTTGTACCGGTGGGGACGGAACTGTTCAACCAATTGGAAGTGGCAAGGCTGATTACGGACGCCGCGCTGGCCCGAACCGAAAGCCGGGGAGCGCACACCCGAACCGATTACCCTGAAACCAAAGAGCTACAGCCCTTGGCGGCTACCAGCCAAGGAAGCGCCGGAAGGACAAGGATTCCATGACCATGACCGCCCAGATGCCCCCAAATATGCAGGAAACCCCATTCAGCCAGGCGGTTAAGGCCATTGTGGATGCCGCCCTGCTGGAAGATTTGGGACAGGGGGACGTCACCACCGATAACCTGCCCAAACTGGCGGAAATTCACAAGACCGCACTCATCCGGGTTCGGCAAGCCTGTGTGGTATCGGGTCTTTCAGCCGCGGCGCTGGTTTTTCAGGGCGTTGACCCGGCGTTGGTGTTTGAACCGGCGGTGCAGGACGGGCAATCCATTCAGGCGGGCGATCTTATCGGCACGGTCAGCGGACCAATGGCTTCCGTGCTGAAGGCGGAGCGCACCGCGTTGAACTTTATGCAGTATTTAAGCGGCATTGCCACCGAAACAAGCCGCTACGTGGCCGCCCTCAGCGGCACCCACACCAGAATCACCCATACCCGAAAGACCACGCCCGGCTTGCGCCTGCTAGAACAGCAGGCTGTCCTGCACGGCGGGGGCATGCCCCACCGGCTGAACCTGAGCAGTTGCGTGATGCTGAAAGACAACCACCTGCAAGCGCTGGCGGACGCCAGTCAAAACCCCATTGCGGACGCCATTCGGGAACTGAGGGGCCGTCTTTCCCATACCATTAAGATTGAGGTGGAGGCCGATAGGCTGGAACAGGTGCAACAAGCCGTGGAGGCCGGTGCGGACATCATTCTGCTGGACAACATGAGCCCGGAAACCATTCGTCAGGCGCTGGCCATCATTGATGGCCGAGCCATTTCCGAGGCCAGCGGCGGCATTAGCCTGGACACCATTCGCGCTTACGCCGAAACCGGAGTGGATTACATTTCCACCAGTAAAATCACCCTGGGCGTACCCGCCATTGATATTGGTTTGGATCTCGATTAAACCCCGACCGCCTTGTTTTAAAAGCCTTTGATAAGGCGCGCTCAGGGACGGTATTCCGACACCATGCAATGCAGGCCAGCATTGTTTCCGTTAAGCGCCGAGGAAATCTCGCCCAATGGATGCTCCTCGGTGCGACCTTTCACAAAAAAGACCTGATCCATCCCGACGCCGCTTTTTTGTAGTATCTCCGCAAAACGTTGGCTGAAGGTCTTGATTCCCGCTTCCTCAAACAGGCGGTTCAGGCTGGGACTGCGATCCTTCAGGCGAATCCGGCAATACTCGTCAAATGAAAGCGAGCCTGTCGTTCGCCCCATCCGTTTTCCCAATTCAGACAGGCTCAACTGGGCGTCCTCCCCCATGACCTGCTGCACAAAGCGGGCCACCCCATGGTTTCGCACTTGCAGCCCAAACGCAGGAACCGCGAGGACATTCGGGGCAAGCTCATGCTCCATCTGCCCTTGGGGGCATAGCGCCTGAATAGCCAGAATATCGCTGCCGTTGCTGATAAAATTTCCGCCCGTGGCCACCGAATTAATGAAATTATACTGAAAATGCCCAATCACGCCGGGCACCCGCACCACTTGAAAGTGGTTGTCTTCCAGGGTTTTAGCCGCCTGTTTCACCACCGGCCCATAAACCTGGTACAGCGCATGATTGTTAACGCGCATGGCTGTAACCAGGCTTTCCAACAAATCCAGCTTTTCCCGAGACTGCGGGCCTGAGGTACCCTTTATTGCTTCCTCCTGCCGTTTGTCGTGAATATCCCGCAGCGCATCCTGCAATAAACCATCCGTCGCCTTAAAGTTATGCAGCAGCACCTGCCCGTTCTTTAAAGGCTTCATCATTAAATCAATGTGGTAAAACAAAGGGGATTTGACCGCCGTTTCAGGGTAATTAGGCACTAGCACCAGCTTGTCGGGCTTCACTTGCAAATCGGCGGCAATCAAGTCAATGGCGTCCTTTGAGCTAACGCTCTCGTCCAACTCATCTTCCAGCAGCGACTGGGTATTCCGTACCGCATTCTCTCCCAGCAGAATCAAGGGATCCCCCTTTTGATTGAATGCATGATAATAATTGCCGCCCAGCAAGTTGGATTGCACGGCGCGAACCGCTTTTTTCAAGGATGCTGGCACTGCGGCGTACAATTGGTTAAAGTAAGGATTCAACACTGCGTTGGCTGGCTCCATCACCAGCGCCCTGCCAGGGTGAAAGGCCAGGTTATCCTGCGCCCAGGCGTAAGGGACGGTATCCGCCAATGACCTCTTTTCAAAAAAGTCACCAGCGTTCCACACTTGTTTTCGATCCATAATTTTGAGCTGAAAACCCAGCGCCCCGGCCAATGCAGCCATTTCCCGCAAAATGGCCTGGTTTTTAGGCGTAGAGGCCATAAAAACCGTATGTAACGGACGGGTAGAATCCTCTCCTTTAAATTGCACGGACGGCATCCCGACCTGACGACGATGGGGCGACTGAGCAAGTTTCCGCCCAGTCTGCGGCAACAGGGGATTCAATAACCTCATGTGGGAATGGATTCCTTCCGGTGATAAACAGGGGATGCGTCCCGCCAAGACAGGCATTCAGGCGGTTCGCAACTCTCCAGGGAAAACGCCCAAGTCCGCCTTATGGCATGGCACCCCAGATGATTCGGGTTGGCACAGCGACAAACTAAACCGAAGCGAGGCTCATCCGCTCAATACCGCAGATTGAGCGATAGGAGCAATAGCGATCCGGGCAAGCGCCATTATCCGGCAAAGCAAAATCTTCCTCAACGGCCAATTGAGATAATATTGTCTGAAGTACTTGGCGGGTCGCATCGTGTTTGGCCTGATTGTACTCGATGCTTATTTCCCGAACCGGCGTAGCCTCGTCCGCCTTGACTTCCACATACACAAACCGCACCTGTTCCGGGCGAAGCGGGCCGTCAATGTTCAGCCCCAAGTCCGCCGCGGATGGCGTACCAGCCACCTCCACCAGCGCGTATAAATACAGGCGGGTTTGCCAATCGGCTTCCGGGTTACGGGGAACGCCGGTGCCGGTCTTCCAATCGATGACCCATATTTCATTCCCTGAACGCGCAACCCGATCAATCCGCCCGGTGGCCCACTCCATTTTGCCTTGTTCGGTTTGCAACGGCACATGGAAAGCCCATTCATTCGCCAGTACGGGCAAATGCACGGTGGGATGGGTAATCAGCTTTTGCCAGCTCAAACGCACATCGCGGGGGGCGTTGGAAAGCAGCAAATCGCAATCCAGCCCACGGGCCTGATAATCCAGCAGCTTGTGCACATCCCGCCCCAGGCGGAAATGCTGGATATCGGCAGGCCATTGCAAACGTTTGACATGCTTGTAATAAAACTGCCGCTTGCACCGGCTCCAGGACTTAAAGGCATCTGAAGAAACCTGGCTGAACTCATGGGAGCTGGACATTGCGGCCTCCGCCTGTAAACGGGATCACGTTATCCTGCGCTTCTGTCGGGCCGTTCAGCTTTTCATCCAGCGTCGTAAAGGCCGCCGCCGGTTCCATATTGCGCAACTTGTTGAACCGGGTCATGCTCTGTCGGTGCGCGGACAAATATAGCGCTTGCCGGGCGCGGGTCAGCCCCACGTAAATCAGGCGGGCTTCTTCCTCAATTTTTTCCCGTTTCTTGTCTTCCTGGTAACTTTCAGAGAGTTGTCTTCCAGCCTGCTTGGCGGCAATACGATCCAGTTCCTGAATGAGCTTATCCGCCTCGTCAAAGCGAATGCTCTCCGTTTGGTGCGGATACTGATCCGCTTGCAGAGAGGGCATGAACACCACCTCAAACTCCTGCCCTTTCGATTTATGCACACTCATCACCTGCACCACCTGGGAGGCATGCTGGAGCAGCACATCGCTGAAACTCTTCCTGCCGCGCCATGAACGCTGGAAAGCGTCAAACTGGTGAATCACGATCTCCAGCGGCGATAAATGCACCATGTGCTGGAATGCGTTCAAAATATCCTGGGCCATCAGCGCGCACAAATAACCATTACTGCGATCGGCCACGCTCAGGCAGAAACGATCCGCCATACGCGCCACCAACGCGCTAATATTACCACCCGCCGCCTGCCGTCCGAAGTCCAGAAAGTCATAATACCACTGCTTCAGTAACTCATCCTGCAATTCCAGCGGGGAGTGGTACACCAGTGGGTGCGCCTCCAAAAAAGCTTTACGTTCGCCGCTGTCGGGAATGATTTCGGCCTCCACCATCAACTGGTGCCAGCGGCTTTGCAGGGCCAAATCATCCGGGGAGGCCAGCAGTTTGAGGGACACCAGGATCAGCGAAAAGACCGGGTTCACGTTGAGCTGGTCACTCAGGCTCACCGCCGGAATTTTGGCCTGATGCAAAAGCCCGGTAATCCGGTTGACCTGCGAGTTGGTGCGCACCAGCACCGCAATGGAGGCGTCCGGCTGCTCTACGCGAATGGTCTGGATTTGCGCCACCAGCCATTCCTCTTCCAGGCGATCCAGATCAAACAACTGAGTACTTGGCGAATAAAGCAAGGCAGGGTTTTGTCCTGCAATCGGCTGCATTTTGACCGGCTCAAAAGCAGCTTCCAAACCCTTAAATCCAGCGGCCTCCTCCATCCAGAAGTTCGCCAGATCGATAATTTCCGGGGCACAGCGGCCGCTGAACGTCATTTGAACCAGATGTTCCGCGCCTTTGATGAAGTCCCGAAACACCGCAGTATCCGCCGAACTGAAGGTGGTGGTAATGGATTGGTTGGTATCGCCGGTGCGAATTAAATTGGGCTTTTCCCCGCCCAGCAGGCGAATAAATTCCTGCAACAGCCGGGAAGAATCCTGCGCTTCGTCCTCAATAATCACCGCAAATTGCTGCTGGTATTTTTCCCGAATATCGGGGTAATGGCGCAAAATATCGACCGCCTTGGTGATTAAATCCGTAAAATCCAGGCAACCGCTATGGTGTAATTCATGGTGATACAGACGCAAGGCGGGCAAAAATTCCGCCAACCGGAAATTACCCGGCATGCTTTGCATCTGCGCGCGCACCGCCTCTTCCGTAATTCCGAACATTTTGACATGGTTCACCCCGCGATCGATGGCCCGTTGCCAGTCCCCGGTGTTCTTGGCGGATTCCGGCTGGGTCGCCATGGCCACCTTGGCCAGGATTTCCCCGCGCGCGTAATCATCCAGAATGGTCATGTCATCCGGCAAAAAACCGGCCAGCAGGGAATGATCGTTCTCGGTCAGGATGCGGAACGCCAGGCTATGAATGGTGGACACCACCGGCAGTTTATTCGTGATACCGGCCAGTTTCTTTTTAAGGCGGCTGAGCAGCGTTTTGGCGGCGCTATCCATGTACGTTAACACCAGGATTCGATCCGGCTCCAGTCCGCGCTCAATCAATTCCAGCAACAGTTCCACGTTCACGAAGGTTTTACCCGCGCCCGGCACCGCGCTAATGGCCATGGTTCCCGAACGGTATGTCAGCACAGGGGCTTGATCGTGGCGGAGTGTGGCGCGTTGCAAGACGGCGTTCGTATCAGGAGCCGGTTCGTTCAGCAGCCTTGGTTTAAGCAAACCCATTTGCGAAAAGCCCAAATCGTCCAGCTCGCTGGCGTAGCAGCGCACTTGCCCGGTCGCCAGCAACATCAGGGTGCGGGTAATGTGGCCCGCGCGGGTACGAATCACCGCCTCGTTGAATTCCTCTGTAAACGCCGTAGTGGAACCATCCCATACGGCGGAATGCACCCAGGCGTTATACAAAGGCGCGTTATCGCTGCGCGCCCATTCACGCGCGCCCACATCCAGCCAGAACTGCACTTTGCGATACAGCTCAATATCAATCACCTTTTGCGGAGTGCCAATAACAACCGCCTCCGGGCTCACCGCCTCCGGCATTTCGGGGGTATCGGCCATGGTACCGCTTTTCACCTGCTCCAGCCACCAGCGGTTAAAATCATCGCCCACTACCAGCCCTTCGGCGTTGCCGGTGGCTGCGGTCAGGCCGTTATAAATATCTCGCTGTCGCAAGTAGCTCTGTATAATCCGGTTCAAGTCCGAATACCCGTCCCGCTCGCTGGAAAACGGGGCCAATACCTCTTTGAACAGCGAATACAACTGCTGATCGAACGCCAGGCCCGGCGCTTTTTGCAGCCAGTCCGAAAGCGTCCGGTACCGAGCCACGGCCACATGGCTCATTTCAAAGGGCAGAGTCTCGATGGGCGGCAATTGGTAAAAACTGTCCGGTTGCGTATTCAGCCAGTCGAAAACCGCCTGTGACAGGACATCAAGACTCTCTCCCGATAGTTCGGGCAGGTAATGGAACTGGAGCGCCTGCATAAAAATCGTTTTAATCTCCCAGCGGGAGGGATACGATTTCCAGCTACGGGCATTGGCCCACTGCAACAAGGAAATAAACGCCTTGCACTTGGGGTTATCGCTGGGCCGCTTGGTGCCGGATAGCAATTGCACCGGGATTCCCCGCTGGTTGAGCCGGTTTTGCAACTGGTAAAAGCTCAAAAAATCGGTACGAGGCAGCACCAGACAGAAATCCCCGGCGTTGTAGCCGGATTCCAGCAAGGCCAGAATGTCTTCCACTACTTGCTCCAGCATTTCCACACGGGTAATAAAACTGTCGTTCAGCTGCACCATGGGCGGCAGGGGCTGGAAACCCTGCTGGGTTTTCCAGTTGGCCAGCAAGGTTTGCGCCGCCGTGTACGAATCATCCAGCCGATCCAGCACCACGGTTTCCCCCGGACGCATGGCCTTGAGCGCATGCCAGTCGTACGGATAGGCATTCAGGTATCCCCGCCGGGAGCCGCCGTCCAAATCCGCCGCCAGCATCAAGGTATCCAGCGAAGGGACCAGAAACTCGATCAACCGCTGCTGGGCCACAATGGTTTCATCCACATCATCCACCACCAGATGCTTTATTTCGGTTTGGAGCCACTGGGACATGGCGTTTTCTTTTTTCAGCAGGCTGTTGAAAATATCCAGTTGCTTGTTGGGATCCAGCACCCGCAGGGTATAGCTCTCAATATCGAACTGCTTTTCCAGCCAGGCCACTTCCGGGCCGCACATTTCTTCCAGCAGAATGGAGCGATCCTGCATGTCCTTGCGAGTCAACTGGTTCTCGGAGCGCAGGCGAAGCCGCCGTACAATCTGCTTGAGGATATGCTGGTCGTTGCCCGGAAAGTTATCGAAAACCAACTGGCCATGCTGGGCGGCGTCCCGGCGCAGGCGAGCCAGCAGCCATTTGAGCATCAGCTCGGTGTCCTCCAGCCCGGAGAGTTCGGGTCGAATATGAGGCGCGCCCTTTTTGAGCGTGTTAACGATTTCCTGTTCCACCAGCGGCCAGTAATTGAACAGTGTATTACGCACAAAGCCCGCATAAGTGTATACCGGCAACTGGGCCAGCGGGGTTTGGCGGGAAGTCAGCAATTTTTCGATGAACGTTTGCTGGCGGGCATGGTTGCTGCACAGCACCAGGATGGAAGAAGCCGGATATTGATCCAGCAAGCGGGCAGTCTCTTCCAACAAGCGGGAAGTTTTACCCGAACCCAGCGGCCCTTCCAAATACAGCATCGTTCCTGTCCAAACTTTCCGTCAAAATTCCGTACCCTGTTTCAGTCAGGATCTCTACTATACCGGATGAAAATTCATTCCACAGTAAAAATATTCGGTTTTTCATTGAAGGTTGTTCAACGGGTATGCGACGAACCTGGTTCGTCAATCCGGAACATACAATTGTGGGGATGCGAAGCGGATTCTAATTCCTGCCTTCTTCCGGCATGAACTCTTTCATAATGGCGTCCCGATTGCGACGGAACTGGATATAAGTATTCCAGTCGTTGGCAATCTGTTCGGACTCCCTGAGAAGCCGCTCCAGTTCGTCTTGCGTGATGGGTACTATCATGATCTATCCCAATATTCCCTCTGCTGCCTTTGATGATGCTTTGTCGTCTGCTTCTGTCTTTTTATCGACCCTTTTCCTTTCGGGCGGATTGGGAAAAAGTTTAGAAAGACTGGCCCATTTATGACTTTTTCTTTAGAATAGTTTAGGTAACGTTACAATTTAAACATCCCCAAAGAGATATTATACAAGAGAGAGACTTGAAAAGTAAAAAGATCCGGCAGATGGTAATTTTAAATGACTAACATGATCATTGATACCGTGCGGTTCGGCGAAGTAGAGGTAGAGGAAAATCGGGTCATTCACTTTGTAGAACCCATCCTCGGCTTCGAAAAGTCCCTTCGCTACGTGATTTTAGACCATGCGGAGGATTCCCCCTTCAAATGGCTGCAATCCGCTGACGAGCCGGAACTGGCTTTCGTGGTGACCAATCCCAAGTTCTTCGGGGTTGATTACGAGTTTGAACTATCCGACGAGCTGGCGGGGCGACTGACGCTGGAAGCCGCCGAGGACGCCCTGGTGGTGACGATTGTGAACATTCCCCAGGAAGATCCCGGTAAAATGACCACCAACCTGTTAGGTCCCGTCGTAATTAACCAGAAGCTGCGCAAAGCCATGCAAATTGTTTTAACCGAGACAGGATACAGCACCAAAGCCCGGTTGATACCGGACGACATTTTGCAGCAGACCACCGGCTCCTCCTCGTCTGCGACTTCCAGGGCCTCCTCGGAAAAAGGAGAGTAGCCCATGCTGGTACTCACCCGGAAAACCGGCCAGAAGATTATTATCGCCAACGAGATTGAAGTGACGATTCTGGAAACCAAGGGCGATTCGGTCAAAATTGGCATTGAAGCGCCCAAGCACATCGTCATTTACCGCGAAGAAATTTACGAAGAAATTAAAAAGGCCAACCTGCAGGCGAATAAAGAGGCAGACGCCAAGGCTTTGAACGAAGCGATCGAAGCGGTCAGCCTGATTAAACCCAGCCCTGCCAAGCAGGATAGCTAGGCCAATGGCGTTTCTGTCCTATCTTCAGCCAGCGCGGGATCTTTTTTTCAAGCAAAACGATCCCCAGGGGGCGGAAGCGGCGCTCATCCCGATTATGGAGCAGCCCAAAAGCGTGGCCGAAAAAAGGGCCACCTCCGAATTAATGGGTCTTGTCCTGCGCAGCCAGAAAAAGTTTTCACCGGCCATCCGGCTGTACGATAAAATGCATGATGCTTACCAGGCGGGCTATTGCGCCATGCTACAAGGCGATCTCAGCCAGGTGCAGCAGCATTGGAGCAAACTGCTGGCGGAACGCCAGAACCACTGGTGCATTCACCTGTATGGCATGATCACCCAGCAGTTGCGTACCTATCCCAGTCTGTTCCAGATTCGCAACCACATTGAAAGCGACATTGCCAACCTGATTGCGGCCGGTCGCACCGACTACCTGGAAAACGTGCTGAGCTACATTGACTTTTTAAGCCAGATTAACCTGGAAAGCCCCAAATTCGCGGGCAGGTCGCTCATGCATTGCGGCTGGCTGAACCGGGCGGGTGCTTTCCTGATACAAGGGCAAAAAGCCTTGCCCAACGATCCGGAAATCTATTTCCACCTGGGACAATACAGCATTGCCTTGCAGCATTACCCGGAAGCCAAGCTGATGCTGAAGCAATGCCTGCTGATTAGCCCCACTTACCGCCCGGCCAGCGAATTGCTGGAAAACATTCCCACCCAGGATTCCGCCTGATGACGAGCGATTCCTCAACGCCGCAAAAAATCAGCATTCTGATTCCCGTGTATAACGAGGTTCGTTTTTTAACCGTCCTATTGGGCAAGGTGGAGGCCGTGGACTTTTGCGGGCTGCAAAAGGAAATCATCCTGGTGGATGACGGTTCCACCGACGGCACCCTGGATTTATTAAAACCTTACGAAAGCAACCCGCTTTACAAGGTGGTGTATCATCCACGCAACATGGGCAAAGGCGCTGCCCTACGCACCGCCATTCAACATGCCTCCGGCGATTTAATCGTGATTCAGGACGCCGATCTCGAATACGATCCGCAGGATTACCCGGAACTCATCCAACTGATCATCGACGGCAAGGCCGATGTGGTGTACGGCAGCCGCCTGACTGCGGGCAAGCCGGTGCGCGCCTTTAACGTGCTGCATTACTTTGGCAACAAGTTCCTCACCTTTATTACCAATATTCTCTACAACACCACGCTAACGGACATGGAAACCTGCTACAAGGCGTTCCGCGCGGAAATCATCAAGCCCCTTACCATCCGCTCCAATCGGTTCGATTTTGAGCCGGAAATTACCGCCAAAGTCCTCAAACAGAAAGTTCGCCTGTTTGAAGCGCCCATTTCCTACAGCGGACGGAATTTTGACGAAGGCAAGAAAATCACCTGGCGCGACGGCATTGTGGCCGTATGGACTCTGCTCAAATATCGCTTTGTCGATTAATCCCGCAAGCCTTGAGCTTTATTCAACAAATCAATCCACTGCGCACGTCGATCTTTCGACATAGTTGGTCGGCTTGCGTAATGCATCACATACATGCCTGTCTCATTCGTCCAGATGCGTTGCAATTCATGCTGATTTTCGGCAGGCGTGTCCGTCACAATGAATTCATACATCAGATCGGTCGGTTTATTGGAAATCACGTTGACTGTGGGCTTAAAGCCCTGTTGCCGCATCTGATCCATCATCAATTCCATAAACTTTTGTGGTGTCATTCTCTGCTGCAAACCGGGAAAAAATTGAGTCGTGACCAATTCAGTCCAAGCGCCTACTTTTTCATTTGGCAGGCCATACTCCATCATGGGTTGATTCGGTTGCTGATTCCACCAGTTTAAGCGCCATGCTCGCCCATCAAGCACTGGCGCAATTGGAAGCACCTGAAGGGCCGGTTTTAAATCAGGTGAAAGCTGAGTAATGGCCGTATTGCAAGCCAGTTTGCCATTTTGAACAAAATATTCAACACATTGTTGAGGATTTTGAGGCGCAGGCAATTGCGAACCAGCAAAGGAAAAACTCGCCATGCTCGTTAGACACGCTAGCAACAAAACCCTTGAAAGATAACGATTCACCTGTAATCTCCTTTTTATTACAAATAATACTTGAATACAGAAAAGAAGGACCCGTTTGGATCCTTCTTTTCTAAAATTTCCGGTTTTTACGTCCCAACAGTCCAGGAATTCATGTACTCGGTCATTTCGGAGGTCAGTACGTCGATGGTCACGCCCATGGCTTTCAGCTTGAGGGTGGCGATGTCGGTGTCAAAGCTTTCCGGCAGCACATGCACGTTGTTGGAGAGCTTGCCCTTGTTCTTCACCAGGTATTCCACGGCCAAAGCCTGGTTGGCGAAGCTCATGTCCATTACGCTGGCGGGGTGGCCTTCGGCGGCGGCCAGGTTAATCAGGCGACCTTCGCCCAGCACCAGCACCCGGCGACCGTTGTTGAGGGTGAACTGCTCCATAAACGGACGGATTTGCTCGCGCCCGCTGGACAACTTGGCCAGGGAGTCCAGGTTCAGCTCCAAGTCGAAGTGGCCGGAGTTGCAAACAATCGCGCCGTCTTTCATCACTTCAAAGTGGTGCTTGTCGATCACGTGGCGGTTGCCAGTCACGGTCACGAACACATCGCCGATTTTCGCGGCTTCGGCAATGGGCATCACGCGGAACCCGTCCATTACGGCCTCAATGGCGCGAATGGGGTTGATTTCGGTGACGATGACGTTGGCGCCCAGACCGCGCGCCCGCATGGCGCAACCCTTGCCGCACCAGCCGTAACCAACCACCACCACGTTTTTACCGGCCAGCAGAATGTTGGTGGCGCGGATGATACCATCCATGGTGCTTTGGCCGGTGCCGTAGCGGTTATCGAAGAAGTGCTTGGTCTGCGCGTCGTTCACCGCAATGGCGGGCCAGGGCAGCTTGCCGTCTTTTTGCATGGCTTCCAGACGAACGATGCCAGTGGTGGTTTCCTCGGTGCTGCCAATCATGTTGGCGGCCAGATCAGGACGCTCCTGAACCAGCGTGGCGACCACATCGGAACCATCATCGATGATGATTTGCGGCTTGTGATCCAGTGCGATGTTGACGTGCTTGGTGTAAGTCTCCACGGATTCGCCTTTAATGGCGTACACGGAAATGCCGTAATCCTGAACCAGGGAAGCAGCCACGTCATCCTGGGTACTCAGCGGGTTGGAGGCGATTAACACGGTTTCCGCACCACCGGCTTGCAGCGCGCGGGCCAGGTTGGCGGTTTCCTTGGTAATGTGGCAGCAAGCAGACAGACGGATTCCGGCAAACGGCTTCTCTTTCGCAAAACGCTCACGGATTTGGGCCAGCACGGGCATATCGCGATCGGCCCATTCAATTTGTTTTTTACCCTGCGGGGCCAGGGAAATATCTTTAATTTCACTTGGAATCTGGGTCATAACTGCCATTTTCAACTCCTAAACACTTGCTCTAATCTTTTATATGTCTATATATCACGGGATCGCCTAGGGAGATCCCGGCAAACCTCTCGGCCCACTCTACCAAATAATCAAGCCCAATCCAAGCCAAACCACTTGAACGGGCCGCCCTCAATCAGCCCTTCCTTTACAGGCGCGCGCAAGGGCGGGCAGGCCCGGTTAATCTTCCTGCAAGTCCCTGCCAAGGGCTTCACGAGTTTCAATAATGGCATTCAGTTCATCAATGGCGTTCAGGGCGGTTTGCAGCTTGGTTTGCAGCAGTTCGTCGTCTTCCCGCTTGTCCAGAGCGCCACCCCGGTACATGCGACGGAAGCGATTGGAAAGCCGCCAGTAGCTAATGGCGTCGTCCAGATTAGAAACCGCCTTTTCTATTAGCTGGTAGCTCTGGAACTTTTCCTCTCCGTGGGTAAAGGTGCCTTTAAACCGGACATTATCCAGGCTGAGCCGCTGCGATAACGCGCCCAACTGCTGCAAGGACAAGGTTCTGTCCTGAAGATCCAGCCGTTTTCGAACCCATAGCAATTCCGTGCTGATTTTAGAGGCCCGCTCCAGATACGCCTTGTAAATGCCTCGCGCTTTAATATCCTGCCCCGCAATCACCGAGGCGTTCTCGTAAGCGCCTGAGGCGGCATATCCGTCAATTTTGCCCAGATCGGCCTTAACTGTGTCCAGCTCAGCCTTATCGGAGTAATGCGCACCTGCCTGAACGGTTTTCTCGGCCATTCCCCATCCGGAGAATAGGCAAAAAGCCATGAGCAGCCCTATACTAGGGAGCAAGTAACGAAAAACCACCGGCTTATTCATCATCACCTTTTGCATGGGTTTGCATGAGGGATCGTACTCGTTCATTACCAATTTTCATTGTAGCTGTTCGGGGGGAGATGTAACCAGCTACTTTCGGGCGACTGGCAATCCCTTGAAAATGGCAAAACGCTTGCAGAATAGGGCAATTTCGCCCTTTTGATTGTTTTTATTTAATAAAGATATAATTCTGCCCGGACTTCTTCGCAAGAATTATCCGCGCAGGAAGGAGTCGTGCCATGACCACCCATTGCCGCACCTTTCTGGAATCCCTGCACCGGGGAACCGGCAAGCTGATTAAAATCGGCAATCGTACACTGGCCGCCATCGTGGCGCTAGGCAGCTTGTTCTGCCTATTGGCGTTCGGCTGTTTCCACATCATACGGCAGCCAGAAAAAGTGTTTCACATGCAAGCCTTCATGTTCAACTATTCCGACTTTTCCCATGCCGAAGCCGATGGCCTGGCCGCCTCAAGCTCAAGCGGGCGACCCAAAGGCAACGTCCCGCAAGATCCCAACTGGGATGGGGTACTGGCAGGCTCCAGCCTAGGCTTTTCCCTGGGCCGGAATATCCCGCTGATTGGCGGTGTGGTCGGGCCGGTGGCAGGGGCCATTCTGGGTTACGAAATGGACTCCAAAATTTAACCAGAACAAGCCTGTTGCAGGTCAGTTATTGACGGAAGGCCGCCGGATGGAATTGCGGCCCCGCTGGATTCCCGGGTCGCTCCTGGGCCGGTTAGATCTACCGGCGTTTTCAACATAAACCGGCTGGCCGATGCTAAGCGCAGGCGGAATCTTCTAGGATAGTGCTTAGGGCGGATAAACCAGACGGCTCCGCCCATTCCGCTAAAAGCGTGGGTTGAACCATGAATTTGAACGAAGAGTGCTTACTCCAATTCCTGAAAAACGATTTGCCCGCCCCCGGCGCGATCGATGACAGTTCGCCCGACCCCACAGGCGGACTCACTTCCGATCTCAAACGAATCTTGCGGCGCAGGCATTACGTGTCCTTCCCACCGGCCATTTTGATTCGCCGCCCCTACGACTAGCCATTCACCTTCCCGCGCCTGCGCCGTGCGGCCCTTCAGCTCAGACCACACCTTCGCTGGGTTATTGAGCCAAATTTCAGCGCCTTACAAGTATTTTGGGAAATTGTTAACAATTATAACAACTCATAACCAATCCACTGGGTTTTAGCCGTTGTTTGGAGCGATAAACCCTTGGTGCAGAATGGTTTTGCCCTGAAATTAAAGTTTCAGGCCCCCTTGCCTATATATTTTATATAAGATTTGACTCTATCTCCTCATTATCTCAACCTCTCAACTCCGACTTAAGACTTCACTTCAACTTGCACTTACAGTTAACTCCTCATAGCGCGCACAACTTCCCAAGGGTTGTGCTTTTTTCTTTCTTCACGGTCTCAAAGACTGTTCCGTATGTGCATACTCGTCCGTTTTCACCTCTCTTGAGCCACTCAATCACGGAAGCCGGGATTTCTTACCCGAACGAGCAATAGACAGATGCTTGTTCGAGCGATACGCTATTTACCATTGCTGTATACTGTAAGTACATCGTGGCTTTGAAACAGGCGGAGGCGTGATCCGCACTTATTCCCCACCCACACGCAAAGCAAAGCGCACGGCACCCACTGAGTTGAGAGAGAGAACGCGCCAAACGCGCGTAGAGAGAATTAATATGCGTGTTTATGACATTATGGACTCCCGTATAGCAACAGTTTCGGCGAACGATTATGCCGCGGAAGCCCTGCGGCTGATGACCCTTTGGCGTCGGCCCTGGATTTTCGTGCTGGATTGCAACGAGCTGATTGGGATCGCCTACGCCAAGGACATGGAACGGCTTTCGCAATCGCTGCTACGGGAACAGGATGTACGGGAACATTTAAAAACCAACCTGCTGGCCATTGGCCCAGATGCAGACACCCAGGAAGCCGAGCGAATGCTGCGCCTGGGCCGCCGGGAATTCCTGACGGTGGTGAAAGACGGTTGCCCCATCGGCATCATCACCCCCGATTCGCTGACTAGGCCCGGCCAGGCCGTCAGCCTGCAAGCCAGCTAAGCCCCGGAGCCGGACTACCGGCTAAAATCGGATGCCCGCAGCTCGTGAATCCAGCGGGAGAATTGCCAGTGGTCGTAACTTCGGCAATACCCAACCAGGCTTTTCAGCAATTGATGCCCTGTTGCGCTTTTGCCTTCAAAGCCTCGGTACCCGTTGCAGTCTATCATTTCGATTTCAGCGTGGATCACCCGACTCACCATATCATCCGGCGCAGGCGGCAACAGCAATATGCGGGCCAGCCAGTCGTACAAATGCCGCTCAGGGGCGCGTTCCCGGTGTTCCTGCTTTTGCAGGTAAGCGCTAAAGGCTTCGAGGATCAAAGAGCCGTTCCTTCACTTGGTATGGAAACACGGTAAATACGATATTGCCGCAAAGGCATTGCGAGATTCATTTTCATTATTTTACCAGATGCTCCCTCCCTGCCATCCGCCCCCACGAGGATTGACAGCCCGGAATTTCCGGCAAGCCCGGCCTATTCCGTCATTATTTATTGAAAGTCCGTGGAATAGATGCGCTTGCGATAGTAAAACTTCAGCACCGGGTGCCGGTTTTCCATTTCCATCCAGGCCAGGGCTTGCCGTGGTGCATGCTCTTTCCACTTGGGGCGGTATACTTCCATGCGGTTGATCGGCACCACGCCAATCACCTTGCCGGATCGCTTAATGACAAACACTCGGTAAACCGGCTCATCCGACTTGATGTTAGGGCGACCCTGCGGCGCGGGCCTTGTACCCTGGGGCGATGCGGACTCCGGCGCAGCCGCGCGCGCCTTGCGGGAATAGACTGCTTCATTGTCCACGGCAGGGTATTCCCCTTCCAACGGCGGCAAAGCCGGTTCAACGGCAGCATCGGGCGGGGCATTCAGGTCATTTTCATTAAACGTTACCGGGGGTTCAATGGTTTTCAGGGACACCTTGGGGGAGCCATCGTTCGCATCCCCCGGCTTAATCAGGTAATAGCCCTTGGGAATGGATACATTGTTGTAATGGATGTTCTGGGTAATCCGGGCCAGCGCGTAGGGGGAATACTCTTTTTTGTAACGGTTGAAATAATCCCCCAGCTCCGCCGGGTCAACGTCAATGTAATCTCGCGGGTTCGGCGTGTAGTATTTTTGTGGCGGATCGGTACCGGCCTTGCCCTGAGTACTGTCCGGATCATCGAACAGCCCCACTCGACCGGAGCTGGCTTGTGTCCAGTCGCCATCCCAGGCCAGCGCGCTAGCGCTGATCGCCACCAGCAGGATCATCACCCCAAGTACGCAAAGCTGTCTCAAACGAATCGTCCTCATACATTCACTGTATCCAGCATCGGACAATCCGCAAATTTCTTTGAACAAAGTTATAGGTCTTCCCCCTGCGAAAGGCTAACGCCTCATCGAAGGGCAATCAAGGGATTATCCCCGAAGCGCCTGAATGGTTGCGGGAATATCGTCGGACTTAAAAACGGCGGAACCGGCCACCAGCACATTAGCGCCCGCAGCCCTCACCTGTTCGGCATTTTTGGGCGAAACCCCGCCATCCACCTCTATGTGGATAGGCCGATTGCAGATCAGCTGCCGCACCTGGGCAATTTTCTCCAGGCTGCGGGGAATAAAGCTTTGCCCGCCAAAACCAGGGTTCACGGACATTACCAGCACCAGATCCAGTTCATCCAGCACGTTTTCAATCACATTCACCGGGGTGGAAGGGTTCAGGGAGACCCCTGCCTTGCAACCCAACCGTCGAATCTCGGTTAAAGTGCGGTGCAGGTGCGGGCAGGTTTCCGCATGCACAGTCAGCACATCGGCCCCGGCATTGATAAAGTCGGCAAGGTAGCGCTCCGGCTTTTCAATCATCAGGTGTACATCGAACGGCAGCTTAGAATGCGGGCGAAGCGCCTCAATAATGGGTGGCCCCAACGTCAGGTTCGGCACAAACATACCGTCCATCACGTCCACATGCACCCAATCGGCCCCGGCTGTTTCCAGGCGACGCAACTCGTCACCCAGGCGGGCAAAATCGGCGGAGAGGATGGAGGGAGCCACCAGCACCCGGCCCGGCTCATAAGCAGGAGAAAATTGACTCATCATAGCCAGCAATTTTACCGCAAAGCGAGCAAACATGCTTGCGCTTCCCACAAATTTCCCGGCATTGCCAGCGCCTGAAATCCCCGGTATGCTGAAAACTGCCATGGCTAAAAGAAAAAAGCGCAACCCGCTCAAAAACAACCTGCTGCTCAAAAAACTGCTGTCCGAACTAGCCGGGCAACCCATGCGGCTGATTCGCGCTTCCTGGCGAGTGGATGGCAGCACGGCCCACCCCAAGGCGGAAGTATTGCTGAAAGAAGGCACTCCGGTGATTTATGCCCTATGGCATGGCCGCATGTACTGCCTGTTCAAAGCGGTACCGCTAGATAAAGTCGCCATCCTGGTAAGCCCCAGCAACGATGGGGAGTTTATCACCCGAATCGCCCAAAAGATTGGCTTTCAACACTTTGTTCGCGGTTCCCACAAGCGGGGCGGCACCCAGGCCATTTTAGGTTTACGCAAAGCCCTGCTGGAAGACAAGCATTCCATCGCCTTTACCGTGGATGGCCCCCGTGGCCCGCGTTACAAGGTAAAGCCCGGCATTATTCGTCTGGCCAGCCAGACCGGCTCGCCTATCATTCCGCTGGGGGCGGCAAGCCGCTGGTTGCTGAAAAAATTTGACCGTTCCTGGGATCATTTCCACGCGCCACTGCCCTTTACGGGTTTACACCTCACCTATGGCGAACCCTTGCTAGTGCCTCCCGGCCTAAGCGAGGATGAAGTGACTCAATACGGCCAAAAGCTGGAAGAGGAATTGTTGCGAATCAACCTGGACGCTGACACCCAGTACGGCTTTAACAACCGGGAGCGGCTCTGACGCATTTTTGCGAATCCCGGCCAAAGGCGTTCCCTCCCCCGACGAGTGGCTTTACAATGGACAGTATGAGCATCGCTGTTTCCCATTACCGCAAAACCCTGGGTTATTCCGTGCAAAATCGCCCGATTGACGGGGTGTTTTTCGGCCCGGAGAACCCGGAGCAACTGAACACCCTGATGATTGGCCTTTTCCATGGGGATGAAGCCATCAGTGCAGAACTGTTGCAACGGTTTATAGAGCATTTACAGGCCGGAAAATTTGCCAAAGCAGCGATCGATTTCCAGCAATTCCCCACCCTGATTGTCCCGGTGCTAAACCCGGACGGTTTGGCCGCCCATACACGGGTAAACGCCAATCTGACAGACCTCAACCGAAACTACCCCACGCCTGATTGGCAGGAAAATAACCGGAAAAGCAAGTACTACTCAGGGAAAAAAGCAGCCAGTGAACCGGAAACCCGTTTAGTAATGGAGCTAATCGAGACCTACCATCCCTTGAAGATTATCACTGTGCATTCTCCGTACAAGGTATTGAACTTTGACGGCCCGGCCAGGGCGTTGGCCGATACCATGGCGGCGGAATCCGGGTATCCCGTGGTGGAAAGCATCGGCTACCCAACGCCCGGCTCCTTTGGCACCTATGCGGGAGTACTACGACAGATTCCGGTGATTACCCTGGAGCTGCCGCCCGGTTTTGACGAACCGCCCGATCCTGAGGCAGCCCCGCCGGAGACCCTGGATCAGGTATGGCAAGACAACCAGGCGGTGCTGGAAGCTGGCATTCTGTTTTAAACACGGGTCAAATCACCCGGCAATCTATACCATTCCGTTCAACGCCACCTGGAAAAGAAGGTTACACCTGAAACGCAGAAGACCTGCCCGAAGGCAGGTCAAATCGCAGAGTATTTATTTTAAGGTTGCTTTAGTCGGCAGTCGCAATCTGGTGATCGCGGTGCGAACGCAGATCGTCGGAAGGCGCATGGAAGCTGAGACTGATGCGGCGCTCATCCGGGCTGAACTTGACGATGTAGGTCTTGATGGTCTGGCCCACATCCAGTTTGGTGTTGTTGCGGTGTTCGTAATCGGTAATATCCTTGCTGGGGAGCAAAGCTTCCACGCCCGGATATACTTCTACGAAGGCGCCGAAATGCTTCATCCGGGTAATGGTGCCTTCCACTTCATCGCCCAGCCCGAGCTCCTTGGTCACTTCGTTCCAGGGATCGGCATGCTGGCCTTTAATGGAGAGACTGACCCGTTGCTTGTCGTGATCGATGCCGATCACTTCCACCTGAATCACATCGCCGATGCTGAGGATATCGGAAGGATGCTCCACCCAGCGCCAGGACATTTGGGACAGGGGCAGCAAGCCGTCTACGCCGCCGAGATCCACGAAGGCCCCGAAATCGGTGAGACGAACCACTTCGCCTTCCACCACGGCGCCTTCATGCAGCTTGGAGAACAGGTCTTTACGCTGCTCGGCCATCTGCTCGGCCACCATTTTGCGGTGGGAAAGAATAATATTGTTGCGCTGACGATCCAGGTTGATGATTTTGGCGGGCAGTTCCTGGCCAACCAACTCTTCCAGGGGCTGTTTCACGCGCAGGTGGCTAGAAGGAATGAAGCCGCGCAGGCCCATCACGTCTACCAGCAGGCCACCCTTGACCACAGCGGTTACTTTGCACTGGACAACGATATCGTTGGCCATTAACTCTTCCAGTTTGTTCCAGTTCTGGGCGGTTTGCACCCGACGCAGGGACAGGGTCAACTGACCGTCCTCGTCTTCCTCGAACAGGATATAGAAATCAAAATTGTCGCCAGACTTTAAAGTAGACTGGGCAGTGGCATACGGACTAGCCACCTCTTTATTGGGAAGGAATGCAGCCGTTTTGGCGCCGATATCCACCAGCGCGCCATTGGATTCCAGGGCAATGATGGTTCCCCGAACGATTTCACCGCGTTTGAACGCGTAGTCATACTGCTGAAGCAGCTTTTCAAACTCAAGCCTTTCAGGCGTCTGCATTTCCTCATCCCCGTGGGACGGGTACACTTTACGGGGAGACATAGGGTGAAATACCTCCAAAGAGAACAAAATAGAAGGGTCGGACTATTGCTTAGCATAGTCCAACCTGTGAATTATATCAATATTATCACGGGAAACAGAACTGTCTAATCGATTAATTGTTGTAGAAAAGAGGAGGCTCTCAGCTTGCGGATCGCCCGAATCTCAGTCTGACGGATGCATTCGCGGGTTACGCCGTAAATTTTGCCGATTTCCTCCAGGGTCATCCTCCCCGTTGCGTCATCAGCCTGTAAGGCTTGAGAATGGCGCAATCCGTACCGTTTGAAGATCACGTCCCGCTCCCGCTCATCCAGATGCGAGACCAGGGCTAATTTTAACATTTGTAACGATTTGTTTTTGTACAGGACTTGATCCGGTTCCGGAAACCGATCGTCCTCGATGGTATCGCCAAGAGTTTGGGTGTTGCCGTCCCGCAGGGTAATTTCCGCTTCCAGGCTGATCATGCGTTGGGCCACCCGGCTGAGTTGCTGCACTTTTTTGACGGGAAGCCCCATTTGCTGGGCAAGTTCAGCGTCCGTGGCCGGTCGATCCAGTTTGTCTTTGAGATCCTGACGAACCTTTCTAAGCTTGATCACGCTATCGATCACATGCCCCGGCAGGCGAATGGCCCGATCATGCTCTGCGAACGCCTGAAACACCGATTGCTTGATCCACCAGGTAGCATAAGTGGAAAACTTGTAACCCAGGCGGTAATTGAACTTATCGATGGCTTTCATCAGGCCCAGGTTGCCTTCCTGCACCAAGTCCATAAACGTGGCGCCCCGCCCAGCGTATTTTTTGGCGATGCTGATCACCAGCCGCAAATTGGCCTGGGCCAGCTTGCGACGGGCGGACAAATCGCCCTGCTCAATTTTTTTCGCCAGCGCCGCTTCCTCTTCGCGGGTTAACAGACCGGATTGCCGGGTGACGGAGCGCAGGTACCACACGGCTGAATCCTCCTTCAGGGCGGCTTCCGGGGAAACCGGGGCTTCGGCGTATTCCTTTTCCTCTTCTGCCTCAAGCCCCTCCTGTCCGTCCGTTAAATATCGCCCGCCCGGGGAAAACGCGGAACCATCCAACTCAAGGCTCAATTCAGCGCTGGGGGAGATCATGCTCAATGTGTTATTCATAGGCAAAACCCTCCTTCTTATCTCAACTGGCTACCGTCTCGTTTCCGACTTCTTATCTTCCGACTGCTATTCGTGTTTATGCGTTTACACCGCTGCATTTTTCGACTCGAACTTCAGTTCAAAATTCAGATGGGCTGAAATTTTACCCGGCAGGTTTGAAATTATTTTTGAGAGAAAATTGACTTCCGGAAAAGAAAAGAGCCTTGTCAGAATCGGCAAGGCTTTCCCTTCTAGCATGTAGTTTTGAGAGGAGTGCGAGTGTTGGGGAGTGTAAATCTGGTTTGGATAGCAAAGGCATCCGTCCCTGATAAACAAGAGAGGATTAACGCCCTGATGCATAACTCTGGTGATGATGAGAGGCTGAATTGCGCTGCTGTCTTACTGAACTTCTTCGCTAACTTGTTCTTACTACTCAGGTTGCGGGTTTTGGGGTTGTTCGGTGGAGGTGTCCCGTTTCGATATTTAAACTATATTCCATTAATATATACTTTTCAATCATTTAATTGCCTTTTTGTAACATTTCTTCACAACATGTTTGAAAACGCACTCGTTGAGGCAATTCCCAGAAGGCAGGCTAACCGCTATCTCCATCATGTTACAGTCAAGTCCGAAACCATAGACATGCCTGATAAACTGGCAGATGAAACTAGCATAAGCAAGAGAGAGTTGATTATGCAGACTTAAAAGAATTTGAAAGGTAATTTAGGATGGTTTTGAAGCTAATCCTTGCTAATGTGCCTCAACCATCTCAGTAGAATTTCATTCCTTGTCCAGGCACTTCCTAGGCACAGATAGAATAGAGCGACCATATTCACAGCGATCAAAACATCCTTACACCCAACATCGCTAACCTGGATAATCCCTACATATGCTGTGGCAAAAGGAGCCAATATAAAATAAAAAAAGCCCATTGAATTTGCCCCTCTTTCCACCCCAAGAGTCGCCCCCATTTCTAATCCCTTTGGTGTTTTTGTATTTGGCTTTGGCTTAAGGAAGTCTTTATAGACAGCTATAGCCAGATAATAGATAAGAGCCAACTCTAAAATTATTAAAACTGGCATCTTTAAGAAATATGAGTACACTTCCTGCATTTGCTCCCCCATATTCACACGCCAGCTCGCCTCAAAAGTATACCAAATGCTCGGCAGACCTGAAAACCTCCCTGATTTTACCCCGTATCGGCTATACTCCCAATGGCTCCAGGTAACGGCATTTGGAGCCCTGGCGAGTGCCACGACGAGCAAATTCGGCGTCTATCTCGTTCATCAGCTCCAGCTTACGCTGTAACCACATAGGAGCCACCACATGCAGGCGATGCCCGTTCCCGGCCACCCGGTGAATCACGCAACCCGGGTGCAGACGCTCAATAAAGTCGCAAATCAGAGAGACATAAGCCTCCTGATCCAGCGGTCGCCATTCCCCGCGCAAGTACTGGGCCGCCAGCGGGGTTTTCTCCATGGCGCAAAGCAAATGGATTTTAACCCCCTGTACTCCTAAACGGGCCAGCACATCGGCGGTTTCCATCTGGTCTTCCCAGCTTTCGCCCGGCAAATCCAGAATGACGTGGACGCAATGATCAATCCCGTACTTGCGGGTCAACGCATAGGCGTCCAGAAACTCCTGGTGGGTCTCCGCCCGGTTGAGGAGATCCAGGGTGCGATCATGAATGGTCTGCATGCCGTATTCCACCGAAACATACTGCATCCTTTCCTTATAACTGGCAATCAGGGCCAGCTTTTCCTCATCCACGCAATCGGGCCGAGTGGAAATGGCCAGGCCGATAATATCCGGGTGGGCCGCGCAGGCTTCGTCATATAAAGCCTTCAATCGCTCTACCGGGGCGTACGTATTGGTAAAGCTTTGGAAATAGGCGATAAATTTTTCCGCTTTGAAGCGTTTGCGCTGTTTTTCCATATTCTTGAGCAGTTGCTCGGTAATGCTGTCCCGTAAATCCTGTTCGCGGGAGGAAGAGCCGGTCTGATCGCAAAAGGTGCAGCCGCCGTAAGCCTTTACACCGTCCCGGTTTGGGCAGGTAAAGCCCGCATCCAGCGTAAGCTTGTAGGTTTTATAACCCAGCTTTTCTTTCAGGTATTCACTATAGGGGCGGTATGGTTTAGTCATCAGGCATTAACCGTTTAAACGGGCAATCAATTCTCAATCGACCAACCCGTTCATCCTACCGAAGTCGTAATGCGTTGGCAAATCCAGCCCGGCAGAAAAATAGGGCGCTCTCCCGCAAACCGGCATTAGCCACGGAAAAGACCCTTGCCCGCTCAGGCATGAGCGAACCTGCAAATTATTTTTGCGCCAGCCAGTGTCCTTTCGGGGCTTAGTGTGCCGATAACATCCCTTTTCATCCCTTTTTGCTTTTGCTAAATTCAAACGGACAAAGAGGAAGATGTACTGTGGATGAAAGCCCAGCGCCGCTATCCTGTGCCAGATAAGCACAACAATACGGCTGCGCAACCCGTTTCATCCGAATGAACCGATGAGGGGGAACCACCATGACCAACTTGCAAGCACTCAGCCTGACACCACGCGACCTGAACAATATTACGCTACTCAAAAGCCACGGCCTGTCCATTGTGGAAGTCAAAATCTCGCAAGTCTCCTTTGCAAAGGGGCAGTTGCTCAGCAACATCAAACTGCCGGAAAACACCCGCGTGGTCTGCCTGATTCGCAATCACAAGGCCATTGTGGAGCTGGAAGCGACGTTTCTGGAGGAAAAAGACTCGGTTTATCTGATTACCGATGATGAGGAAACCGTTCGCCACGTGTTTACCCTATAAAAAAAGGCGAGCTGCCACAGCTCAGCCATAAGTTGTTTTTTCTGCGGAATGAGCGGGAATGCTGCCCGATTGACTGATTTAAGGTTCCGCCTATTGCACGTGGGCCGGTTTTCAGCAATGATCTTTCTGTTGAAGCCGCTGCAAGGTCATCAATTATTGCCTTGGGCCGGTTTTTATTGCTCCTGAAAACCCAATTACATGCAGAACATTGAAGGCTGAGGTACGCAGAACATGTGTGGTATCGTCGGATATCTGGGTCACAAATCGCCGGTTCCCTTGATCGTGGACAGCTTGCGCCATCTGGAATACCGGGGGTACGACTCTGCGGGCGTGGCCTACCTGGACAATGAAAACCTGCTACAAGTCTACAAGGCTTCCGGCAAGCTAATGAACCTGGAAAACATCCTGCCAGCCAGCCTGCAAATTCGGGGGAACGGTAACGTCAGCAACGGCGCGCAGCATATCGGCATCGGGCATATTCGCTGGGCCACGCATGGCGCGGCCAATGATGTGAACGCCCACCCGCACACTGGCTCCCGCAATGAAATTGCCCTGGTGCATAACGGCATTATCGAGAATTTCTACGAGCTTCGCCAGGAACTTCAGTGCAAAGGCCACACGTTCCTCTCTGAGACCGATACCGAGAGCGTGGTGCAACTACTGGAGCATCTGTCTCAAGATGAGCCGGACTTCTGCAAAGTGGTGTTAAAAGCGCTGGATAAGCTGCAAGGCGCTTACGCCCTAAACGTTATCTCTAAAAAGCACCCCAACAAGCTTTATGCCGCCAGAAACCAAGCCCCTTTGGTTATTGGCGTGGGGCAAGACGCTAACGGGCACCCTGAATACATTGTCGCCAGCGATGCAGTGGCCATCGTTCAACACACCAACCGCCTGATTTACCTGAAAGACGGCGAGATCGCCGAGATTTCCGAGCAAGGCGTACGGATTATGAACCTGAAGGGCGACCTGGTGGAGCCAGTCATCGAAACCATCAGCACCGACCCGCTGACCATTGATAAAAAAGGCTACAAGCACTTCATGCTCAAGGAAATCTACGAGCAGCCCGATGTGGTGCGTAATTCCCTGAGCGGGCGCCTGCAAAGCGTTCACCAGCCCATCTGGCTGTTAGGCAACACCCCGCAAGCCGAAGAAACATTCAACCGGGAGCTGCAAGACATTGGCCGCATCGTGATTATCGGCTGCGGTACTTCTTACAACGCCGGTATGGTGGGCAAATACTTTATTGAGGAACTGGTGCAAATTCCGGTAGAAGTGGAAGCGGCGGGCGAATTCCGCTACCGCAACCCATTCATCAATAACAAGGATCTGGTCATCACCATGTCCCAGTCCGGCGAAACCGCCGACACGCTGGCCGCCCTGCGACTGTCTCGCCAGAAAGGCGCGAAAGTGCTGACCCTGACCAACCGGGAAGACTCCACCATGGCCCGTGAGGCGGACTTTGTAATGCCCGTTCGCGCAGGCGTGGAAGTCAGCGTGGCCGCCACAAAGAGCTTTACCGCCCAGGTTACCGCGCTTTACCTGCTGGGTTTAGCGTTGGCGGAAAAACGCAAGGCATCCCACCCGGAGCAACTTGAAGCCCTGAAAAGCGACCTGCTGAAAATTCCGGCCCGCATCGAAACCGTGCTGCACAACACGGAGCCGCTGCAAGCCATGGCCCGCAAGTACGGCCATGCCCGCGACGTGCTGTTCATCGCCCGTGGGGTGAATTTCCCGGTGGCGATGGAAGGCGCGCTGAAGCTGAAGGAAATCAGCTACATTCATGCGGAAGGCTATTCCGGCAGCGAGCTGAAGCACGGCCCCATCGCCATGCTGGACAGCAACATACCGGTGATTTCGGTGCTGACCAAAGGCCCGGTGTTCGAGAAGATGATTTCCAACTGCCAGGAGGCCAAGGCGCGCGAAGCCCGTTGCATCGCCATCAGCAACACGCCCATTCCCAAGGAGTTACAGACCACGTTTGAGGACATTCTGGAAATTCCGGAATGCATGGAGCCGCTCTCCCCGCTGCTGACCACCATTCCCCTGCAGTTGCTGGCCTATTATATGGCCGAATTCCTGGGAAAAGATGTCGATCAGCCCCGCAATTTAGCCAAAAGCGTCACGGTTGAGTAGCTTTATGCCCGTCGCTACAAACGCCAGCCAAACGGTTGAAAGTTTTAGCCTTCGCCTGGAGCGTTTTGATGAAGCGCTCCAGGCGAAACAGCCAATTGAGCAGATTGAAAGCCGGTTGCTGGAGAAGCTTGAAAGCCCGGTTCGCCTGCTGCGGTGGGCTATCGTCAAGGTGGAGCGGGACGAGGCCAGCGCTCCCTTCTGGTGTGAAGGCGCTTATCTAAAAACTTGCCAGTAACCGCAAGGGTTGTGATAGCATTGTTATATGACTACCGTTCCCCCTATCGGTATCGCTCAGATTTTCCTGGAGCAGGCCCAATCCCTTTGCAGAGGCGGTGAATTACTGCCCGGCGGCGTGATGGAGCTAGCCAAAAAACTGCAGCATGCCGCAGACACCTCTACCCCGCTCAAGGTCAAGCTCGGCTTAGACCCAACCCGCCCTGATCTTCACCTGGGGCATACCGTTGTTTTACGGAAATTGCGCGCTTTTCAGGATCTGGGGCATCAAGCCATCCTGATTATCGGCGATGCCACCGCCATGATTGGCGATCCGTCTGGTCGCAGCGCCACCCGCCCGCCACTGACGGAAGCGGAAGTGCAGGTGAACGCCCAAACCTACCTGGATCAGGCCAGTAAAGTGATTGACGTGCGCAAGACCCAGGTGGTTCGCAACAGCGAATGGCTGAGCAGCATGAAGCTGGAAGACTTTTTGAAGCTGGCCGCCAAGGTGACAGTGGCCCAAATTTTGGTGCGGGAAGACTTTGACAAGCGCCTGAAAGAAAACCGCCCGATTTCGCTGCACGAACTGTTTTATCCGTTGATGCAAGGCTATGACTCCGTGGTGGTAGATGCCGACATTGAGCTGGGCGGCACCGACCAACGGTTCAACAACCTGATGGGCCGGGAACTGCAGATGGCCTACGGACGCGAGAAAGACCCACAAATGGTGCTGCTGATGCCCTTGTTGGAAGGCACCGACGGTAAAATCAAAATGTCCAAATCGTACCCGGATCATTGCATTAACCTGACTGACACGCCGGAAGACATGTACGGCAAGCTGATGTCCATTCCCGATCCGTTGATTGCCCGGTATGAGCTGCTAATGGGCCTTTTAAACGAAGTGCAGCTTGAGGAGCAGGCCCGCCAGATGCAAAGCGGGGAGCTTAACCCGCGCGATTTGAAGATGCACCTGGCCAAGTACCTGGTTAGCCTGTACCACAATAACGAAGATTCCGAAAAGGCTGAGCAGGCCTTTATTACCCGGTTCCAGAAGCGGGATATTCCCGATGACATCCCCGAAATCAGCCTGCAAGCCGGTACCGATTTACCCTTAACCGGGCTGATGACCGAACAGCAACTGGCCCCTAGCCGAAACGAGGCGCGCCGTTTGATTCAAGGTGGCGGCGTGAAGCTGAACGGCGAAAAAGTGATCGATACCGAAACCCAAATCAACTTCGCCGCTGGAACTTCCCTGGTGCTGCAAGTGGGCAAGCGCAAGTTCCTCAAACTGAACTTTCAGTAGAGCATTTGCGGCCAGTGGCTTATTCCCCGTAGAGTAAACGGGCCAGTTTTAACGCGCCACATGCGGTTCGACTTCCAGTACGGGTTGGCCAAGGGCGCCTTTTTGCCAGGGAAATTTTCCGGGCTTATGCGCGGTTTGCATTTGCTCCAACTGGCGTTGCCTTTCGTATTTGCGAAGCTCCTGAATGGAAATCACCATGCCGCCATCTCCTGCGGTTATCGGCCTACGACTCTGCATGAAAAATCCCCTGAACCGCCGGAATTGTCAGGGGATTTTCGAAGAGCTTAATTTTCAGGGTTATTCCAAAGCGTTTAAGCCGGGGTCAACGTGTTCACCCGCTCAATAATAGCTTCCGCAAATTTGGCGGCGGCATCCGGGCCATTGGCAGTTACCAGGTTACCATCCACGGTCACGGGTTCGGCAGTGTAGGTCACGTGGTGCTTCTGGAAAGTCTCCAGGGTTTCCGGCACTTCCCACACGGTAGCCTGCTTACCATCCAGCAAGCCAGCTTCCGCCAGCACCGCGCCGGATAGGCAAATGGCCGCCAACACCCGATTATGACTTTGCACGGTCAGCAGCAGCCGGTGCAAGTCGGTATTGCCCCATAAAAATTCCAAGGCACCCATACCGCCCACCACAATCGCCGCATCATAAGCGCCTTTTGCCGCTTGCGTGTGGGCATAGGCCAAATTGTTTTCCACGGTAACGGTTGCGCCCAGCATGCCTTTGGCTTCGCCAACATGGGTACTTACCACGTCCACTTGCCAGCCCAGGGCTTCAAACGCCTGTTGGGGAACCAGCAACTCTTCATCCCGAAACTGTTCAGGGGCAATAATCATTAATACGGTACAGGCCATGGGTGGGGCTCTCCTTATGCTAACCGCGAACGCAAACTCACACAGACTGGATTTCAATTCAACAAAGCTGAACATTACGATTCCCATCTATTAAAGCAAAGAGATAAAACCGGATAAAGCCGCCCGGCGCAATACAACACGCGGCTTACCGTCAGCGGCTCCTACATTTGCCCGATGTCCGTTCCGGCCCACCTTCCCTTTACCCTGAAATCCTCTATAATCAGAACCATATCCAATACTGGGAGCGGACTCGAAAAATCAAGGAGACATGGTGAGGATAGAGTCTTTCAAGCGCGGCTTAGCCGGTTGCTTAATTGCCGCAAGCCTGACTGCCGCCACCGGGGGCGGGTTCGCCCTGGCAGCGACTGAAACGGTTCCACTGGAACGGCTGCATATTTACGATGTGATTTTATTGCCGACCGTCAGCTCACAATACGAGGCCCAATTTACCAAGCCTTCCACCTGGCAAGTGGCTTCCAGCAGCGCATTGTATCTGGAATTTCAGCATTCCATTGAGCTGTTGCCCAACCGTTCCTGGTTGCAGGTTATCGTCAACGACAAAGTCATCAAGCACATCCCCCTCACCAAGGAAAACACCGAGGGAACCAAGATGACCATTCCGTTGCCGGTGGAATTGCTGAAGGATTTCAACCGCCTGACCTTCCGGGTTCAGCAGCACTACACCGATAAATGCGAAGATCCGCTGGATAAATCGTTGTGGACGCAGATTCTGCCCGCCACCAAGATTATTTTCAATTACAACCCGGTGGTTCCCAAGGTGGATTTGGGAACTTACCCCTATCCCATTATCGATCCGCTGACTTACAGCCCGGCCAAGGTGCATTACATTACCTCCAAGCTGGCTTCCGAAAAAGAACTGCAAGCCCTGGCCTACGTGAATGTGCATTTGGCCCAGCAGGCCCAAACGCACGAAATGGAAAGCCGGGTGACGTTTGATGATCCCACCGGGCCGGATAACGAGCATGTGGTATTTGTGGGCAAAGGCGCAAACCTACCCCAAGTGTCGCAGTATCAAAGCGCTTTCGGCAATTATGCTCTTCAAGGCGGGCAATGGGTCAACACATCCACCGGGCAACCTTTGTCCGGCGATCAGGGTTTGATTTTATTCTTCCAGGCACCCGGCTCCAAGGAACATACCGTATTAATCGTCACCGGCAACAGCGATGAGGCGGTAATGAAGGCAGCGGCCTATTTAACCTTGCGCCCCAAGGATACGACCCTCTTGGGCGGAGCCAAGGAAATTCCCCCCGGCTGGAGTCCGCCCGGCAACCGCACCGCCAAAGTGCCGCGCTTTGTGGAAAGCCAGACCCGCAGCTTTAAAGACCTGGGCTTCCGCATTGAAGAAGTGCATAAAATTAATGCCCAACCCATTACCTACAAGGTGCCGGTGGTCAGCAAATTCCGTAACAGCGGCGGTAAATTATGGCTGGACTTGGTCTACAGCTACAGCCCGCAACTCAACCCGGAATTCTCCTCGCTGGAATTGCGGATGAACGATATTTCCATCGCCAACCTGCCGCTGCTGAACCCATCGGGCGAGCAGATGGTACGGGCCAGCATCCCGGTTTCCAATGAACTCATCAAGCCCCGCAACGAGCTAGTGGCCCAGTTCCACCTGATGCCGGACAAGTACGGCTGGTGTGTGGACAACTACGTGGACAACGCCTGGGGCAAAATCATGGACGATTCCCAGTTCCGGGTGGAAGGCGGCCCGAATTCCTATCTGCCGGACGTGGGGCTGTTGAACAACACCATGTATCCATACTCCAAAACGGATAGTCTGGAGGCGGTACAGTTGGTGGTTCCCAGCGAAATTACCCCGGAACTGCTGGACGCCCTGCTGGGCTTTACCACCCGCCTGGGCCGCGCCACCTTGGCGGATACCGACTTGCGACTTTCACTCACCAAGGGCAACGCTTCCATTGGCAGCGACAAAAACGCGGCCGTGTTCAAGCTTTCCAGGGACAGTTTGAAGTTGCCCGACGGCGCCAAACTCATCTGGCAAATGGGCGGTAGCAGCCTGATGAAGCTGATCAGCCTGCCCGATCCCAACAACGGCAAAATTACCGGAGAAGTGACAGAGCTGGGCGGCGGCGCTTACATGGAGCAATACGCGCTGGGCGGCGACCGGGTGTTGAGCGTGTTTACGGCCAGCACACCCAATGGGTTCCTGAACTTGGGCCAGCTTTTTGAGAATGACAAAAGCTTCGATAAATTGGAAAGCGGCCTGATCCAGCAGGCTTCGCCGTTGAATCCAACATTGAACCCCATTACGGAAACCCGCTACCACGTAGAGAAAAAGAATGCTGTGGTTGCGGGCAACTGGTGGGACAACATCTTCAACTGGTTTAAGAACCTGCCCTGGAACCTGGTAATTATCGGGCTGGTTGTGGTGTTTTTCTTCCTCCTGGTGCTGCCCATGCTCATTCGGGCGCTATTCGGCAGGAGGTAAGCGACGACATGATGAGCAAGCCAAATGATTTTAGCAATAAGGAACGCTTGGGTATGAATCGGACACGCAACAGGCTCGTACTGCAATGGACTACCCTGCTCACGCTACTGGCGATGCTGATGGCCCCGATGGCCATGCTGCTTTGCATCCAGCCTGCCCAGGGCCAGACCCCACCGGCGACACCCACCAACGGAGCCGCTACCACAGCACCCAAACCTGTTGCAGGCAATGCTTTGCGGATTGGCATGAAGGATTTGGGCGACCCGCAAGGCTACCGACTGAAAACCGTGCGAACCCAGCGGGATTATCCGTTTACCCGACCCAAGGGCTGGAAGGTATTGCCTTCTTCCAATATTCACCTGACGTTCCAGCATGGCAGCAACTTGTTGCCGGAACGCTCCAGTCTGAACGTATTGGTCAACAACCGCATTTTAAAGTCCATTCCGCTGAGCAAAGAGAACGTGACGGCAACCGCAGCCAATATCGCAGTGCCGCCGGACTTGCTAAAGGACAACAACATTCTTTCGTTCCAGGTAGATCAGCATTACACCTACAAGTGCGAAGATCCGTTCAGCGAAGAACTGTGGACCGAAGTACTGCCGGATACCGCCCTGACCCTGAACTATAGCTGGGAGCCGGTGCATCCGGATTTGGCGCAATATCCGTTCCCGTTGCTGGATCCGTTGAACAATTACACCCCCACCGTAGTGGGTTACGTGGTGCCGCAAAGCGCCTCCGATCAATCGCTGGAAGCCTTCGGCGTGGTGGCCGCCCACCTGGGCCAGCAGGCCAAATGGCGTGAACTGAAGCCGTACCTGGCCGATCAGAACGCCTTATATTCCAAGGATAATCTGATTCTGATCGGCACCCCATCCGAGAACCCGGCCATCGGCGCGATTGCGTCCGGACTGGATTTGCCGCTGTCCGGCAGCCAGTTCAGCGATAAGAGTGGCGCGCCCATTCCGGCGGATTACGGCGTACTGCAACTGGTACCCAACCCGAACAACCCCACCCGCGCCATTTTAGTGGTCAGCGGCAACGGGCCGGACGGCGTGAAAAAAGCCGCCCACGTATTGGCCCAAGGCAGCCTGAACAAAATTCTGGTGGGCCGTTCCGCCATCATCAAGGATTACCAAAAAGGCGCGGATTACCCATACCGGGCCTGGGACGGCTTCATTCTGAAATCAGGGGACAACTTCGATTCGCTGGGCCTGCCCACCCAAACGGTGCGCGGCATTACCGCCCTGCCCATTTTCTATAACATTAAGGTCATGCCGGATATTTTCCTGCCGGGCAAAAGCTTTGTGAAGCTGCATACCATTTACAGCTACGCGTCTCAGCTGGATGCCACCCAATCCAAGCTGGAAGTGCTGCTGAACGGCAAGGCTATTAAAAGCGTTCCGCTGGATGACAAGAACGGCAAAAGCCTGGCGGATTTAACCGTGGACATTCCCACCGAGGAGTTCCATACGTTTAACGATTTGGAATACCGTTTCCATGTGTACCCGGAAAAGTATGACCTGTGCCGGTTCGTGACGGACGTACACATTTGGGGAACGGTGCATAATACCTCCTACATTGAGTTCCCCGGCGAAATTAAAGCCCCGCTGCCGGATGTGGGCCTGATTAACGATGGTGGCTATCCGTTCACCGCATATCAGGACATGTCCAAAACCGCGCTGGTGCTGCCGGATTCCGTGGGCAACACTGATCTAGAAGCCATGCTGCAATTTCTGACCCGCGTGGGCCGGGAGTCTGCATCCCGTAAGGGGATTGAACTGGCCGCCTACCATGCCTCCAAACTGCCGGATGATATTAAAAAGGATCGCAACCTGATTGTGATTGGTCAGCGCAAGCAGAACAAACTATTCGATGAGTTGAAGGACAAGGCTGCCTTATTGACCGAAGGTACCTGGAATACCTTGCAGGAAGACCAGAAGGCCAAAATTGCCCAAATCAACTACGCGCCGGGCCAGGGCATTGTGGAGGAAGTGCTTTCCCCCTGGAACGAAGGACGGGTGGCCCTGCTGCTCACCGGGGAAAACGATACCGCCCTGGTACACGATGCCCAATTGTTCCAGAATGACACATGGTTCAAGGGCATTAAACAGGGCAACCTGACCGTGGTGAACGATGATGGCCCCCAAAGCCTGATTATGCTGAAGAAAGGCGAGGCTCGCTTTTTCCACGCCCAGGATCAGGGCAGCGGCTTCCAAATGCCCACCTGGGCCTGGATTATTCTGGGCTTCTTTACGGTGATGGGCCTGATTTCCGTGCTGCGATTCCTGTTCGGTCGGTAATCATTTATTCAAAGTTCTCAAACAGCCTGCCTCAGGTGAGGCAGGCTGTTTCTGTTTAGAAGAACTGCGTTCGCCATTCAAGCAGAAGTTCTGACCGTATCGGCGAACACCAATATCGGTTTTCCAGAATCTCGATACAGAACCTACACCGCCATACCGAAACCAAACAGATTCGGGATAAAACCTCCCGCCTGGGTATATGCGCCAAACGGCGTCCGAATCGGTTGATCCGTAATACCTCCCTGTATTCCGGAGCCGCACAGATTCGGGATAAATCCTCCCGCCTGGGTATATGCGCCAAACGGCGTCCGAATCGGTTGATCCGTAATACCTCCCTGTATATAGGAACCCGAGATGCTGGTAAATACAAATTGATTTTGGCTAATCATCACTAACAAACCACTCCTATCTCATCCTCTTTATGCTCAAATCATCCTTGCCTTTGAAATAAAAAGAACATCCAAACTCCCACACCGACAAGCGATTAAACACACAATTAAATAAACAACCAGAAGTCCCCTAAATTGCCTCTGTCGTTTTTCCGATACCAGTAGCCAGTCTTGCGGACTTCTCTAAAGCCCGATATCAGCAAGGCAGGGATTTTTACCAATCGCGCAAGGCGGATAGGCAGAGGGAACCTCTTACCCTATAATGGATTGCACTATGAGCGACTCTTTGATTGAATCCCCCCAGCCGTCCGCCGAGACCGGCGAAGCGTTGAAAACCGAAACCCTGCAAAGCATTAAAGCCCTGCCGCCAACCGCTAAAGTGGTCATGTCCGGCATGCGCCCCACCGGCAAATTGCACTTGGGGCATTACATGGGCGTTTTACGCAATTGGGTGAGCCTGCAAAACGAATATCCCTGCTTTTTTATGGTGGCTGATTGGCATGCCCTGACCACCAAGTACGATGAAACCGACAACCTGCGCGCCAACATTCTGGATATGGCGCTGGACTGGCTGGCCGCCGGAATCGATCCGGAAAAAGCCACCATGTACGTGCAATCCAGCATTCCCGAAGAAGCCGAACTGCACCTGCTGTTTAGCATGATTACCCCGGCCAAGTGGGTGCAAACCGACCCCACCTTAAAAGACATGGTAGCCATGCTGCACGAGGATTTATCTTACGGGTTGCTGGGTTATCCAATTCTGCAAACCGTGGATATTCTTTCCGTTCGGGCCGGGCTGGTGCCGGTGGGCAAAGACCAGTTGGCCCACCTGGAGATTTCACGCGATATTGCCCGGCGCTTTAACCACATGTACAAAACCGACCTGTTTGTGGAGCCGCGCCCCCTGCTGACCGAAACCCCCATGCTGATTGGCCTGGACGGTCGAAAAATGGGCAAATCATATAACAACGCCATTTTCCTGTCGGAAACGGCGGATGAAACCTGGGCCAAGGTCAAAACCGCCATTACCGACCCGGCGCGGATAAAACGAACCGATCCGGGGAACCCCGAAAATTGCGAAGTGGTGTACAAATACTACGAAGCCTTTGCCCCGCAGGAAGCCCGGAATCTGGCGGCGGAAGAATGTCGCAGCGCCGCTCGCGGTTGCATGGATTGCAAGAAAATCCTGGCCGAATACATCAACGAAACCATGGCCCCCATGCGGGAGCGCCGGACGTTGTACGCATCCGACAAAGCCCAGGTGGAAAAGGTTTTACGGGAAGGCAGCGAAAAAACCCGCGCCGTTTGCCAGGACACCCTGCGCAAAGTAAAAGACGTGATGAAACTTTTCTAGCATTTAGCAACGCTAGCAATGACCCTTTTCGCCACAGCCCTTCGTGGTAGTGGAGTTTTGCTTAACCACTGTAGAAGCAGGGGTAGCGGGTTCCCCTCCTAGGCCATTCAGAGCATCAATGGTCATTTTGGTTGTGTTTTGGGTGAGGCTCAATACCAATGCCTGATCCGCCGGGCTTAACAACTTAAACGCCTTGGACGTCTTCAATTTTGCCGCCAGGGAAGAATAATCGTCGTAATCGAGACTAAAATTGCTCTCAAGGACGGTGGTTTTTCCCGCTTCTATATCGCCCAGCTTACCCCCTAAGGTTAAACCACTATTGCCCAATTGAATTAAAAGGTTATAAAGCGTTGGATTATTGGCTTGATAGGCTGCCGCTATTTCAAACAGTTTTTGAGAATTGGCGTAAATCTTTCCGCCATTGGCCCCACTAACCTGAACCGAGCTACCTGTAGTAGTTATCTGAGAGCCTTGAACAATAGGCATTTCCATACTTGCCTGAGCATTTACGGCAGGAGTTGCAGCCATTTGGCCTGCATTACCGGGGATCGGACTAGAGGCACTATGGCCTCTCAGCATGTTAGCAAAACCATTCTGCACGGTGGCACTAAGGTTGAACAAAGCAGCCAGCCCAACCAGAAGAGCCAGTCCCATAATTAAGCCATATTCACTAATGGTTTGCCCACATTTATGCTGAAACATCAAGGGTTCTCCATATAACATACCAATGCTTCGACATGGCCCTGAAAAACTTTAGACATTGTGTACAATCGTGTGTTGTTTCACGCAAAAAAAACAGCGTTGTCAGGGACAAGCGCTGTCAAAAGGGGACAATAAGGGTCTTTCGTCTGTTGACTAAATCTTGTTACGAGAATGGATTCAAATTGAATGCAAACTTAAACGCGATTCAAATTCAGTTTAAAATTGAATTAGCCTAGAATACCGCCCAGGCCAAAATTGGCAAGGCCCATACCTTGGAGGCCAGCCAGTGCGCCGCCTCCTCCGGCAGATAAAGACTGCACACCACCCAGGCCAAGGCCCTGGAGACCGCCGCCGCCGCCAGCCTGCATGGGCATCAATCCGCCTAAGCCGGAGGACAGTGCCGGGTTGAACTGGTTCAGGAACGAGTTGGGGAACGGGCTTACCGTGGGGTAAGACGCAATCAGGGGCGGGCCGCCACCAGCCAGGGCGATCTGGTTGCTCAACACCAAACTGTTTGCCGCCCAAGGGAACGGCTGAAAAAAAGCATTCAAGATTGGGGTTGGGTTAAAGTTGGGGTTAAACGGTACACTTTGCCCCGGTAGCAAACTTGGACTAAAACCCAGGTTATTGTTGAACAATCCCCCTGTAAAGCCACCGAAAATACCACCATTGATTGCCATTCTAATTGTCCTCCATTCTCGTGTTTTTAGATTTTTTTGCCTTTTGTCAGTGCCTGCCTAATCTAGCCTAACGTCCTTCCGGATCCTGGCACTGAACTCCTTTCAATCACTATACAAAAATAAAAACAATCAATTGAGGCCGATTGCTTCCAGTTTCTTTTTTGTTACAAATTATTTCCAAGGTGCGGCACAATATTTATTGAAAAAACACATAAAAATAACATCTTTGCTAACGCATCAAAAAATTCTGGCAAGTTCCCGCCAAGCAAACACCCCTATGCCACTGCCAAGCAGCTTCCGGACACCAGTCCCCGCAATCAACACTCAAATTGATAGCCTATAAATGTAATCCTACATCGCCCGTACAAATGCTGGACTATTGAGTTTGGCTACCAGTATACTTTGCACACCATCTAGCCTTTGACGCAACACCCCAATCAGGCTGTCAATCTTCAGTGTCCTCCTCCCCAATCGGCAATATGCGTTTTCATTGATTCAGGCTTTTTCAGGCTTAAGTTTTAATTTTCGCACCCATTTTAAACAAGAGGCTCCCATGAACGCTACAAACCTCCATCGTCCCGGTATTACCCGTCCTTTACATGCGAACGCCACACAATTCGGCGCTTCTCCCCTCACCCAAAAACCCGCCCCGGAAGAAGGCGTACAGGCGCTCCTCAATTATTATCAGCAAAGGCATCCCACACCGCCTTTGGGCAGCGAGACCGATATTTTCGTCAGGAGACATCCCGCGCCGGACACCCGATTTGCAAACGATGCCGACCTGGTACACGCCGTCAATCAACTGGTAGACAGCATGTCGGAGAAGCAGGTGCAGCAGTTTAGCCACCTGTTCAGGAGCTTAATGACATCCAGCCAGACCCCCATTGGCTATACGCTATTCGGTGACAAGCCCATGTCTTTCGTGGAGTTTGACGAAGTACGAACCGAAGAATTGGCCGAGCCCGCACGGGCATGGCTGCGTTTTGCGGAAAAAAAGTTGCCGAACAGTAATTTCAAGCTGCAGCTCAAAGATCAAAGCCCACCGAATATCTATATTTTTAACAAATATGTATTTCTACATGCCGTAAATAAAAACTTGCCAGCCTTTAAAGCGGTGCTTGGGCCAAATATAACGCCCGATTTAATCTTCGAGGATATTGCAAACGACAGGTTAAACGTTTTATCCAAATTACGTTCTCAGGCGTTATATGGCCTTTTATTCGGCCTACCCCCCGAAGATGTGTTATCCGGTGATGAAGACAATATCAACCGGGATGAATGGAAACCCGTAACCGATTTCGACCCGACGGCAAATGATCGTAGAGGAAACCGAGTCAGGCTGCCGGGCGCTTTATCTATCAGGATTACAAACCCTGGCTCTATGGCACTGGTAGAGTCATGGAAACAATTGCAGCCTCACCTGCAAGCCATTGTGGATATTCAGGATAATCGCAAGTTCCTGAGAAAAATGATAATGCCGTTTGTGCGCGATCAGGGCTGATTCTAAAGAATGACCCGCAGCCAGTTACAGCCACCCGCTAAAAAGAATTGCTGGGCTTGGTGAAAAACAACCGAAACAGCTCCTGCTGGCCGGTTCCTTCCAACGCATACATGCCGATGGACTGGTAACGATAGGCCATGCCCAAGCCGTTGGCTTCCAGCATGGCTTTAACCTCATTGGAAAACAAAACCTGATTCGGCCCGATAAATCGACTTAATTTACGGGCTTCCTCCACGCTGGCCGCAGCGGACCAAGATCTATCCGTGGCATGCATACCGATTTTAAACGGGGGTTGTGGCTCAGCGGGGCGTAACGTGGCGTAATAACTCAAAATCCCCTGGGATGCTTCCATGCAATACTGAAACACACTTGCAATCGAATCAAATTCCAACGACAGGCTGGCCGCGTTACTACCTAGCACCTTGCCCCCGTTACGGACACAGGAGTTTTCCAGGGAGGCGCTGCCGGTAGGGCAGGCCATAAAATCATAATCCACAACCACATACAGGCGGCGGTTGGTGGTAATATCCTTCTGGACCTTGGTTTCCTCGGATTTCAGTTTTTGCAGCCTTCTTCTCTGTATTTCCGCCTGTTTCGCCACATCCATTCGCTGCTCATTAGCCTTCAGACTTTCCGAAATCAGGTTGAACACGAAAAACCCGCCCGTCATCAGGCAGGCCAGCAAGCCTTGCGTGGTGGAATACTCATGCCCGCCGTAGCTGAGGGGAGGCGTTTTCACCAGCAGTTCAACCAAGGCGTTCAGCGGGTCGAATACGGGGTTGAGCGTGTTCACCGCAGAGGCCAGCGCCTGAATGTTCACAATCCTGAGCAGCCAGTGGAAAATGGCCACCGGCGAGATAATCGCGCACACCGCCGAGAGCAGGTCGCTCATGGTATAGAGGAAGCGAAACATTTAAAGGCAGCTCAAACTCATCACCCCACTAGCTTACCTCGCCGGACAGAATCCTGATTCCTCCCGATAGGGGAAGAAAAACGGCAGGTTTAAAATGGGCTTTGGATACTGCCTGAAGGCACTTTAGCGGGCCAGCGGGTATGTATTGAGGATGTTATAGGCGGTATCCCGCTGGGCCGCATCGTACCCGGCAGCATGAATCACCTTCGCCATCTCTTCCACGCTTTTGCGGGTAGGGTTAATGCCGCATTGGGTCACTACGTTCTCTTCCAGCAACAGGCCACCCATGTCGTTGGCACCCATCCTCAAGGCCGTCTGGCCGATTTTAAGCCCCTGGGTAATCCAGCTAGCGCCAATATTGGGAATGTTATCCAGCACGATCCGGGCCAAAGCGTTCACCCGAAGGTATTCCACGCCAGTCGCTGCCGGATTGGGGAGCTTTTCAAGTTTGGTATTGGCTTTCTGGAACGTCCAGGGGATAAAGGCCAAAAAGCCGCCGGTGCGATCCTGCAAATTCCGAATCTGGAAGAGGTGATCCACAATATGCCAGTCCTCTTCCATCATACCGAACATCATGGTGGCGGAAGTTTTAAGGCTCAGTCCATGCGCCACTTCCATCACTTCCAGCCAATCGTGGGTGTTCACCTTTTTGTGGCTCACCTTGCGGCGAATGTCATCATGCAGAATCTCTCCGCCCGCACCGGGAATGGAAGAAATACCGGCCTCCATCAGGCGCTCGATGACCCATTTTAGGTCTTGCCCGGTAATGTGGGCCATATACGCAATCTCGGTGGGGGAAAACGAATGGATAGTCAGGTTGGGAAAATCCCGGCGCAGGTTGCGCACGATATCCAGGTAGTATTCAAACGGCAAATCCGGGTTCACGCCGCCTTGCAGCAATAGCTGGGTGCCGCCCGCGTCCACCAGTTCCTGGGTCTTTTCCTTAATCTGGAAATATTCCAGGGTGTAGGCGTCATCATCCTCTTTATGGCGGTAAAACGCGCAGAACAGGCAATCGACGTTACAAACGTTGGTGTAGTTCACATTGCGGTCAATCACAAACGTAACCGGCTTGCCCTCCGGGTGAAAGCGCCGTTTCACGTCCTCGGCCATAATGCCCAGCTCAAACAGGCTGGCTTCGCGGAAAAGCCGAAGCGCTTCATTTTCATCAATCCGCTGCGCGGGACGGGCCACGGCAGGAAAAGGACTCTGGAGGCTATCGCCTGAAGACGTGGAACATTGGGCAATTGCAGTCATCTATCTGTGTTAATATCCTATAGATTATTTTTTGATTACCATATCAGAAACAGGCGCCCGCCGAAAGAAACCCGCTTCATCCCCGCCGGGCGGCCAGGCATTATTCCTCCCGTCAATTTCCCCCGTCAGTTTTTAATTTTGGTGACAGACCCTTGAGCAAAGCCCCCACTCGCCCCGCCTACCGGCAGGATGAACACCAGGAAACCTACCTGTACCAGCCCGTAGCCCCCCATGCAGATGCCGTGCGCATTGCCATGGTCTATCCCGCGCCTTACCAAATCGCCATGTCCTCGCTGGGCTACCTGGTGCTGTTCCAGCAAATGGACATCAACCCGGATATTGACGTTCGCCGGATTTACGCGGACACCTTGACAGAACATAACCCCAGAGAGCTGGAGTTCATGGGCCTTTCCTTCGCCTTTGAGCTGGATATCGTCAAGGTTCTGGACATTTACGCCGCCTACGACATCCCCATGTTCGCTAAAGATCGCGAACGCTCCCACCCGCTGATTTTCGCGGGCGGCCCCGTTCCCATGAGCAACCCGGAGCCGTTCGCCGAATTCTTCGACTTCTTCCTGATTGGGGAAGGCGAGGAAGTGATGGTGAAACTGATGGAAGCCTACCGGAAATACCGCGACATTCCGGATCGCGAGGAGCTGATTCACCGGCTGGCCACCGAAGTACCCGGCCTATACGCCCCCGGTATGTACGATGTGGCGTACGAAGGCCCGGACGGCCCGATTTCCGCCATTACGCCCAAGTATCCCGACATCCCGATGCCGGTGCAGAAGCAATTAATCGCCAACATGGACGATTACATCGCCTCCACCCCGATTATCAGTGACAAAGCCATCTTCTCCAACACGCTTTTGGTGGAAGTAATGCGCGGCTGCGCCCACCGCTGCCGGTTCTGCCTGGCCAGCTACAGCATGCTGGGGCCGATGGGTTCCGGTTTGCCTCCCGCGCGAGGCGGCACCATTGAAAAAATTATCAAAATTATCGAAAACGGGATTCAATACACCGATAAAGTGGGCCTGCTGGGCGCACTGGTGTCGGATCACCCGGAGTTCCCCGTCTTGTGCGATTACCTGGACGCCAAGGAAGGGCTGAGCATCTCCTCGTCCTCCCTGCGGGTGGATACACTAACCCAGCAAATTGCCAACACCTTTAAAAAAGGCGGGCAAAAACAACTGACGCTGGCCATTGAAACCGGCTCGGAGCGGATGCGCCGCCGCATTAACAAAAACCTGAAACACCCGCAAATTCTGGAAGCCGCCGCTATGATGAGCAAGGCAGGCTTGGAAGGCGTGAAATTTTACGGCATGGTGGGCTTGCCGGACGAGGATGATCATGACGTGGAACTGTTGGCGGATCTGCTAAAAGAAGTTCGTAAAGACAACCCCAAGCTTAAAATCCACCTGGGGTGCAGTTCCTTTGTCCCCAAGGCAGGAACACCTTTCCAATGGCAGCCCAAAATTTCCAACAAACTGGTGGATCATCGGTTTAACATTCTGCGCAAGCACCTGCTTAAAACCGCTGATGTACGGGCTTCCAGCGCCAAGTGGGATTATTTCCAGGCGTTTTTATCCCGTGGCGATCGCCGCTTATCGAAGCTGATTGTACGATTTTATGAGCTGGGCGGCAGCCTGGGTTCCGTCAATCGGGCTTACAAAGAGCTGAAGGAAGAAGGCAAGGTCGATTTCCCCGATCTGGATTGGTACGCCCTGCGCGAGCGCCCGGAAAACGAAATTCTGCCCTGGGAAATGATTAGCCTGGGTGTGCCGAAGCATATTCTGTATAAAGAAGGCTTACCGCCCCCCGGCTTTGAAAACGCCAAATTCACCAATTAAACGGGCTGCCTCTCGCAAAACCCGATGAGGTGGATTGATTCTATTCCGCCATCGGTTTTGGTATAACTATGCGTACCTCAAGCATAACGCCCGTTCATTGTCGTTCGCCGTTTCAACGCGCTTAGAAAGCCCTTCCCACCATGTTCAGAGACAGAGAATTACCCATCGGCATCCGCAAATCGATGCCCGTTAAAGATATGGAGCCAACCGAGGCATTTACGGGCGAACCCATGCCCGCCCCCGGCTATTCGCAGACGGCGGAACTGGTACACCCCATGGAAAAGCCGCTGTTTGTGGCTTGCCTGATCATCAGCATGTTTCTTTACCTATGCATTCTGTTTTTTCCGCCTTTTTGGGGCGTTGGCGTCATGCTTCTACTATTGGGGCTGATTTCCCACGGGCTGGTGTTAGGGCATATTCGCGGCAACAGCATTCGGGTTTCCGTGCACCAGTTTCCGGAAATCCACCAGGCCGCCGAGCAATTGCGCCAGCAAATCGGCCTGGGGGAAGCGCCGCCCATTTACATTATGGAATCCGGTGGCATGCTGAACGCCTTTGCCACCCGCTTTCTCTCCAAAGATTACGTGGTGCTGTATTCCAACGTGGTGGAAATGGCGTATGAACAGGGCATGGATGCCCTAAAATTCGTGCTGGCGCATGAACTGGCGCATGTGCATCAGGGGCATCTGCGCCGCCGCTGGTTGATTGGCCCGGCCTTGCTGATGCCGTTCCTGGGCAAAGCTTACTACCGCGCATGCGAATACACCTGCGACCTGATTGCCGCCCATGCGGTTCCCCAAGGCGCAAAAGGCGGCTTGTTGGCGCTGTCTGCCGGTAAGCACCTGCACCAGCGCGTAAATGCCGAGAGTTTTGCGGCGCAAACCTATACCGAAGGCGGCTTCTGGGTATGGCTGGCGGAAATCGCATCCACCCACCCCCGGCTGCCCAAGCGGCTGGCAGCCATTATGGAACTCCCCATCGTCAAGCAAAGCCAACTGAAACAAGAATTGTTGGCTCAGGATTCGTCAGCCCCCACACATATGTCTCTGCAAAACTAGCCTCGCTTTTTCTTCTATTGAGCGTTCTTATGAACGCTCTTACGCGCGGCGCGTTTGGCTTTAAGCTGGTCGTCAACCCAGTTAAAGGGCAATAGCACGTTATCGAACAACCCCAGCACAAACAGGGCGCTCTCCGTAGCGCTGATTTTATGTTCGCCTTCCGCACGGGCCTTGGTCGCATGCCAGAGACCTTGAAGCGGTGTGGCGACCGGCCTGTAGCGATCCTCGCGGGTCGCCTGGGCAGCGGTTTTGTGATACGCCTTCAGGCCGTTCTGGGTGCCGTGACGAATACCCTTGACCCCAATCAGAGTCAGCAGGAGCGCGGCCAGATTCTCCCCGCTAGCCTTATAATTCAAGGCTTTTTCACTGTTCATCGCCGGGTGCTTCAGCGCCTTGACTTCATTTACCAATGAAAACACCCCCGACCAGGCAAAAATAGCCAGCCCCGAAACCGCGCCCCAAAAAGGATATAAATGGCCCAGAGTCGCCACAGCGGCAATCGTCGCGGTACTCATCACCGGGTGCTTTTTGCAGAGCTGCCCAAAGTCCGCCAAAGAATGATACATGCCGTTCAGGCGGTAATCCCAGGCGGTGGCGCGATACTGACAAGTCCCCGTATGCCAGTAGTCCAGGCATTCCTTGCGAGGGGCGTTTTTGAACCATTTTTCCATCGGGTTGGCGGCAAATTCCTGCTCAATCACATCGCCAACTTGCTGAAAAGGTTTCCCTCGCAAGCGGGCAGCAGCCAACACCTCAGCCTCAAATTCATGGCGAATGCCCAATCGATGAACTTCCTTTAAAACACTCTTGAGCGACTTTTCATCGGTGCCAAACTGGTCGATGGTAGCCTTGCAGAACTGCTCCGCCCATTGACGGGCAGTTTGCTGTTTCAATTTGGCGAGATAATCGCTCTGGGCTTGGTGGAACACCCGAAAGGGGGCTAATTCCAGGCAATCGTTCCCATGGATCGAAGTCGCCGCCAACACGGGCGACGCGGGATAGGGATGACGCATTAAATTCGGTTTGAGCGCAGGCGTTACCGGCTGAGTCGTCCGAAACGGCGGAAAAGATCCATGTAACATTGCTATCGTTCTGATATTGACATCACAGACAAGACAGTGCAGATCATGCGCTGAGGATGGGATCAAACCCAAAGCAGGCGACCGCTTGCTTAAACATAACACTTGTTACAAAAACTGTATTTTTAAATATTAAAACCCTAATGTTCATGTCCCCATGACGCCCCGCTTTAAACCGCCTGCTTTCAACCCGGCAACGGGCGGGGTAAAATAAGGCCATTCATGCAAATAACCCAAGGCTGAGCTATGGACATCCAAAGACGACAATCTCGCAAAATCCGGGTCGGCAATGTGGAAGTGGGCGGCGACGCCCCAATTTCCGTGCAATCCATGCTGACCAACGACACCCGTGACGTTGAGGACAGCGTCTACCAGATTCAACGGCTGGCGGACGCGGGATGCGAGATTATTCGCCTGGCCGTGCCGGACAAGGAAGCCGCCGACGCCCTGAAACCCATCGTAAAACGCTCCCCCATCCCGGTGGTGGCGGATATTCATTTTGATTACCGACTGGCCCTGCAAGCGGCGGACAACGGCGTACATTGCGTCCGTATTAATCCCGGCAACCAGCCCCGCAAGGAATTTATCCGGGCGGTGGTTTCCAAGTGCAAGGAACGGGACATTCCCATCCGCATCGGGGTCAATAGCGGATCGGTGGAAAAACCGATTAAAGACGCCTACCCGGACGATCTGGTGACGCAACTGGTGGAAAGCGCCTTGCTGAATGCGCGCATTCTGGAAGAAGAGGATTTCTTCAACTTTAAAATTTCGGTCAAAGCCAGCGATCCGCTGAAAATGGTGGAAGCTTACCGGCGACTGGCCAAGCTGGTGGATTACCCGTTGCACCTGGGCGTCACGGAAGCTGGCACCCTGAAGCGTGGGCTGATTAAAACGTCCATGGCCTTTGGCATGCTGCTGGCCGAAGGCATTGGCGACACCATTCGCGTGTCGCTCACCGCCGATTCGATTGAAGAGGTGTTTGCGGGCCACGAGATTTTACGCGGCATGGGCCTGCGGCAATCCGGCTCCAACTTAATTAGCTGTCCCTCCTGCGGCCGTTGCGAAGTGGACTTGCACGGACTGGCCAACGAGGTGGAAGCGTTGATGGCCGACATGGACAAGCAAAACCCAGGCAAGGCGCTGGATGTTGCGGTAATGGGCTGCTTTGTGAATGGCCCCGGAGAAGCCGGGCATGCCGATGTGGGCATTGCGGGCGGCGTGGGGCAATACTACATTTTTAAGGGCGAAGAAAAAGTGATGCGGGTGCCGGAACATGAGGCGCTGGATAAATTCAGGGAAGAACTGAAAAAAGCCTATGCCGAGTACGATCCCGCAGCGAAGAAGCACCAGCCCAAAAAAGAAGCCAACTGGCAGACCGCCAACAAGGACGCCGAAACCCTGGCCCTGGAAAAACATCTGGCGGAACTGAACTCCTAGTGCCTGCCCGTAAACGCAAATCAATGGCCCAAAGCTGTCTTAAAGAACAGATAAAGGGCTTGCGCCCAGACGAATGATGCTTAACGCGTTAATTTTGCGTGGAAATGGGGGAGGCGGATTGCAGCTCCTCCAGTTTTACCCGGCGCGCGGGAGTGGCGTTATTCAACCGGGCCAGCGTGGCGCGCAATACCTTTAACTGACGACGGGCCTTGCGGACTTCGGATTCGGGGGCTTCCCATATTTTGCCCAGGGAATCCTTAATACGGAAATGCTCCACCAGAACGCCCAGGTCCAATTCCTCCTCTGGCATGGGAATACGCACCAGATCCTTGGCGTTCAAGGCATGCGGCAGGGGATTATCGGTCAAGGCAACCCGAATGAATTCGGTTCCCAGCAAACGCGGTTTGGCATAGCCCACATCCCTCACCACAATAGGCTCCCGGCCAATATTGGAAACGGTGGCGCACAAGGCCAACTGCCCATCCGGGGTTTGTTCGGCGGCTAATTCCACCTGCAACTTGCCCTGGCGGGCGCGTTCTTTGTAAATATCCCAGCAGAAGTCAAGCAGCTTGAACGCTAACGTGAGCAACAGGCCAATAGAAGTTAAGGCGATGCTGGTGGTACCGACCGGTTCCTTATCCCACATCTGGTTCAGGATATCTACCGCGTAAACCGGATCGAAAATCAGCTTGTATTGAAGAAAATGAAACGCAAACATGCAAGAGTACTCCAAACAGTCCGCTGGCCATTGAACTTGAGAGATCTCAACTAAAGTAACACGAACAGCCCATGCGAAACCAGTTCATTTTGCAATTAGCAGCCCGTTGCCGAGAAAACCTTATCCTACCCAAACGCCTTGTACGCGCTTATGAAGTCCCGGCGGCAGGTGTGCCGGATGAGCCGGAATTACCGCTTTTATTCTTTTCGGTATCTTTTTGATCCTGCGCATCCTGAGTCAATTGGCCGTTCATGGAGAACTCAGGTTTCATGGTGTCCCGAAATTGCGCTACCGCCTGGCTCAGCGGCGATGAGTTATACAGAGAGGGACTCAACTGTCCGGGCCGGGCAAAGGCCGAATCATACCGGGACGGATCGCCATACCGGGCCTGATAACCGCCATAGGCGCCTTGCCGCTGCATAGAAGGACTGCCGTAATAAGGACTCTGCGGATCAAAGCCTCCACCCATAGAGGGATCCATCAGGCTAGGGTCTACCATGGATGGATCGACCATACTTGGATCCACCATGCTCGGGTCTACCATGGATGGATCGACCATGCTCGGATCCACCATGCTGGGGTCTACCATGGATGGATCGACCATGCTCGGATCCATCATGCTGGGGTCCATCATGGACGGGTCATACTGACCGCCCGCCTGCGGATCAAACTGCGAGGAATCCAGGCCATAAATCAAAGCGTCATCCCGACCTGGCTCCCCATTCAACACATCCACGTATTGCAGCAGTTGCAGCAATTCTTCGCGGGTGGGCAACTGGTTCGCAGAAGGCAACGATCCGCTACCGGAACCCATCGGCATCATATCTATCGGCATGCCGGAATGTGGCATGGATGTTTGCGGCATCGCTAAGTTGGCGGCTTGCATAAACGGATTGGCGGTTTGCTGCTGCGGGTAAGCCAACCCCATATTGCCTGATCCGTATGAACCCGACGAGTAAGCGGGATTCATCATTTGCAGCATATTGTTAGGCTGCTGCATGGCCAACGACGTATTCAGCCCCGCCTGGGCCGCCGGATACCCGCCGGTATTATACGCCGCAGCGCCGGAAGATTGCGGCATTTGCAAACTGGCAGTCTGCATAAAGGGGTTATTCATCCCGCCTTGCAGGGCAGCCGGGTAACTGGCGCCCACATTGAAACCAGCACCGCCCAGGGGCTGCTGAACAACACCATAATTTGCGCCATAACCTGGCATTTGCGTCGCCATAGCCGGAGCCGTGTAATAGCCGCTTGCGGCTGGATACGTCACGCTTGAAAACGGGGTCGATACAAAAGACGGCGACTGTAATACCGACAATTGAGGCATCGACATGCCCGGGTTGCTAAAGCCGATTTGACCCTGGGGATAACCGAGGCCGCCGCCCATATAGGGTTGCGTCAGGGTGGTGCTATAGGTGTTCGTCACCTGCACCGTTGCGACAGGCGCGCCGCTATAGGCAAAGCCGCCGCCATATCCCGCGCCATACCCAGATGGATACATGGGGTTATTAAAGCTGTATCCGTAAACTCCCATTGAAACAACCTCTTTTGGATTTCTTCTGGTCCACTTCCCGAAAAATCAAATCATTGAGCATCGTTTGAATTGTTTTATATTGCCAAATGAGCGCTTATGTCCTGCAAGTCCGTTTCAGATCAGTCCGGTTCTTTTCCCACACCTCGTTTCAGACCTGAATCCCTGCCAATATTCAATCACAATAATATAAAAACAATTATTTGATATTTGATGCTAGCAGTTTGCTAACTTATTAAGCTTTATTACCAATCCGTTCAATACTGCGCCATCCCGTCATGGCCGCCATACGCAATTAACCCCGTATGCCCATCCATAAAAAAATACCGGCCACATAACGAGCCGGTATTTCAGCGTATTGTTTTTTGAATTCCCCATTCCATCTATTCAGATATACCCGCCATTTTGTCGTTCCCACCATCTCGATTCAGTACCGTAATACCAGCGACACTTACCTTTTAAGTACTCAGGCAGCCTGGGGATGCCCGGCATTGCCTTGCCCGTTACTATTGGAATGAGCGGAGGTCGAAGATGACTCCTCAGTGACCTCCGGCGGCTCTGTTTGCTCGGACTCGGCAGCCGAACCCGGAAACCATTGATGCGCCAGCTTGCTGAACATCAGCCCGGAAAATATGCCTTTCATGAAATCCAGCAACGCCGATGCCTGGGCCAGACTGGAATTAGGCCCACCGGCAGGCGGCGCGCAATACCCTTGCGCGCCGGGAGCGCCATAAGGGGCCACCGCAGGCATTGGCAACGACATACTGTTTATTGCGCCGGAAGCAGGCGCAAAGGAAGAACCACCCCAACCCATACTGCCCAACCCTGGTTCAGCCGCCAAAGATACTTGCGGATTTGTAAAACCAAACGGATCAACCCCGCTGCCCGGCGCAGGAAGAATCATTTCCCCCATAGGTTCCACACCGGAGGCAACCGGGTTAAAGCCGGAATTGCTTAATGGAAATACCATTGTCTCTTCCTCCTCAACATCCAATCTTCCCATCAAATCTTTTTCAATACGTGGTTTGGTATCCTACAGACTTCCGGCCTTTATGAATGCGTATTAAAAGCCAAAGCAAAACGCATACCGTATGAATACCACTCAACCATCTATCTTCTACTTCCTATCCCATCCACAAGACAAACCCATGAACGACAAGTCTTATATATTAATAAAAAATAAATCCTGCATTAAATTGCCCATTTTTAACATTTATTTTCAAAAAAGCAGAGAAAAAAACCATACAGATACTAAATTTAACCCTATACAAAAACAATAGGCGCACTATCAAACAGGCCACTTATTATCATTCTAGCGCCTGCAAAATAACCGCTTTGCAGAAACAAGCCCCAAACGATTATCCCATCCAAAGCGAGAAGCTTTAAAAAGTCTTATCCCGCCAATCATTGAAATGACTGACGGGATAATAGTCGGTTTTACAGAGTGAGTTTATGCATAATCTTTCAACGAATTGTTTTTAACGTTCGAAGGTTCCAATTTATCATCCGTAACGTTTAACAGCTTTTGCTCAAAGGTAGACTTTTTAATTTTCCAATCCGTGCCATTAATAGCACACCACAAGGTATCTTTCTCACCAGTACCGCCCTGCTTGGTATTAATCATGTAATTCAACGCGGCTTTTTGTTCAGCGGTGTACTTACCGGAGCGATCAGCCAAGGCCGCTCTCATGTCTTCATCACCGATAATGCCGTCCTTGTCTCCGCCTTCCGAGGCTGTATCCACCTGATCGTAGATCTGATCGAGAATTGCAATTGCGCGTCGGTTAGCATCTACTGAAGGCGTACCAAAACCATAATCAACATTTTCACCTTGAGTTGCCGCATCGCCAATCACATCAAGCTGGATATAATCATCATCAGATTGATCAAGTTTATCCAGTGTATTGAACTGATCCTTATGATCCACGATGTATTGCAGAGCGCCTTTGACTTTAGGATCCAGGCCGTCCTTATTGACAGCATTGGTAATATCGCGGAAAGAAATCGTTTTCTTATCCGGGAACAGGGTGCCAACCTGGCCATTCAGGATTTTCATGGCGCCTTTCATATCAGTCGGCTGCCCTGATTTGTCAGTCTGACCTTGATAATCAGTTGCCCAACTATTCAGGGTATCCTTGCTGATGAAGCCATCATTGGACTCATTGACAGTTGAAGTGGCAGAATCATCTTTTTCTGATTTATCCAACTTGCCAATGGTAGCATTGTCTTTCATGAACTTGGCTGCTTTCTTTATCTCATCAGTAATACTCTTGTCATGGCTGTTGATAATAGCATCCAGATCTTCATTACTCAGCTTGTTATCGCCTTTACCATTACGATTCTTATTCTTGGGATCATCCAAACCGTCAAACTTGCCGAAGTTTGTGTTCAGCGTCTTGATAGCCTGCTCTTCCGTCACCCCGGACGTATCAATGTCAGCAGCAGGCGTACCGCCAGGCTGACCCGTACCCTGGGTAATATCCGGATCCTGATAAGCCGCTGTAATATTTTCCATTGAAACGCCATCAGTGGTATCCAGTTCATCCAACTGCGTAAACAACCCGGACTTCCGCAAGTACTTGGCCAGATTTTTCACTGCAGGATCTGCATCTTCACTAGAGGCGGCACGGCTTAATTCAGCCATGGTTAAATGCCCATCCACTTTTCCACCATGCCCGTCGGCACCAGCCTGTTCAATGTCATCAAATTTATCGGATAATTGATCCAGAGCGGTAATATTATCGACAATTTCCACATCGTTGCCGTCGCCGCCGGTCAGCGTGTCGTTGCCATGGCCGCCGGTCAAACTATCGGTAGAGGCATCACCCTGCACAATAGAGGTGGTCTGCAACGCCTTGCCCAAGTCATCTTCGGTAAACACCCCATCGCCAGGACGGGTCAGTTTTTCCAGTTGCTTGAACAGGCCGGGGTTTTCCTTGGTGATATATTCGGCTGCCGCTTTCACGTCCGCATTTTTAGACGTGCGAGCCGCGCGCGATAAATCCAGAAAGCTAATGTTGCCATCGGCGCCGCCAATAGCCTTAAAGTTTTTGGAGTCGGCGATAATATCCAGCGCGGTAGCGTTATCCGCCACTTCCCCGCCAGTATCCCCCGAACCATCTGTAGCAGGATCGCCTGCGGCAGGATCCACCGGAGGCTCATTCCCACCCGGATTCAGGAATTGTTGGAACAGCTTCATTTGAATCAGCATCATAAACATCTGCTTGATTGGGTTTTGAGGCTGCTGCTGTTGTTGCGGCGCAGGCGGGTAGAAACCACCGCCGGGCGGCATAGGCCCACCCATGGGATTACCACCCATCGCCATTCCGCCAAACGGATCCATGCCCATCGGCGGGGGCATAACGCCAGGGGGGGCAAATCCACCACCTTGCATCCCGCCAAACGGATCCAGACCTATCGGCATACCAGTCATCGGGTCAATACCAGTCGGCATTCCGGTTGAACCTGCCATCAAGGGCATGCCCGTCATCGGGTCAATTCCCATCGGCATGCTGCCACCAAGGGGCATGCCCGTCATTGGATCAATTCCCATCGGCATACTGCCGCCAAGGGGCATACCCGTCATCGGGTCAACGCCCATCGGCATGCTGCCACCAAGGGGCATACCCGTCATTGGGTCAATTCCCATCGGAGGCATGCCTGAAAATGGATCCAGTCCCATTCCACCCATCCCCATGGAATTCATACCGGGGAACAACCCTGGCACACCCATCGCCATAGGCGGCTGACCGCCAAACGCACCGGGAACCCCTGACATATCCACCGACATAAAGGGGTTCGGCACCGGACCTGTTGGATATCCCGAATAACTTACTGGAAAAGACATCTTTCTCACTCCTAACTACAAACCGACTACTCAAATCTCTTGGACGTTTAAACCTGCTTACCGGGAAATTTACGAGGATATGAAAAACCTGGCACCCCAAGCGGTTTAATTGCCACCTTGCTAATCAACCTTTTCATTCAGCCGGATCGTTCACACGGGCAAAATACCCAACAGCCGAATGAAACGTCAATTAAACAGTCTACTCACTACCTACAAGTCTACATAATAATAAAAACATTCCGCTAGCAAAAATTGCGTATTTTTCGAAAAAAATTTTTTCCACGGGTCAACAAATATCGTGTTGCGCCAATCATTTAACCCTCCATAAATAAAAAACCCCGCTTGGCTTATCAAGCGGGGCTTATATTTTAAATCAGTACTCAGTCAATTTTTCAGATTATTTATTATTACTGATATATGTAGTCAAATCTGCCTGAACCACTGCTTCTTTGTCACCGAACAGTTCATCCACCGCATCTTGATCGCTGAGGAGCTTCAGGGCGGCAGCCTGGACTTCAGGATCTTTCAGCTTGCTGTTGCCAGCCTTGCCTAACGCTATATCCTTCAGGTCATCCAGCGTAAAGCCGTCAGCAGCAGTTCCACTTAACGAAGACAATTGGGTATATACCTTGTTAAGTGATTTGGCAGCAGATTCATTATCATCCACGCTTTCCAGGTTCTCAATATCCAGCTTGGTGGTAGACCAATCCGTATCCAGCACACTGGTCTTGAACCCTTTGTTCGGACTACTGCCTGATTTCAGGCACAGCAGGTTGTACAGTTCAGGGTTGTCGACCATCGTTTTCGCCGCATCGACCACCTCTTGCGGGGCATCCGTCGGCGGGCTTTTCACGAATTTCTTGAGTTCCTTCAGCGTGACTTTGCCGTTTTTGGAAGGCAGGTCACTTGAGTAAACACCCAGAATATTCAACGCACCGGAGTTGGTTTTCGGATCCTCACCCTGGATCGCTTCCAGGTTGGGATCACCCGGAGGCTGGGTACTATCGTGGCCGCCAGGAGTACTCCCGTGGGTGCCATCGGTTGAATTGGGATCATCCACGTTCGGGTCTTCAGTGGGAGGCACCTGGGTATCGGTCGGGCCACCCAGTCCGCCATTCATGAACGCGGTAATAAATAATTGCATAAACTGCCCAATTAACGCGGTAAACCCGGAGTTATCCCCACCACCCGAATATTGCGGCGGTGGTGGTGGCGGAGGGCAATAAGGGGGCATTCCGTAATTAAACGAAGGGGATTGGTAGCCGCCGCCGTAAGCCGGAGGGGGGAATCCATAACCTTGCTGCTGCACCGCCGGTTGTGGGCCAGGCGGGGGCATCATGCCGGAATACGACGAATAGCTTGAAAAACCGTTTGGATCTATGAAACTCATCTTTTCTCTACTCCTTTACTACCTACTACTTCAGACTTCTGCATTGCTTTTAATAATTTTCAAAACTGTCTGCTGTGCTTTTAAACTCACTACCCACTTTGTTCTCTGGGAATTAATCCGTTTAAAACCATCCACCCCGGTATCCAAATTGCGGCCCCATCGGTGACCCCATTGACTGCCCCATCATGCCGGGGTAAGGGGCGGGAGGCAAACTGGGCGGAATATAAGCCCGAAACATTGTTTGTGTGTAACCAGTCACAATTCTGCCGCCGGGCGGCAGGAAAAACTGCCCGTAAGGCTGTTGTTGACCAGGGAAACCTCCATAAGGAGACATCATGGTTTGTTGTTGCGGAAACTGCCCCATAGGCTGCTGTCCGCCCAAACCGGCCAGTTGATTGGCGCCGCCTTGAACCAGCAACGAAGACTGGGATACGGTCGTCAATAACGACGGCAGCATTGATGATGTCATTCCATTTGGACTATTTAACATGTTCCTTCTACTCCTTCCGGTGATTCTTCCTTGAAACCCACAAACAGAACCAATCTGTCCTTATGATTGAGCTATGGCGCGTTCTGCCTTTATTTGCGGTAAAACAGACACCATTCGAAGAATCAATTAACCTCTACTCATCAACCATCTAACTCAGATCGTTCTTCCACACTACCTACATATAAATAAAAACAAACAAAAAGGTATAATTGCCTTTTAAAAGCCGTTTATTACCATTATTTACAAACTTATAAATCCCTATGGATAATGAATTTACCAACCAATTACCATTATCGGAATCACCTTATAAATGACTTAAAAAAGCAGACGAAAACAAAAAAACCCCGTCATTTTTATTGACGGGGTTTCGTATTTTTTCAGCAATTTACTTGTTTGCGTTATACCAGGTTTCAAATGCATTGCTTTTAAAGGTATCATCAGGTTCTGCGCCTGTCGCTTCACCCGCTACATCCAACTCATCCATCAGATCCTGATCACTTAACACCTTCAACGCAGCGGCTTGCATTTGCGGATCCTTGAATTTGCTGCCTTTGGCCTTGCCAGTCGCAATATCGATTAAATCTTGCTTGGTAAAGCCGTCCGCTGTTGTTCCGCTTAATCCGTTAATCGCATCCGCTTTGCCTTTGAGGAACTTGACCGCACTTTGAGAATCATCGAAGCTTTCAAGATTGTCGATATCAAGATTGCTGTTTTCCCAATCCTGACCCAATATACTCTTCTTGAAGCCTTTCTCGGGCGTGCTGCCGCTCTTCAGGCAGAGCAAGTTATACAGGTCATCATTTTCCGAAACGGTCTTGGCTGCGGTCTTCACCTCTTCAGGCACATCGGCATTGCCGCTTGCGAATTTCTTCAGATCCTTTTTAGAGATTTTACCGTTCTTACCCTGAATCTGATCCGCATAGTCATTCAGAATGGAAAGCGCGCCGGAATTGCTGTTGGGGTCATCGGTAATCGTATCGTTACCGTGGCCGCCGTGTACAGTATCGTTGCCGTGGCCGCCATCAACCGTATCGTTACCGTGACCGCCAGTGGTCGTATCTGGCCCATTTTGTTGTGGCGGAGTCGTCAGCACGGAGGTCAGCAGTCCCAGAATTGGCTGGAAAATAGCCATCATCATGGAACACATCTGGGAAGTGCTATCCCCGCCACCGGAAGGCGTTCCGCCGTAGCCGCCATACATGGGAGGCTGGCCGCCGCCATACATTTGACCGTAACCACCATACTGCCCATAACCACCATAGGAGGGCGGCATATTATAGGAACCGGGAAATCCTACCATATTCTCTTCTCCTTCTACCTACTACTGATTTCTCTTCTCTACAGACTGTTGTGATGTGGATGCCGGTTACTGCCTAATCAGTTTTTCTCTTCTCTTCCACTTGATGAATTGGCATCCAGTTAATTCAGAGGCGCCGACAGGACCGGAAGCAGGCTTCTAGACAATCGCTAGATTTTGCATTAGGTTCCTCGGTAGCCAAAGCTACAAAGAATAACTATCTACAATCTCTTCTCCTCTATTAGCCCTGCCGATTCAGAAACTTGAGCCTTTACCGGCGGATTACATAAACTCACTACCTAACCAAACAAGTCACAAATAAATAAAAACAATTAACAGGGCAAGATTGCCTATATCAGATTTCATCTTAATAAAAGTTAAACAATCAAATCTCAAAACAGCCTCCAAAATCAGCAAGAAACTGCCCTTCACAGCAATTTCACCCCTCTCGACTTGCCAGCCAGATACATTCCCTACAAGCAAAAAGCGGGAGCCAAAGGCTCCCGCTTTTTATAAACGCCAGTTACAAGCCACCACTAGCCCGTGGTTTGCAGGTTGTTCCCATTTCCTTTACTACCCATACCAAACAGCGCAAGCGGATTGGAAGCCCCACCGCCTCCACCACCGCCCATCATGGATAGCAGGCCACCCATGGAAGAACCGCCTCCCATGCCGCCACCCATTAACATGGGCATCAGGCTGGACATATCACCGCCCATGCCGCCGCCGCCCATCATCATCATCATCATCGGCAACATGCTCATCATGCCGCCGGAGGGGTCGGACATACCACCGCCCCCGCCACCCATATCCATCATTTCCATCATCATCATGCACATCATCAGGGAGCTCATGTCATCACCAGAGCCTCCCATGGTTTGCGACTTTACCGCAGCGCCATTTCCATTCCCATGCCCGCTGCTTGCGCTACTGCTGGAATTCTTCTGGACGCCGCCTTTATAAGAATCCGACGAAACACTATTAATCATACCGTTCCTCATTCCTCTATTATTCAAAATGTTGGAGCATTCACTATTCCATACCATTCTTCTTAGTACTCACGATCCGTCATCAGACCCATTCCGCAATTCAACCAGGCGATTAGCCTATTCCTGCGCTAAACCCAAGCCGTCTATTCGAGGTTTCCCAGACAGATCCAACCATTGACTCAAACAGATCACATAAAAATAAAAACATCAGCCCTCTAAAAATTGTCTATTTCTTAAGAAACAATACGCCATTTATCAAGCCATTCAGAATTAAGCACCTTCTCAATACACATCAAAAAGCGAAGGCACAACACCTTCGCTTTTTCAGTTTGAAAATTTCAGCAATGCCTATAAAGTGCAAACCATTTCCCGTATTTTAATGGATTAAGCGTATGCCAGGCATTTCTAGACTCTGGCCTGCGGCGAATAAACCCCAACCGGCCACTGACCAAATGCCTGTGCGCCCAGTTGCTGGATAGACGGCACGTTATTGCCGCCGGACGATAGCCCCTGCAATCCCAACTGGCCGCCGCCAAACTGGGAGCCGCCGAACGGTATTTGTCCGCCGGCATATAACTGCGGCTGTTGGCCCAGTAAAATTTGCTGCTGCCCCGGAATCCCGAACTGACCGCCACCAAACTGGGAGCCGCCAAACGGCATTTGCCCTCCAGCATACAACTGCGGCTGTTGGCCCAGCAAAATTTGCTGCTGCCCTGGCATCCCAAACTGGCCGCCACCCAGCAGCGGGTTCACTTGTCCGAACTGTTGCCCCGGCATCATCATTTGCGATTGCGGCATGAATTGTAAGCCTTGTCCATAACCCGGCATCAATCCGCCACCGCCCGTAAACGGCTGGGTAATCGTGTATTGGGTTGAAGTCGAATACTGGGTTTGCACCGTCGGCATAGGCCGCGGATAGCCGGGCATTCCCCCAAACCCGTATGGTGAACCTGGATAAAAGGACATAATCAGTTACTCCCTATCATTCTCAACTTCCACATAAAAAACTGCGATTCGTCACTCAAAAAATTCATCTTGCAACGCAAGCGTGTTGACCGGCGCAGGTGTTCAGGGAAACTGAAACCATCAGCATTCCCACCCACAAGGGCGGACACCGCAACCGGAAAAATTCCCGCGTTAAAACAAACTTTCCACTCACTACCTACTACGCAACTTGCGATTTAATACAAGTTGCTACCAGTATAAAAACCTGGCGCAATCCAAAATTGCCCCAATTTTCCAAAAACGCTCAAGACATTCTTTCCAGCGCAGATCAATTAGCCCGCATTCACCGGCAAACTGGGGCGATGGAAAAAGTGGTTCAATTCACTTTTAGAAATCGTGTGCGCAATCGGTCGTCCATGCGGGCAAGTCCAAGGCAAGCGGCAACTAAGCCAACGCTCTACTACGGCGTTCATCTCCGGCACTGTCAGGCTGTCTCCCGCCCGAACGGCCGTGTGACATGCCAGCGTGGCAATCAAATGATCCAAATCCAGTTTCATCTCGCCCGTTTCTTCCAACTGAGCCAGCAGGTTCTCAAACAATCCGCCGGATTCAAACACCTTGTCCCGCCCCTCGTACACCAGCGGATAGCCGGTTAATTGCGCCGTGTGGGAATCTTCCGGCAGCGTATACAAAAAGCCAAGCCTGGCAAATTCTTCCTGATGCCGGGCCAGTAAATCCCGTTGCACCGGGCTAACCGTTACCGGATGCGCCGTCACCAGTCGTTGAATAGCCGGGGTTTCCGCCGTGAGGTTTTGGGTCAGCAATTCAAAAAACGCCCGCTCGCTGGCAATGTGCTGATCCACCACCATCAGCCCTTGCACGGTTTCCAGCAGAATATAGGTATTGAACAACTGCCCAATCACCTTAAAGCGGCTGACACTTTCATCGGAACAAGTCACAGCCCCCTCAGGAGAATGGGATTCCACTTGCGGCTGATAAAACTGGATCGCCGCTTGCACCGGCTGCGGATCGCTACCGACAAAACGCCTGCCCACCGAGCCGACACCAGAAGATCCGCCCGATGAAAAACCCGGCGAGCGTCCCTGAAAAAAACCGGCGGCCAGTGCAGCCGATACATTCCTGAACCCGGAACCCGCAGCCTCAGCGTGTTGCTGGGAAACGGAATCCCGCAACGGATTCCAGTCAGCAATGCCCATCGTTGCAGCCGGTAATTCCTCCGCCTGATCAACTGGCGTAAACGAAATTCCCTGGGCGGATAAAGAATTAAGGATGCCGCTACGAACAAAGCTGAAAATGGCGCTCGCTGCGGAATAACGCACTTCCCGCTTGGCAGGATGCACGTTTACATCCACTTCGTTCGGCGGCAGGTTCACAAAAAACACGCAAAGCGGGTATTTTCCATGCGGCAAAAGCGATTCATACGCCGCCTCAATCGATTTTTGCAGGATTGGGCAACGCACATGCCGCCCGTTGACATAAGTCACCATCCAGCGTTTGCTGCTTTTCATCACTCCCGGCTCAGAGGCGAAACCCGCCAGCCGAAGGCCCATATCCGCATCCTCGGCAGTGACCGGAATCAGGCGAATATTTTCTTTCCGCAAACCAAACACTTCATCCAGCGTCCGTTTTAATTCCCCCGTGCCGGATGTTTGCAGCACATTTTTTTCATTCAGCGTCAGCGAAAACCGCACCTCCGGGTGCGAGAGCGCCAGGTATTGCACCGCTTCCTCAATGTGCCCCATCTCGGTCTGGGCGCGCTTTAAAAACTTCAGTCGGGCGGGCGTGTTGTAGAAGAGATCCTGAATCTCCATAATGGTGCCTGGCGCGCAACCGGCCTCGCTAAGGGTAGGCTCGCCCTGATCATCCAAGGTTACTCTCGTTCCCACAGCAGCATCCGCCGTGCGGGTCAGGCAAGTCAAACGAGAAATGGAGCCGATGCTGGCCAGCGCCTCCCCTCGAAAGCCCAGGGTGGCGATGCGATCCAAATCCTCAGCATCCCGAATTTTACTGGTGGCATGGTTGTAAAACGCCATGGCCGCATCCTGCGGGTGCATGCCGCTGCCGTTATCCGCCACGCGAATGTTACGACCGGCGGCGCTGGCCATAATATCGATGCGGGTAGCCCCGGCATCCAGCGCGTTTTCCACCAGCTCCTTCACCACGGAGGCGGGCCGCTCCACCACTTCCCCGGCGGCAATCCGGTTGATCAGGTGCGGGGGTAAAAGTCGGATTTTTCCGGTGGTTTGTCCGGCAAGTGTTTCGCCCATGTGCTGCCTCTCCGTGTGTCTGTTTGCATGCTGCTGGCCTCAATTATACAGACCTCATTTGCCCCATTCAGGTTCCTTTGAGGGGAATGTTACATTTGGCGTCCGCATGTCCATCGCAATCGCTTTACGCTTGCTTGCGGAAAAGCAGCTTGCGGCGGTTTTGCTTTGTGGTATTATCCGTGGCGCAAGCGCTATTATTTAAAAATTCAAGTTTTAGGGGATTTTTTTAGTCAATTTCGAGGGGAAAAATTGAATGCTGCCCAAAATCCAGTTTGGCGGAATTTTCCGCCTGACGGCAACGCCGATACGTAGCCATGATCAAAAAAGCCTGCAACAATTGCATATGGTGGACGATACCGTGGTAACTTACGGTTACGGAATTTTAAACAACCTGGGCATGTTGCAAGGCGCCCGGAATTTTATGTTTAACGATGCGTTGATGCTGGTCAAAAACGATCCGGGCCAACCCGATTTGGATAATCTGGAATCTCAATTACAAAAAACTGGTGCCAACAAGGCAAAGGTTACTCAGGATTTTTTCAGCAAAGCGGAACAGGAAAAACGGATTGAAAAACTGGAACTTTGCTATACCATCCTGCGGCAGCCGGAACAACCGACATTTCGTCCGGAGGACGTACGCACAAACCGGCACAAGCCTTTTTCCGCATGCGCTTTACAACCTAACCGCAAGCGGCTCGGCAAATACCTGGGATTGGATGAGGAGGGAATGGAAAACAGGCTGGTGATCCGCAGGCTGAAAAGAACCCACCCAAAATCGGGCTGTAGCATAGACATTATGATTTAAGCCAAAACCGTTAAACCGGCCGGTGATGATGCTGGTAATACAGGGTCTGTAATTCCTGGTACAGTTCTTTTTCCCGCTCGGTGGCATGCTCCGGCACAATCGCTTTCGGGCGCACCAGCAAATCCCCGGCGGGTTGGTTGTCCTTACCCGGCAAGCCCTGGCCTTTTAAGCGCATCAGGCGGCCCGGTTGCGTTCCCGCCGGAAGCTTCATGCTGAGTTCCCCTTGCAGGGTCGGCACCTTGATTTCGCCGCCCAGCACCAGGTCGGGAACCGGCACGGGCGCCTCGTACACCAGGGTATCTTCTTCCAGCTTGAACTTGGGATGCTTGCGGTAACGCGCCACCAGCAACAAGTCGCCCCGACCGCCATGGCCCTGATGCCCTTCGCCCGCCAGGCGAATTTTAGCGCCGGGCTTTACACCCTTGGGAATGCTGACGGTCAACCGCTTGCCGGACGGTGTCACAATCTCTTTGCGAACGCCAGTGGCCACTTCTTCCAGGTCGAGGTATAAATCTTCCTCAACGCTCAATTGCTCCGGCGTTTGGGCCTGCCTGCGGGAGCCGCCCCGCTGGCCCCTTCCGCCCTGTTGTTGCCGCGCTGCGCCGAATAAATCCTCAAAACCGGCTCCGCCGCCAGGGAAGCCCTGCTGTCCGGCAAAACCGCCACCACCGGCCCCAAACAGGATATCGAAAAAGCTGGAGAATCCACCCGCGCCCATATCGCCAAAATTCACATTCTGGTAGCCTTCAAAGCCACCGGGATTAAAATTTTGACCTTGTCGCCAATTGGAACCCAGACTATCGTAGAGCTTGCGTTTTTCAGGATCTTTCAGCGCCTCGTAGGCTTCGTTAATATCCTTGAATTTTTCCGCCGCGCTGGGGTTGATGTCCGGGTGGTATTCCCGCGCCAGCTTGCGGTAGGCGCTACGAATCTCCTTCTCCGTGGCGTTTCGGCTCACGCCCAGAATGTTATAGTAGTCCTTGTATTCAACACCCATACGATTGGTCCGGTTCTCTACGGCAACATGACATAGCCCATTATAGAACCCGCAAGCGCGCCCGCCTCATTTATTAAGGATGTATTAATGATTCTGCCTTCTCCATTGCGGAGCATCCAGTGGCAAAGCCCGGACGGGCTGATGGAAGCCGGGCTTTGCCATATGAAAAATTATCCGTTTTATTACGCCAGCCTGGGCAATCGGCCAATCCTTTTAACCGATATACAAGCCCTCATCCGCTTTTTGGAAAACACTTTGGAAACAGCCCAGCCCCGTCCGCTCCTGCTGCTATCTTGTTGTCCCGGTTTCGCGGCGTTGCCGGAAGAAGAGGGGCAAGGGCTAGTGGCATATGCGGGGCAATACCGGGCGCTTCAGCAATGCTACAAACAAACCGGCAGGCAGATACTGTCCTACATTCACCAAATCGCGGTCGGCGGCACATATTTAATGCACGGGTTATCCGCCACCCGCAAGGCCGCCGACCCTCAGACCGTTCTTTACGACACAATTCCTTCCCGCCCGCCCGTGGCGCTTTCAGATGCGATAAACCGTGGCCTGGTGGACAAAACAGTGTCGCAAGGCAATTTAATGGACTGGCTGGAAACCCAGCTATCATTGTAAAGCACGGCGGGCAGCCAAGGAAGCCCAGCCATAAGCGGACAGGGCATGCGCCAACTTGAATCGTCATGCCGTAAAAAAGACGTTGCAAAGGTTTGTTCAAACCTCAGGTTCCTTATACAATAGAAGGCAATCTGACCAAGACATCTGTAGCAGTCGGGTGGTTTTCAAATTCTCAAGACTTGCAAACCAAGTAGCACGAGTTCACTGGAGAAAAGGCAATGAAACGAGTATTTCCGCTTCGCGCAAACACGCTTGTCCTGGGGCTGGCCCTGTCGTTCGCAATGGGAATGGCCACAGCCAGCCAGGCGGATGCGAAAAGCCCCTGGAATCCGGTGAGCTGGTTCTCCTCTGGCAATGCCAGCGAAAAAGCAGCTACAGAAGCTGCCAAGCAGGCAGAAGCAGCCCAGGAAGCTGCCAATCGCGCCATGCAGGAAGCCCAAAAGGCCATGGAGAAAGCCACAGAAGCCAAGCGCAAAGCGGAAGCCCTGCAAGCCGAAACCGAGCCTTCCACGCCTGAAAAGCCCGTCGTGGTAGCCCCCGCATCTGCCAGTAATCAGGCGGATACCGCCGCACCCGGCGAAGAACGTAACATGGGGAGAATGGAGCTTTCCCCCAGCCCACAAAAGACTTACCAGGAGGCGGCTACCCAAACCGTTCCCGACACGGAAGGCAGCGCCAACAGCGAAACAAGGAAACAAGAACCATGGAACCCTTTAAGCTGGTTTAAAAAACCGGAAGAGGCCCAGACACAACAGGCCAGCGCCATTGCCCCAAGCCAGCAGACCCAGAAAGCGGCCCCGGACAAAGCTCCGGAACCGGCTGAGGAGCAAGCCCAGAAGGGCGGTAACTGGAACCCGATGAAATGGTTCGCCCCCCCAGCCAGCCAAACAACCGCCAGCACGGACGCCGCCCAACCGGAAGCGACCACCAAGGCGCAAACGGTGGATGAAGCGACCAAAAGCCAGATTGCGCTGATTGAAACCGAAAAGGGCAACATTGCTATTGAACTGTACCCGGAACAAGCCCCGCTCACGGTGGCAAACTTCACCAAGTTGGTGAACCAGGGCTTTTACAACCGCTTTAACATGAAATTCCACCGGGTTGTGCCGGGCTTTGTCATCCAGACCGGAGATCCGACCGGCACCGGCGCGGGCGGCTCCAAAGAAACCGTGCCGCTGGAAGCCAAAAACAAGCTATCCCACAATGCCAAGGGCATTGTCGCCATGGCAAGGGGGCAAGATCCCAACAGCGCCACCAGCCAGTTTTACATTACGCTGGCCTCGCAAACCACGCTGGACGGGAAATACGCCATCTTCGGCAAGGTGATTAGCGGCTTTGACGTACTGGACAAAGTTGAAAAAGACGACATGATGTACGGCATTAAGTTGGTGGATCCCAACTCTGTGACGAGAGAGCCTGCACCGGATAAACGGGGCTTCTTCTCCAGCCTCGTCCCTCACTAATTCACGAAAACTGCTCACATCGTGTTATTTCTGGCGAGCTTGGCGAAAAAAATCCCGCAGTAAGGCGCCGCACGGTTCTTCCAGTACGCCGCCGCGCACCGATAAATCGGGAGAATCCAGCAACAGGCCATACTGGGAGCCGCAAGCACCCATCACGGGATCGTACGCACCAAACACCACCTGCCCCACACGGGCTTGCATAATAGCGGAAGCACACATAGGGCAAGGCTCCAGGGTGACGTACAAAATGGTGTCGGTCAGTCGCCAGCGGTTCAATTGAAGGGCAGCCTCCTGCAACACCAGCATTTCCGCATGGGCCACCGGGTTGCAATCCAGCTCGCGGCGATTATAACCAGTAGCTATCAACTCGCCATTGGCAATCAACAAGGCTCCCACCGGCACATCTTTAGGCAGGGCCAGCTTTGCCGCATCAATAGCGATGTTCATCCAATCGTTATGGGCTATCGTCATACGGGTTTCGCTTTGCGGCTAGTTTTTGGGGTTTTCTCATCTCATTCATACAGATGATTTTACGCTGTTTTCTATTGGCTGGCTTGCGAACATCATTAAAATATTTACTATTCCAGTAGAAAAAACGCCGGTGAGTGAGCGTCTTGAATCAGTGAGGTGTGGACAGGGATGCAAACCAATTACGGAACCAGCGGCAATTCTTCTTACGCCAACTACGCCAGCCCGCAAAAGCCAAAGCCGGTGCCAGGCTTAAAAGTGGCCTATGGCAGCCAGGCACAGAGCCACGTCTATAGCACCGTCAATATTTCGCTACCCACCGCCCGAAACACAATGATGCAAACCCAGCCTGCCACAGAACCGATGGGCCTGTTTGCCAAGGTAAAGCAGAAATTATTCCACATGGTAACGGAAGAAGCGCCGAACGATTACCCCATCGGGATTTCCCAACTTTCCCGCAAAACCTTTTTGGCCAGCGAAGATACGGCAGCCTTGTTCCGAAGCGGACAAGCCATACAGGATTACAGGTTTAACCAGCTCATCGAGCCTCGTCGCCGTTAGTGGCAGTTAGTCATACTCGTACAGGTATTTGCGCCACTGCTCGTAATCCTTGCGGCTCACGTGGTTATTTTGCTTGGACAGCTCAAAATGGATAAAGTTAAACGGGCGGCATGGCCGGGTAGCCAGCTCGAACCCGGCCTCCTTGGGTGTGCGGCTGCCTTTGGCCACATTGCAGCGCAAGCAGGCCACCACCACGTTGTCCCAGGTGTCTTTACCGCCACGGGAGCGGGGCAGCACGTGATCGATGGTCAAATCGTTCTTTTTGCCGCAGTACTGGCAGGTATAGTTGTCCCGATGCATAATGTTGCGCCGGGTCAATGGGATATCCTTATGGGGAATTTTAATGTAATACAGCAGGCGAATTACCAGCGGCAGCCGCCAGCCGCCACCTAAATCTTTTCCATTGCGCTCTACAGTCTCTGCTTTACCTTTTATAAGGAGTATGATCGCTCTTTGCCAGCTGCAGATATGTAAAGGCTCGTAGGAAGAGTTCAGCAACAAGACTTTACTCACTTAAAAGCCCCTCAGCTATCAAGTATATATATTAAACAATCATAAACTTTTTTAACAAAAAAGTCCATATTTACCAGCTTCAAAAAGTAAAGAATCGTTACACTGAGAGACTTTTATGACTTAAAAGTATATGCGTTCAATATCATAAAGGCACAGCCTCTCATTTTCAGCCTTAGCCGGGCTTCGGCGAAGGTCAAGCATTTCCCTTGCTGAGCTAGTTACCCAGCCGAACCTGTCGAAATACTATTTTTATACAGTAGATAGTCATTTAGCGCGACGATGGGCCTGCCTCACCAAATATTACTATCCCGTAACACAATCAATTGTTTTTTATCGGATTCCTTCAGTTTTTAACCACCCTGCCCGATAATGATTTTAGGCTAGTTATTGGAGAGCAGGTGAGGCGAATGGATAAAGTTATTCAGCACTTTAGCAAGGGCGAAGTGGTCATTCCCGAAGGGGGCCAAGGCGATCGGGTCTATCGCATCCTTTCGGGGGAAGTGCTGATTTGCAAAAAGAACCCACAAGGCAAAATGATTCCCATCGCCAAATTAAGCGTCGGCGAAATTTTCGGTGAAATGTACCTGTTTGATACCGAAGGCTCCCGCTCCGCCTCCGTCATCGCGACCAACGACCTGAAAGTGGAAGTGTTCTTTGAAGAGGAAATCAAGGCGGAAATCAGCGCGGTTGCCCCGGAACTGCGGCAGATGCTGGGTTCCTTCAGCAGTCGGCTGCGAAGCACCACCGGCAGTTTCGCAGGGTTGTTCAAGGAAAAAATGATTGTCGAGCTTCCCGATGGCACCATGCGAGTGACCGATAATCGCTAGCCAAACGCGCACAGCTCATCCATTCAGCCTGCGAAGCGCAATCCAAAAATAACGCGGGGAGAAGCTCTCAGGAGAATTAGAGTTTTTCTATTTTGTCAATTCCCCGGGGGTCTCATTATAAAAATAGCACTATGGCGTGATGATCGGGGACTGAGCTGATTGGTACGATTTGACCCGAATAGTCTGGCAATAGGGTTACTATATTATGTCTATCAAGCAAGTATTTGGAATGGCTTTGGCAATCTGCCTGCTGGCGGGTTCTGTGGGGTTCGCGCCCGAAGCACAAGCCAAGCACGGCTGGTACGACCGTAACGGGCACTACCACGCCAGCAACGGGTATTATGGCCGCCGCTATTACGATCGCCGGGGCGGCGGACTGGTTGATTATAAAACCGGCAAAATCATCAAAGGCGGCTTGGTGGGCGCTGGCATCGGCGCCGGGGCTGGCCTGCTGCTGGATCGCAACGTGGGCAAAACTGCCCTGGCAGGCGCAGGCATTGGCGCAGGGACGCAAGCCATTCGCTACAGCAGAACCATGCAACGCCACCCGATTGTAAAAACAGCCGCCTATGGCGCGCTAACCGGCGCTGGCGTTTCCGCGCTCAGCCGAAGAACCAGCCTGGGCAAAGGCGCTGCCTGGGGAGCGGGCATCGGCGCGGGACTGGGCGCTTTGAACCACCTCTAAAAAATGTACAGGATCTAATTCAACAACATTCATTTAAGGTACTAACTTTCGCAATACACAATAATCTACCCCGCATGACCTATCCTTGCGGGGTTTCTTTTTGGCAAAATTCAGTGCTTGCCAGTCAATCCGCGCCAGTGTCACAAAACCCCGTCCAAGGCGTCATCAAACGGTTATGATGGAGATTGTACGGAGCAGCTTGAAGGAATCCCGCCATGACCACACTCAGCAACGAGCCATTCTACCTGCAAGCGGAAACGGACTCCGAGGAAGCGTTTCTGCTACTGCATGGCCTGGGGGGCGGGGTTTATGAAATGCGCCTGCTGGCGGATCGGCTGCACCAGGCAGGCTACACGGTGGCGGGCATTAACTATCCGGGGCATGATGCCCCCGCCCCTGTGATGCCCGCATCCTCCTGGCAGCAATGGTACCGGCACGTGGAAACCACGTACCGCCAACTGGCCGAACGGCACCCCAAAATATCCGTGGTCGGCTTTTCCACGGGCTGCATGCTGGCCTTGCACCTGGCCGCCAGCCACGCAGAGCAACAGCCCATCCAGCGCCTGATCCTGCTCAGCCCTTTCTTAAAAGTGCGAAAAGAATGGTATTACCTGCTGGCCCCGGAAGTGTACCTGCAATCGCTGGGCAGGCTGATTCGACATATTCCCCGGTTCCGGCTGCCCATTAACGATCCGGACATGCATGATCGCGCCCATCGCAGCGCCTACTTTAAAACCTTTAACCTGAAAGCCGCCCGAAGCGCTCTGGACTTAATTCGCCTGGTCAGCCACACGCTGGAAACCGTTCAGAGTCCCACCCTTATAGTGCAGTCCCACCGGGATACCGTGGTCTGTCCGTCCGGGGCCAGGCTGCTGATGAACCGGCTAGGCTCCCCGATTAAGGAAGTCTACTGGCTGGAAGAGTCCGATCACGTTATTTTGCTGGACTCCGAGCGGGATGCGGTGATGGATCGGATTCTGGCCTTTGTGGATCACACCCAACCCAGCCTGAGCCAGGCTTGAAGCAAGATAACGGCTGAGCCGCCACCGGGAGCAGGCATTCGAATGGCCGGTTGACATATTGCCTTGGCTGGAGAATAGTCATTAAGACCCAAAGCGGAATAGCCTCCATGCTGTTTAATTTTTTCAGAAATTTTAGGAAAAGGAAGAAGACCATGAGCGAAACCAGCACTGTTTTTGAAGTTCGCGCCAGCCACCTGTTAGTAGGCACCCAACAGGAAGCCGCCGATTGCCGCCAGGAAATCCTGAATGGCAAAACCTTTGCAGAAGTGGCCAAAAATGTTTCCAAGTGCCCGTCCGGCAGCCAAGGCGGCGACTTGGGCTACTTTACCCGTGGTCGTATGGTTCCCCAGTTCGATAAAGTAGCCTTTGAACTCCCGGTGGGCGAGCTGTCCGAGCCGGTGCAAACCCAATTCGGCTGGCACATTCTGACTGTGACCGACCGTCGCTAGTCTCTCAACTTCCATATTTTCTGAACGGCTCAGCCTTTTCCGGCTGGGCCGTTTTGCATGTTCTCCCCTTTAGCCATGCGTTTTAATGATGTTTCTTGGGGTCAAAGATTTCCCGCAACCCATCACCCAGCAAGTTCAGGGCAATCATGGTGGAAAAAATCATGAGCGCCGGGAAAAACAACATGTGCGGGGCCACCCGAACCAGTTGCCAGCCTTCCCCGGCCAGCGTACCCCAACTGCTGAGCGGGGGTTCCACGCCCAGGCCGATGAAACTAAGCGTGGATTCGGTCAGAATTGCGCGCGGCACGGTAATGGTGGCCGTTAAAATAATTAGCCCCGCCGTGTTGGGAATAAAATGCTTCAAAATTAACCGATCCAGCCGCCCGCCAATGCTGTAGAAGGCTTCCACAAACTCTTCGCGCTTCAGACTGAGGATTTGCCCGCGAATAATCCGGGCCGTATCGGGCCAGCTAAACAGCGAAAGCGCCAGCACCAGGCTGGGAATCCCCCGGCCCATAAACACGCTGAACAAAATCACAATCATCAGCGACGGCAAAGAGTAAATAATATCGATCAGCCGCATCATCACGGTGTCTGCCTTGCCTTCAAACAGGGCGGAGAAAGTACCGTAGAGCGTCCCAATCAACACCGCCACCACTGCGGTGGCGAAACCAATCAGCAGGGAAATACGAGCGCCCACCGCCACCCGGCTGAGCAGATCCCGCCCCAGGTCATCCGTGCCGAACCAGTGGCCTGCCGCATACCCTGCCAGCGGCCACGGGGGAGCCGTGGGCAACTGCGGGCTAATCGCGTTTGGATCCGGCCCTAAAATTGGCCCCAGCAGCGCCAGCAACAGCACCACGCCTAAAAACACACAGCTCCAAAACACTTTTGGGGTGCGCCAGAAAGCGAATTGCTTTTTAGCCACCGGGCCAGGCGCTACTTCCAGGGCAATTACCGAACTCATCCCCTGGCCTCCTCTCGCAAACGGGGGTCTAGCAAGCCGTATAGAATATCGGTCAGGGTGTTAAAGAGAATCAGGGCCACGCCGTAAATAATGGTAATCCCCATGACCAGCGTGTAATCCCGGTTGGTGACCGCCGTGACAAAGTGCTTACCCAGCCCCGGAACGGCAAAAATGTATTCCACCGCAAATGAGCCGGTAATAATGGCCGCCGCCATCGGCCCCAAAATAGACACCAGCGGCATCAGCGAATTACGGAGAATGTGCCGAATGGCGATCACACCTTCCGATAAGCCTTCGCTGCGTTTAATCAGCACAAACTGCTTGGAGCGGGTTTCCCGAACGCTAGTGCGCGTGAGTAAGAATGCATACGAGAAGGGCATGAGCGACAGCGACAAAACGGGCAAAATATAATGCCTTGGCGTTTCCAGGGTGGCCGCCGGAAGCCAGTTCAGGTTCAACGCGAAAATCAGCACCAGGAAGCCCCCGAAAATAAACAGTGGCGTGGAAATACTGGCCACCCCCATCAGGGTTAGCAGACCGTCCACATAGCGATTTCGGCTTAAGCCAGCCAGCGCACCCAGCAAAACGCCAAACACCGTACCCATCAGCAGGGCCAGAACACCCAGCTTCGTGGAAATCACGGTGGCCTCCCCCACAATATCGCTAACCGAGCGGGACTTGTACTTGTACGACGGCCCCAGATTCCCCCGCAACACGCCGCCCATGTAAATGGCGTATTGCTTCCAAAGCGGCTCGTTCAGGTGATATCGGGCCTCGATGTTGGCCTTGATCGCCGGAGGCACCTTGCGCTCCTGATCGAACGGGCCACCCGGCATCAGGCGTAATAGCAGAAAGGTCAGGCTGATCACCACAAACAGGGTCATCAAACCGGCAAGCAAACGTCTCAGAATCAGGCTGGGCATATCCTTATCATACCGCCCAAGCCGCCTTTACGGCATTCTCTTTTTGCGGAAGCCATTTCACTTTAACGGGTGTAGGTTTTGGGCAGGCGCACCCGTAAGGCGCACATCAGCTCATATTCTATCGTATTGGCCTTTTTGGCCCAATCGTCCAGCCAAATGGCAGGCTCCGGCTTTCGGGAATCCTCCTGCCCCAACAAGGTGATGGCATCCCCAATCATGGCGTCCGGCACGTCGGTCACGTCAAACATCATCTGATCCATGGTGATTTTACCCACCTGCGGAATCCGTCGACCGGCTAGCAAGCCTTCTATTTGCCCGGAGAGAACCCGCTGCACCCCGTCCGCGTAGCCCAACGGCACGGTGGCAATGGTGGAGAGACGGTCAGTTTGGTACGCATGCCCGTAGCTAATGCCGGTATCCGCAGGCACATGCTGAAGGTGCATAATGCGGGCCTTCAGGCTCATGGCCGGTTTCAGGCGCAAGCCAGTTTGCTGCGGATGGTTGCCGTAACCGAAAAAGCCGATTCCCAGACGGGCCAGATTATTGGGCGCAAGCGCCGTTTCATTTTCCGAAAACGCGTTGGGGCAAACGGCATGCCCGGAATTGGAAATATGCACGTAACGAGGCAACGGCTGAATTTGCGAGCAAACCTGGCCCCAACGTTCCAGTTGAAGCTGGCTGAGAGCGGGATCATGACTATCCGCCAGGTGGCTGAAGATACCTTCCACTTGCAGGTATTCCAGTTGCTGACATTCCTGAATAAAATTGACCGCTTGTTCCCAGGCGATGCCGATGCGATGCATGCCAGTGTCCACCTTGATATGCACCTTGCACGGTTTTTTATCCTGTAAATAGGCTTTACGAAGGCTTTCCAGATGATGCGGCGCAAAAATGGAAAGCTGGATGTCATAATCCGCCGCGTATTGCACCGCCCAATCCGGCACCACGCCAATCACCAGCACCGGCATTTTAATGCCCGCCTGCCGGATGTGAATGGCCTCATCCATGGAAGCCACCCCGGCCATCGACACTCCAGAGGCTTCCAGGGTTGGCAGTACCATGGCGGCGCCATGCCCGTAGGCATCCGCCTTCACAATCGCCATCAGGGCCACATGGGGCGGAATCAGCTTGCGGATGGCGCGGGCGTTTTCCTCAATCGCGCCCAGGTTGACTTCCACCCAGGCGTCTCGACGGGGCTGCACCGGCAGGTTTCGGAGGGATTTCATAACGGGTTTTGCTTTCCAGGCTTCTCCCAGACGGGAGTCGATAGTATCCGGGACGCTTTTGTTCTATTGTAATCGCAATCCCAGACAGATCTGAAGTGGCCCGATCGCCTTTCCATATATATTCTTAAGATCGGCCGCCTCAACCGCGAAGCATGACCCGGTCTATAATAGGTACACTATGACCCTTCCCTTTGAAATGGATAACGCCGCCCAGGAAAAAATCGCCGTCATTGGCTGCGGAAACTGGGGCAAAAACCTGGTCCGCAACTTCTATAACCTGGGCTTCCTGTACAAGGTTTGCGACCTGAATACGGAAACGCTGGCCGGTTTGCAGAAGCAGTACCGCAATATCATCGTCACCAACAAGTTTGAGGACGTGTTTAAAGACCCCAAGGTGGATGGCGTGGTGATTTCCACCCCCAGCTTCACCCATTACGAACTGGCCCGGCAAGCCCTGATCAACGGCAAGCACGTCTACGTGGAAAAGCCGGTGGCGACCAGTTCGGAGCAAACGCTGGAACTTTACGCGCTGGCCCAGGAAATGGGCCGAGTGCTGATGGTGGGGCATTTGCTGCTGTACCATCCCGCAGTCAACCGCCTGAGACAATTGATTCGAGAAGGCTATCTCGGCCAGATCAAGAATATTTCCAGCGATCGGCTGAACACCAACAAACTTCGCCCCGACAAAAGCGTGATTTGGGACTTAGCCCCGCATGATTTCTCCATGCTGGCCTACCTGATGGATCAGGAACCGGAGGACATCGTTTCGGTCATCGGTTACCAGAACCGGGAAGACGGGTTGGTGGACGACGCGCGCATCGATATGGTTTTCCCAAACGATGTGGCCGGGCATATCCATATTAGCTGGGTGCATCCCATCAAGCAGGTGAAACTGGTGGTGCGCGGCACCGAACGCTCCGCCATCATCGACGACACGCTGGGCGAGAACAAGCTGCACATCTTCAACAAGGACGATTTAAGCAGCCCCATTGAGGAATTTCCGGAATACCTGGACATTGAGCCGCTCAAACTGGAGTGCCAGCACTTTATCAACTGTATTCGCCACGGCTACGACCCCAAAACCGATGGCATGAATGGTTACAACGTGGTAAAGGTGCTGGAAATGGCCGAGCGAAAAATGGAAATGATCCCGGTTTAGAGGCATTGTTGGTGTTTTTTACAAGTGTTTTGACTGGGTGGGTTTGTACGGATGGATGAGTCGCTCATGCCCGCTCAAGCTTTCGCACGATCACAGCAAATGGGAGATACACTTCCCTTGCCAAGCGTTACGCCCCTGTCATCCCTAGTTACAGCGGCGCAAACAGGGCCAGAGGAACCACCCAAATCCAATCCCCCTTTTTTTACCGCGCCCATGGTCATCGAGAACCTGCCGCCATACCGGCCAGAGCATCCCGCAACGGTTTCCTTATACCAAGAACTCTTGATTAAGGCCCAGGCGTTTGCCAGCCCTGCGGTTTCCGGAAGGCGGGTCGGCGCAATCGCCATTGGGGAAAGCGGAAAAGCCTATTTGGGGGCCAATATTGAACTTAAAGGTTGCGCCCCTGGCGACACCATCCACGCCGAAACGTTCGCCATCACCCTGGCCCGTGCCCATGGCGAAACAGGGCTGAGCGCAATGGTACAGACATTGCAGCCCTGCGGCTCCTGTAGACAAATCCTGGCGGAAGCCGGTAGCCCATCGCTTTCGGTTCACATCCTGAATCCAGACACCGCAAACAGCGTCCACAAACGGATCGACAACCTGTTTCCGCACAGCTACAGCTACGCCACCGCCTCGCTGAATCTGTTCAACCATCCGCAACTAACAGTCCACCACGATGACCCGGATGCCTTCCCGCTCATCCAAAGCGCGCTTAGCGGCGCCCGGCAGTGTTACCTACCCAATCCTGGCCGAAAAACATGGAGCGGCATCGCGGCAAAACTCAAAAACGGCAAAGTGTACATCGGCGGGGCCATAACCATCTCCGGCCCAAACCCAACCATTACACCGATTCAAGACCTCCTCATCCGGCTAACCTCTCACGGGGAAAGCCTGAGCGACATTGAACACGTTCACATGATAGAACCCAGACAGCCGGACTATTCTTTTTTCAGAAATGCCGAAGCGGTGCTTGAAAAAGTAGCGCCGTGTGCTACTATCCATAAAACACAGGCATGATTGGTGGCTCCCAGATTCGGGTTTGCGTAACGAAAATGTTTGATGTAAAAAAGAATCAATCCCCCAGTTGAAATTCCGACACGGTTTACTTAAGATAATCTCAAGTTTCCGGTAAATGCGGGAGTAATTCAGTGGTAGAATGCTTCCTTGCCAAGGAAGATGTCGCGAGTTCGAATCTCGTCTCCCGCTAATTTTAACTCCGGAAACTCAGTAGACATCACGGTAAGCCGACTCGATAAAATCCTCAAAGATCCAACGAGTTCACCAAGGTCGGCACAGCGAGGGGATTTCATCCATTTTTATGGATAACCGTTGATGTATTGAAGGAATGGGCGGCAGACGCAATGAAAGTAGAAGTTGAAAAACAGGACGAGCGGCATCTCGCGAAGATTAATTTGGAAATCCCCGCAGATCAAGCGAACCAGGAGTACAACAAAGCTTGGAAGCGTCTGGGCCAGCGTTTGAATATCCCCGGTTTCCGTCGCGGCAAAGCGCCCCGCAATATTGTTGAAAAAACGGTGGGCGTGGATCGTATTAAGCAGGAAGCTATGGATCGCTTGTTTCCCCACCTGTTCGCCGACGCCATCAGCGAGCATCAGCTCGATATCGTGGCCCCACCGCAGATTGAATCCCTCAAGTTTGACTTGGCCGAAGGCATCGCCGTTAAAGCCACCGTTGAGTTACGCCCGGAAGCCAAGCTGCCGGATTTGGCCAACATTAAAGTGGATGTGCCTGAATATAAATTGCCCGCCGATGCAGAAGAGAAAGAACTGCACGCTATCGTAGAGCGTTTGACCACGCTGGAGCCGGTGATTGATCGCGCTTCCGAGAAAACTGACATCGTGAACATTGATTTCACGGGTTCGGTTAACGGTGAAGCGATTAAAGGCGGCACCGCCAAGAATTACCGGTTGGATCTGACCGACAATAACTTTATTGAAGGCTTTGCCGATCAATTGATTGGTCATCGCATCGGCGAAGAGTTCACCATTAATGTGACTTTCCCGGCGAACTATCATGACAACACTTTGGCTGGCAAACCCGCCGAGTTCAAAGTGAAAATCAATGATATTTCCAAAAAGGTGGTTCCTGAGCTGACCGATGAAGTGGCCAAAAAAGTAGGCCCCTTCGAAACGGTCGAGCAAATGAAGGAAGAAGTTCGCAACCTGCTGAAGCAAAGCGAAGATCAGGAAAATACATTCCGCAAGCAAAAAGCGGTGGTGGATTTCCTGTTGGAAAACGCTCAAGTTGAGGTTCCGGACGCCATGGTAAGCCGCGAAGCCAAGTTGTTGATGGATGAAGTACAGCAACGCCTGAAGAGTCAGGGCTTGTCCTGGGAAAAATTCCTGGATTCCGAAGGGCATGACAGCACTTGGGAAAACTTGCGCCAGGAAGCCCAAAAGCGCATTAAAACCAGCCTGGTTTTCGGCGCTATCGCCAAACAAGAAGGCTTGCAGGTTAACGAAGAAGAATTTTCCTCGATGGTTAGTCAAATGGCCGCTATGCGAGGCATTGACGAAAAACAGGTTATGCGCCAGTTAGGAAACAACTTCTCTGCCGCACAGGCTTTGTCTGACCAGATTTTGAGCCAGAAAATCGTGGATTTCCTGGTGGAACGTGCTGAATTTAACTACGTTCCCGAAGAATCCGTAGAAAAACAGAAAGCTACGGACGCATCGGGCAAGAAAGAAGCAGATCCCGACGTCACTGCCGTTGCAGCAGCCATTGAAGGCGAAGAGTTTGACGTTTTAGACGACGAAGATTAGACTAGTTGAAGAACCTATCCTTCCCAGTGGTCATAGGATCGTCTAAAATTGAAATATTCTATTTGTGCTGAAGTGAAAGAGGCAAAGAGATGCTGTACCAACCCAACCGTGATCCGTTAGCCTACATGCCGATCGTAATCGAGCAGTCCAGCCGGGGCGAGCGCTCGTTCGATATTTTCTCCAGGCTATTGAGAGAGCGGATCATCTTCCTGGGTACCCCCATTGATGATATGGTTGCCAACCTGATTGTTGCGCAGCTCTTGCTGCTGGATTCCGAGAACCCGGAAAAAGACATCATGCTGTACATCAACAGCCCCGGAGGTTCGGTAACTGCAGGCTTTGCCATTTACGACACCATCAAGCACATCCGGGCCGATGTGGCTACTATTTGCTTGGGCCAAGCCGCCAGCATGGGCGCGTTCCTGCTGTCTTCCGGTACGCCCGGCAAGCGGATGGCGTTGCCGCATTCCCGCATCCTGATTCACCAGCCGTTGGGTGGCGCTCAAGGTCAGGCGACCGATATCGAGATCCAGGCTGCTGAAATCAACCGGATGAAAAAGCTGTTGAATGAAATCCTGGCGAATAACACCGGCCAGTCCATCAAGAAAATCGAACGGGATACTGATCGCGACTACATCATGTCCGCAGAAGAAGGTGTCGCTTACGGTATGGTGGATAAGGTAATCACCAAGGCTGAAGAAGCGAACGCCAACAAGTAGTATTATAATGAACATGGAATGGTGGACTCGCACCTCTCTTGTGTCAAGAGGTGGGTTCATACAGACTCAATCTGGAGGGCTAGACAATGGCCAAGCATGAAGACAGCCGCTTAAAATGCTCTTTTTGCGGTAAGAGTCAGGATCAGGTCAAGAAATTGATCGCCGGGCCTGAAGTCTACATCTGCGATGAGTGCGTCGATCTCTGCAACGAAATCTTGGATGAGGAATTCTTTGAGGCCGAGGAAGGCGAAAAAAGCACCAGCCTCCCTGAGATCTCGAAGGTACCTAAACCTGTGGAAATCAAGAGCTTTCTGGATGACCACATTATCGGGCAAGACGATGCCAAGCGCATCCTGTCCGTAGCGGTTTACAACCATTACAAGCGGGTCAACCACAACCTGACCAACAAGGAAAAAGAAGCCAAGGATGTGGTTGAAATTCAGAAAAGCAACATTCTGCTAATTGGCCCGACTGGTTGCGGCAAAACGCTGCTGGCTCAGACATTGGCGAAATTCTTGGAAGTGCCTTTCGCGGTTGCGGATGCCACTACCTTGACCGAAGCCGGTTACGTGGGCGATGACGTGGAAAATATCCTGTTGCGCCTGTACCAGGCTGCCGATTACGATGCAGCCAAGGCTGAGCGCGGCATTGTATACATTGATGAAATCGACAAAATCGCCCGCAAATCCGAAAATCCGAGCATCACGCGCGATGTTTCCGGGGAAGGCGTACAGCAGGCGCTGTTGAAGATGATTGAAGGCACGGTTGCCAACGTACCGCCGCAAGGTGGACGTAAGCACCCGCACCAGGAATTCATTCAAATCGACACGAGCAACATCCTGTTTATCTGTGGTGGTGCATTCATTGGGCTGGATAAAATCGTGGAAAGCCGGGTCAACTCTGGTAAATCCATGGGTTTTGGGGCCAGCGCGCCCAAATCCGTTTACGAGCGCGATTTGGAAGCAGCCCGCCTGATGAAGCAATTGCAGCCGGATGACCTGATTAAGTTCGGTATGATTCCCGAATTTATCGGCCGGGTCCCGGTGACCGCCGTTCTGGATCCGCTGGATGAAGCCGCGCTGGTTCGCATCCTGGTGGAGCCGAGGAACGCGATCTTCAAGCAGTACCGCGAGCTGATGGCAATGGACGATATGGAACTGGTGTTCGCTGAAGGCGTGGCCGAGGCGATCGCCAAGGAAGCCATTAAGCGGAAAACAGGTGCCCGTGCGCTGCGAAGCATTGTCGAGGAGCTGATGCTGCCGATTATGTTTGAAGCGCCGTCCCGTGAAGACCTGAAGGTGTTTGAACTGACCCCCGAAATGGTGGAAAAGAAAAACAGCGCCGAAGTGCTTCAACTGCCGGATAAAAAGCCGAAAGGCGAAATCGCTTAAGCCTTAAACAAGCTCTTAAAGGAGGTCCAAACGGGCCTCCTTTTCTCATGGCGTTTCTGAGATAAAAGGAGGCAGGGACTTCTCAGCGTGGCGCGAATTGCCTACAATAGTAAACATGACAGGGTGAAAAAGGTCTATTCGGCGTGGCAAGTCCAATACCAACAGCTCAGCTTTTCGGGTATCCCGTGCATTTGGTTTCCCTTCAGCAAGCGCATTCAGTTGTGGAGGCAGCGATTCAAGCCGGACAGAACCTGCAAGTGGTAACATTGAATCCGGAAATGATCATGCAAGGGGATCAAGACCTTGAACTGGGCAGGATTTTGAAATCAGCCGGGCTGATTTTGCCAGACGGTGCGGGAGTCGTATGGGCGCTCAAAAAGCAAGGTAACGCGATCCAGAGGCTTCCCGGCATTGAGTTTTCCGAAGACTTACTGAAGTGGGCGGCAGAGGCTGAGCTTCCGGTTGCAATTATCGGTGCGACGCAGGAAGCGTTGGATTTGGCTCAGCAAACCCTTCAGCAGCGCTATCCCAAGTTGCAAATTGTGTATAGTCATCACGGATTTTTCAAGCCCGGCCCGGAGGAAGATGCCATTGTAGCGGACTGCATCACCGCTCAACCCAGGATTGTGCTGGTGGCGCTAGGAGTTCCCCGACAGGAAAAGTGGATAGACCAATATAAAGAGCGGTTTTCCGGCACCACGTTTGTGGGTGTGGGCGGCAGCCTGGATGTCTGGAGCGGCCTGACCCAGCGGGCGCCTAGCCTGATGCGCCGTCTGAACCTGGAATGGATGTACCGCATCACGTCGGAACCCTGGCGGATTAAGCGCACCTATAAAACTTTACCGTTGTTTGTAGTAAAAGTATTACTATCCGGAGGCAAAGCGTAGCCAGCCTCATTGCCGCAATTGAAGGGTTTACAGCATGACATCCACTCTGGAACGTTCCATCCCCAACAGTGAGACCAAAGACCCGATGAGCCAATCGACCACCCAAAGCCGTTCTTTACCCGCCGGTTTGCCGCGCCTGAGCACGCCGGAACTGCAAAAGATTGCCGCCAAGCTGCGGATTGACATTCTGGACATGATTTATGAGCCGCAATCCGGCCATCCGGGCAGCTCGCTGTCTTGTATCGACTTGCTGGTGAACATCTGGTTTGCTCACTTGGTGTGGGATCCCGCTAATCCGGAATGGAGAGAGCGTGACCGCTTTATTATGTCCAAGGGGCACGGCGCTCCGGCGTATTATGCCACCTTAATGCAAGCGGGCTATATTCCCTGGGAAGAAAAAAACACCCTTCGCAAGATTCACTCCAATCTGCAAGGGCATCCAGCCTCCAAGTACATTAAGGGCTGCGATATTTCCACCGGCTCCCTGGGTCAAGGCTTGTCCTGTGGTGTAGGGATGGCGCTGGGTCTGCAACTGGACAACATTCCCAGCCGAGTGATTGTGCTAATGGGCGATGGCGAGTGCCAGGAAGGCAACGTATGGGAAGCCGTGCTGAGCGCCGCGCACCACAAAACCAGTCGAGTAACCGCCATTGTGGATCGGAATCATCTGCAAATTGACGGCGACACCGAAAAAGTGAAGGCGCTGGGCCAAATGGCGCCCAAGTTCGCGGCTTTCAACTGGAACACCATTGAAATCGACGGCCACGACTACGCCCAGATTCAGGACGCCTTGAAACAGGCCGACATGCTGGCGGAAGACACCGATCGCCCGACCGTGATTATCGCCAACACCACCAAGGGCAAAGGGGTCAGCTTTATGGAAAACCAGGCTGGCTGGCACGGCAAGGCTCCCAACAAGGAGCAGTACGAAGCCGCCCGCGCCGAACTGGTCGCCGCCTACGAAGCATTGCAATAAGCCGCCCTATCAGTAGCCTTCAAGGCTCTATAAATAAAAGGAATTTATGCCAATGAGCACCATTAATCTGGAAAAACCGGAACTGAAAGCCCCCCGCAACCAATACGGCGAAACCTTGGCCGCGTTGGGCGCAACCAACCCCAACATCGTGGTGTTGGATGCCGATTTGGCCTGCTCCACCCAGACCCAGAAATTCGCGGACAAATTCCCGGAGCGCTTCTTTAACCAAGGCATTTCGGAGCAGGATTTGATTAACACCGCCGCCGGGCTTTCCACCACCGGAAAAATTCCGTTTTGCAGCACCTTTGCCCTCTTTGCCGCTGGTAAGGGCTGGGATCAAATTCGCAATACGGTCTGCTACTCCGGCCTGAACGTGAAAGTCTGCCCCACCCATAGCGGTTTGAGCCTGGGCGAGGACGGCGCCAGCCACCAATCCATTGAAGACATCGCTCTGATGCGGGTGATTCCCGGCATGACCGTGATTGTGCCTTCGGATGCCGTGGAAACCGATCGCGTGATTCGCTGGGCCGCTGAGTACTACGGCCCGGTGTACGTGCGCCTGGTGCGCCCCAATTGCCCGGTGATTCACGATAACGCCACCTACCAACTGGATGCCGCCAAGCCCCATAAAATTCGTGTGGAACGTGAAGGCAGCGACATTACCCTGGTAGCCACCGGCGAAACCGTTTACCATGCGCTGCTGGCCGCCGAGCGTCTGCAAAAAGACCACGGCATCAGCGCGGAAGTATTGAACGCCGTGTTCATTAAGCCGTTCGATACCGAAACCCTGGTGAACAGCGCCCGTAAAACCGGCAAAGTCATCACCGTGGAAAGCCACCAGATTTTTGGCGGCCTGGCCGGTGTGGTATGCGAGGAACTGAGCGCCAATCAGCCCACCCCGGTGCGCCGACTGGGAACTCAAGATCGTTTCGGGCAAAGCGGTACGGGCGATGCACTGTTTAAAGAATACGGCATCGATTGGGACGCCATTTATAACGAAGCATTGAGCTGGCTGAAACCCTAATTCCATCTTTCTATGCAAAAGCCTCCCTCGGTATTACTGATGGGAGGCTTTTGTTTTGGCACGTGATTGGCTAGGAATTCGGCTTGGTTGTTGCCCTGCAGGCAGGGGCCAAGTGCCGAATATCAATCAGCACGGCGCGCTCATCCCGATACAGGACGCGCCCTTTGCAGTAGTCGGTTAAATAACTCGTTTGCAAGGTACCTGGTTGCAGCAGTAAGCTTTGGAAACGATACTTTGCAAACACTGATTGCCAGTCTCCTTCTAGGCTTAAAGCCGTAAAGAGTTCCTGAACACGGTCATCGCCGTACATGTCCATGCGACTATCCAGATAGCTGCGGGTTTGAGTGTAGTACAGCAGGTAACTGCCCCAAATTTCGTTGCTGAGCAGGGGAGTCGGTATCTCATGCCTGTTCAGGTAGCGAATAACGCCGGATAATTTGGCCTTCTGGGGGAAAGTGGGTGTATTCAGCTTATGGTAAGAGACCCAAAGGCCCAGCAGCAAAGTGCAAATCACCCAGGGCCAGGGCTTTTCGGCAGAACGTACAAAACCCTCAAAGCTGAACATCTTCAGGCAAACAGACAGGGGCAGTTTTTGCCGCAGCAGTCCGATAGCGCTGGCCATGATCGGCAAGGCGCACAAGGCCAGCAAAAACACATGCCGCATGGAATAAAGCGATAAGCCGAAGCTGATGAAAAAAAGCGCCTTTTCCGCCGGGCGAATACGGCTGTCCCGAAACGCGACAAAGGCCGAAACAAGCACCAGCAGAAAGTACGCCAACAGCAGGGGTTGGGCGTTGAAGGCGGGCGAGCCGAGTTCAAAAATATGGTGGTTCATAAAAGGGCTATCGGCCAAGCGGGCAAAGTAGCTAAACAGGTCGCAGCCGTAAGGGTTCAACAGGGTCACCAATCCGCAGGCCAGCCACAGGGTTAGCGGTTGCCAGCTTTTGCCCAGCCAGGATTTTTCCAGGGAAAACAGGCCCAGCACCAGCAGACCAGCGATAAAGCCCAAATGCAAATTGGCCCAAAACGCAAACAACACCGGGAAAATCACCCAGGATTGCCGAACGGAAAGATTTTTATGGCACAGACGCAGCAAAACAGCCATCAACAGTAGGCTTATCAGAGCCGGGCGGGCCAGGGCATAGGATTTTAAGGCCAGCAGGCTGAACAACACCGTGAAGAGGATATCCGGCACCGCCTTATAGCCCCGTTCATACAGGCCCATAACCAGCGCCAGATAAGTCAGGCCGAAGCAAAAGGCCACCGCCAAGACCACACCTTGCAGTCCCAGGCATTGATGCGCCAAACCCAGCGCCACTTCAAACAACCACTGGTAGCAAACAATGGGAATTTGCGCCAAAGCCGCATCCGGCCCGGCAAAGGGATTATGTGCAGGAATCGCCTGGTGTTGCAACATCCACACGCCGGTTTTAATCAGCCAGCAGGAATCGCTGTCGGCCAGCGCGTTAAACAGGTTGCCCATCTGCTGCCCAAACAGCACCAGCCAAAACAAGGCCATAAACAAAATACCCGATAGCCCCGGCGAGCCACACAGGGCGGACAGCCAATTGCCATGGGGACGGCCATGGTCTCCAGCAGTGTTTTTGGAAGGCTGCACCTGTTGTTCCGTCACGAGGGTTCACTTTCCGCTTGCGTCGCTGTTGCTTTATAAGGAGGAATGGGCGTTTTCCGTATCCTGATTTCTACAGACACTTGATAGCGCGGCCTTTTACATCGTTCAACTAGACTCTTGTCCTTAGCAAACATACCCAGACTGGGAATGGTTTCCGGCTACGTCCATCGTCACAATAGAAGCAGGATTGAATATATAGGATAGAAATCAAGAGGGGTTATGAGCAATGGCCAAGCATCATCATGACTACAGTCTGGACAAAGATACCCCCGAAAGCATCCGCCAATTGACGGATCAAGGGCCAAAGTGGGCGCACACGGGCCAACACGGGCTTCCGGCGGGAGACATTCTGGATCACTTCCAGGAGCCGGACGGGTTGAGCGCCGATGAAAGCCTGGCCGCCGATGCCATTGCCGCCCACGGCAAAGGCGCGGATCGCCCGCTGCCCAACCAATTCCATAGCCGCAACAAAATGCGGTAAGTCATCAGGGATCACTCTAGAGTATCTCGAGCGGTTTCAGAGTCTTGTTTGTCTTACTGGTTTTCTTACGAACAAACACGATCTCTATAACGCTCCTTCATGCTGAGATAATAACAGCATGCGTAAAACATGCCTTAAAATTGGTCTATTAACCTTAGGAGCGGCAGCATTATGTTTGTTTGCTCTACCTATCTTCTTGACTGGTCTATTGACCTGGCATCCAGAGAAATACGCTCTACCAAGCCCAGACAACAAAAGTGTGATTACTATTTACGATGCACAAGGAGACCCGGCCGATGATGCGTGGTGGCAGATTGAGGTTCAAGTAAAAAATCAGCCTATCCATGAACTGGGTCATTGTACTTTAAGCCGTCTTGCCAAATACCGAGTCATAAAGTGGGTAGGCAATGAAGCAATATTGGTAGGCATTCAACTTGAAGATAATAAAGAAAAAATCTACAGTCTCCGAATTGATGCTAAAGGTATACCCTGCATTTGAGACTATTTAATAGCTGAATCCCTTATATGAAGGCCAAATCTCCTTATCCCAAGGGAGAGAAAGGAGCCTTAGTACCTGTCGCACAATACACACTCTGGCCTAGGTGGTGTCGAGGAGGGGACTTGAACCCCTACGGATTTCTCCACACGCCCCTCAAACGTGCGCGTCTACCATTCCGCCACCCCGACACACTGGGTTGCTGTCAATCATAATAGTTTCAACAGAACAGGCTTGTCAAATACGATTGCGGTAAAGGCCCGCCATGACCTCCTGCAAAGAATAGCCGTTTCTCACCTTTTTCCCTTCCCTGTTGGGATTAACGCATCCAAAACAGTTCTAAAGGCTGCCCGTTAGTAGCGGGAAGTCACCTTAATGATGTAATTGGCCGTGGTCTGGAAAAAATCAGAGAAAGATTGGCCAAAATAGGTCACGGCGCCAATACAGGCCAGGGTAATCAGCGCCAGGGTCAGCGCGTATTCAGGCATCGCTTGGCCCGGCCCGGCCCCGAAAAGCCATTGGCGCAGCATGCGCAACGATTGCTTCATCAGAAACATTCCTTTGGTTGGTTTGCTTGGTCGCAAAGACGAGAGTTAGGCGAATTTTCAGACGATTTCCTGACCACGGAGGGGAAAGTTTGGCGGCATCCGCCAAAAGCGCCGCCTGATGGAATGAAATCCGGGCAGCGCTTTGGCGGAGTGCGAATAGAGTTGGTTCAGCGACTATTTGACGTTTCCTGCCACCTGGCCGATTTTGGAGCCCAGGGCGTTCAGCATGGTGGTTACGTTGTTGCCCAGGAATTGCAGGGCGGCGATACAAAACACGGCCACCAGCGCCAGAATCAAACCGTACTCAGCCAAAGACTGACCTTTTTTGGCGCTTTGCTTGCGGGTTGCGAACCAAACTTGCAGAGATACGTATTGCTTCAGCATATTCAGTCTTTTCCTTTGTGCTTGCTGGATGACTGGCGACTAGACCGGGGGTGTTACTTGACCTGACCGGCCACCTGACCGATTTTGCCGGACAGCGCGTTCATCATGGTGGTGATGTTGTTGCCCAGGAATTGCAGGGCGGCGATACAAAACACGGCCACCAGCGCCAGAATTAAACCGTACTCGGCCAGGGACTGCCCCTTGGACTTGGCGGTTTGCTTGCGGGTTGCGAACCAGACTTGCAGGGAAACGTATTGTTTTAACATCAGCATCATCCTTCTACTTAGGCTTGAACGACCACCTACTACATCTAAACTTTTAAAGCTTGTTCGGGAAATCTACTCGACAAGTAACCCACTCAGTTGCTTATGTTTTAAATATATATTTTTTAGCCCATCTTTTACTCACCCTGGGGGGTGATTATCGATCACCCTGTTAAATTTGAATAAAAACCGGAATTTCTGCATCCTTCATACAAACGAACAACCCGCCTTTACAGCGGGTTGTTCGAGTATAAAAACCTTATTCTGAAAGCGCTCTAGCCTTTGGAGAACAGTACCTTCAGCACTCTCACCGGGGTGGTGAAGGATTCCCAAACGCCTTTGCGGAAAGCCTTGAGGCAGTCTGCGAACACCAGGTTGCTTTGTTGCAGCATCGCTTCGTTATTGGTGCGGCGGAAGGTCACAATCGCCAGACCGGCGGTCAGCATACCCACCACGCCAATGCAGATTTGCAGAGGCCCGCGCACTACGGCTTCCAGCACCTGGGTGCGCTTGTCTCTTTTGGTTGGCTCAGCCGGTTGCGCCGGAGCGGGAGCTGCCTGGGGCGCAAGATTCAACGGAGCCACAAAGCCCGTGTTGGCGTTAGAGAAAGCCCCGGAAGCGCCATAAACGCGATTCAACTGCTCTACGTCCTGCTGGCGCTCAATGGAGCGAATCAGGTCACACTCGTTGCCACCGTCAAAACGACGCTTGGCGTATTTCAGGATAATTGCAGATTTTTGCTGATGCTGTTCCATCCCACGTCACTCCTATTGTAGTCCCTAACCCGTTTTGTACTCATCCCTAGGGAACCCCTCGACCAGCCTACCCGTGATTCAATCTCTGAGGGTGTTTCCCAACCTATGCCTTACACTTGCATAAAAACAATCATTCCAATTCTTGTGTTACCCATGTTACAAACTTGTAATCGCATTCCAAACCCCGCCTCAAACACTGATGAATCCCTCTTACCTAGCCCGCCAAAAGCGTTCTGGCGAACGGCCCCAAACCCAGGAATAGGTTAAACAGGCTTTGCCCTTCGTTAGTTTTAGAGGACATCATCCGCAGGGCGGTGTCAATCTGCCGCTGAATGGCCACGTATGCGGCAAAAGCGCTTTCGGACAAGCCTTGCTGCAAATAGCGCGCCCTTAGGGTCAACTGAAACAACTCCAGTGCCTGCGCCATGCTCAAGCCCTGCCCTTCCACGAAAAACTGCTCAAATTCCGCGCCAAGGGCGTAAGCGTCCTGATTTTGGGCGGATTTCGCCAGAAAACTTTCCAAAAACGCCTGCGCCTCCGGCAAAACAGTATGGCTTTCATCCGTTGCGCCTTCGCTCAGGCAAGGCACCACCTGGCAGCGGGAAACAATGGTTTCCAGCAACTGTTCCTCGGTTTCGGCAATAAAAAAGAACAAAATTCGGGCCGGAGGCTCCTCCAGCGTTTTCAGGAAGCGGTTCACCGAGTTGGCGTTAAAAATATGGCGCTGCAACGGGCGAATATGAAAGGCTCGATCTTGCGTGGCCTCCAGGCTGCGCCATTCGGACGGAGCCATCACATCCGGCGCGAAGGAGGCGGGCAGCTCCTCGGCGTCGGTAAAAATCACCACCCGCGTGTACTCGCTGGAAATGCCCAGTTGGTAAATCAGGCGACCAATCTGATCGGTCTTGATTTGGGTAGGCCAATTGGCCTTTTGAGCCAGCTTTTCCAGCTCCTCTGTAGTCAACAGGTCAGCATGCTCTTTATCATTCACCTGGTAAGTAAACCGGGAAACCGTCAACACCGCCGGGTGCGCGTTTTGCGAAATCCACCGGCAATCCTTGCAATGCCCGCAAGCCAAATCAGCCAACTTTGGGGTTGGGTTGCCAGTTAAGTCCGGGCGCTGCTTACAGTTCACGATTTTGGCGATTTGCAGCGCCAGGTTATACAAAGCCCCGCTGGCCTTGCCTTTTAAAACGTACCCATGCGCCAGGGAATCACTGAGAATGACCCCCGTAAAAAAGGTTTCCGCCATAGGCAAGGCAGGAGAAGGCTTGAGGGTTTCCAGGGTGTCCAACATCGCATCCATTCGGCTAACTTCCCATCAGCAGTTCAAAGGCCAATTTAGCGTTCAATTCGCCGGTTTTGGCCTTCCATTCCATTTCCAGGGTCTTGGCGCGCAGCTTTTCCAGCCGTTCAAACGGCACCCGGCCAAATTCCTGCAAGTCTTTTTTAACCTTGAAGGGGTGTTTCTTGGTCATTTCCGCCATTTGGGCTTCGCTCAAGCCGCGTTGCTGCCAGTAACGCAACTGGAAGATATTGCCCAGCCAGCTTTGGGTGAGGGCGAACAACTGGATGGGATACTGCCGCAACAGCAGTTCATCCAAGGTATGAAACACTTCCGCCCGGTTACGATTATGCAGCCAGTCGGCCAGCATATGAAAGGTATTTTCGTTGTGGTTAGACAGAGTAGCCACATCGGCCGCCGTAATGGCGCGCCCGGCCGCATATACCGAAAGTTTCTCAATCTCTGTCATCAGCGGCAACAGGCTGACGCCCTGATGTTCCACCAGCAGAGCCGCCGCTTTTGGCTCAATCTGGATGCCCCGGCGCTTGCTTTCCTGTATGAGCCGCTGAATAGCCTCATCCGCCTGCCAGAAGGCCAGCGTTTTGCACTCCCGCAAGTCCAGCGCCAGCTTTTTGTTGGCGGTAAGCCACTTGGGGAACTTGATGCTGCGGTTAATCTTGGCGCTCACAAACAGAATATGCTTGGTTTCATCGTGGTTTTCCAACAGTTCCATGAGGTCAGCAATCTGTTTTTCATCCGCCGAAGCGGAGGCCGCCTTGTTCAGGAAGGGGAAATTCTGGATTTCCACCAGTGTTTTGCCGCCCAGGTTAAAGCAGACCGCGCCCACCGCTTCCAGCACCTCGCCGATGGAAGGGCTTTCCAGCAGCTTATGGCCCAGGCTCCCCATTTGGGGATTAATCACGGATTCCCGCAGGCGCTTGACCTCCTGCTGAAGGAGGTATTCCTCATCGCCATAATAAAGGGAAACCGTCATGGGATTTGCAGCCTCTTTATATATGCACCGTCTTTTTTATATACAAGTTCTTGTTCCAGTTGCGCGACTCGGTTCATTCTATCCATCGCCCGCCGCATGCCGGATAATTAACCTAATCATAGTCTTGTCAGGGCAGGCTTTCAAATGGATTTTCCCATAATTGCGCTGTTAACCGATTTCGGGGAGCGCGATGGCTTTGTCGGTGTTATAAAGGGCGTTATGCTCTGCAAGCTGGACGCGCCCGCGCCAATGGTGGACATCAGCCACCAGGTAGAGCCTCAGAACATACGTCAGGCGCTGTGGATACTGGAAAACGCCCTGCCTTACTTCCCGCCGAAAACGGTTTTCGTATGCATTGTCGATCCGGGCGTCGGCACAACCGAGCAAGCCGCCTTGCTTTGCCACTGGCCCCAACAGGAACAGATCTTCATCGGACCAGACAACGGCTTGCTGACGCCCGTTTATGAAGCCGTGGGCGCGGATCTGCAAGTGTTCGATATCCGCGCAGCCGAGTTGTATAAAGATGATCAACTCAGCCTGCACGGACGTAGCCAGACCTTTCATGGCCGGGACGTGTATGCGCCCATCGCAGCGCTGGCCGCCAACGCGCTTTTTACAGGCTCGTTAGAAGTTTTCCTGCAACAGTTTGGCCCGCCGCTGAGCCGTTTTGAGCAAATCGCCCGGCAGCCCGCCACGCTGGAGCTAGAGTCCCAGACACTGAATTGCCAGGGAGAGATTGTTTATTGCGACCACTACGGTAACCTTATCACCAACATTCCCCACGTCTGGTTGCCTGTAGGTAGCCGCCTAAGCATCAGCATTGGCGACCGAGCGCCTTTTACCTGCCCCTTTCTGCCTGCCTACGCCGACAACGAAACCACTCAGCCCCATCCAGCTACGGTGATCGCGGTGCCTTCCAGCGGGGGTACGGTGGAACTTTCCGTTTTCCGGGGCAACGCCGGACAAACGCTCAAAGCCTCTCCCGCTGAGCCTATCCGGATTCAAATCTTGCCTTAATTCTGGCTTCAAAAGAAAGCGGATTAACGACCCAAGTCGCACATCCGAACACAGATAAAGGAAATATAAAGAATCGCTAAAAATCCCGTTAAGGAAATGTCAGATTTTTATGTCGCAAGAGATAAAGAAAAGCTCAGTTTGATCCATACCAGAGCTTTTACGAGATCCCCAAGACCATTATCCTATCGGCTATTTTTGCCCCCACCCACCAAGGCAGTTCCAAAACGGATGAGCTGATGAGGTAAAGAAAATATTTTTTTGGCGTCTAATACAGTAGCAAAGCATGCTTTGCCCAAATTGCCCCCTTTCAAAAAATCGAGTATAAACTTATTAATCTCAGAAAGCGCATGGACGTGGAGAGTTTAGTACCGATGACAACCTCACCAATCAGTCTTGAGACAATTAAGTTCCACCTGATTTGGAACAAAGATTTCAGCTTCAGCCGCGAAAACCAGACCGTATCCCTGGAAGAATTGATTGAATTCCTGATCGAGTCCCTGGAAGACGCCGACAAGGCAACCGCAACCAAAGCAGAAAACCTGCTGACCCGGATTGGCAAACCGGCCGTCCCTTACCTGATTCAAGGCTTGAAATCCAGCCACAACCGCGTGAAATCCGTTTGCGCCATGGTGCTGGTGCGCATTGGCCAACCCGCTGTGGAAGCCACACAAGAGTTCTACGCGCGCAACGCCAGCCGCCCCAAATTCCGCTGGATTGCCGAATTCATCCTGGGCGAGCTAGGCATGCAAATCCCCGCGCTGGACAAACGCAGCTATGAAACCGAGCGCGCCGATCGCAAGATCCTTCAGTTCAGCAAAGCCGCTGTCTAAAAGCTTTCTTAATTCTCTAACAATAACGACTTTCTAACAAAGATTCCCCTTTGCAACCCAAAGGGGCTTTTTTTTGCGGCATGAGATCCAAAATACACCGGGCTTCGGGTATAATGAGGCCGTTATAAGCTAGGAAATATGCACCTTTTCACACAGGAGCTTTTCACAGGAGATTATCGAATGACCGCCTCAGCGCAAGAACAAGGTTACACGGTCGCCATTCTAGGAGCCACCGGCCTGGTGGGTTCTCACCTGATCCACATTCTGGAAGAAAGAAAGTTCCCGGTGAAAAAGCTTAAACCCTTGGCCAGCAAGCGCACGGCTGGCAGCACCGTTACTTTTAACGGACAGGAAATCATCGTAGAAGAAGCCACCCCCGAAGCCTTTGAAGGCGTGGATATCGTGCTGGCTTCCGCCGGTGGTTCCGTCAGCCAGGCGTTGGTTCCCGAAGCCGTGAAACGCGGCTGCGTGGTCATCGATAACACCAGTTGCTTCCGCCTGACCGAAGGGGTACCGTTAGTGGTAGCCGGTGTAAACGATGCCGATATTCAGCACCACAATGGCATTATCGCCAATCCAAATTGCTCTACCGCCCAACTTATGCCGGTTTTTAAGGCTTTAGATGACGCCTTTGGCCTGGAGCGCGTGATTGTAAGCACCTATCAATCCGTTAGCGGCGCGGGTAAAGAAGGCATGGACGAGCTGATGGACACCACCCGCTCCATCTTCAAGCTGATGGGCCAGCCGCAGGAAGGAGCATCCCAGCACGAAGCCAAAGTATTCGTTCGCCCCATCGCGTTTAATTTAGTTGCTCAAATCGATCAGTTCGTTGAAGGCGGCGTTGAAGACGGCTACACCAAGGAAGAAACCAAGGTCATTCACGAGAGCCGCAAAATCCTGCACCGGCCCGATCTCAAAGTGACCGCCACCGCCATTCGGGTGCCGGTACTGGTGGGTCACAGCGAATCCGCCACGCTGGAGTTCAAAAAGCCCGTTTCCCCGCAAGAGGCGATGGACGTGTTGGAAAACACGCCGGATGTGGTAGTGGCCCGCAAGCCGCAGGACTTCCCCACCCCGGTGGAAGCTACCGGCAAAGACCCCGTTTACGTGGGCCGCATCCGTCGGGATACCTCCAACCCCGAACACGGGCTGAACATGTGGATTGTGGCCGATAACCTGCGCATTGGCGCCGCCCTGAACGCGGTTCGTCTGGCAGAGGTACTGGTGAAGAACAACTGGCTGAAGAAGGGCGCCGCTCAGCAAGAGCCTGCCCAGGTTTAGTTCTTACTTTTTGATTCAGTAAGCATTCAGCAAGAGAGTTTAAAAAACAATGCCAAACTTAACAGCCGAGCTGATTCCCGCAATGGTGACGCCGTTCAAGCGGGATGAGTCTATCGATCACGAAAAAATGGAGCAGTTGGCCGTTTACCTCACCGAAAACGGTTGCGATGGGCTGCTTATCAACGGCACCACCGGCGAAGGCCCAACCCTCAGTTTTGAGGAGAAAGTGGAGCTGGTGAAACTGGTGAAAAACGCCGTGCGCGGCAAGAACGTGCAGATTATGGTAGGCATAGGCTCCAACGACACCAACAAAAGCGTGGAAGAAGCCCGCAAAATCGCTGCGCTGGGCGTGGATGCCCTGCTGGTGGTGGTGCCTTACTACAACAAGCCTTCACAGGCGGGCATGATCGAACATTTCCGCCGCATTGCGCAAGCCGTGGTGGATACCGAGATCGTCATCTACAACATTCCCGGCCGTTGCGGGGTGCTAATGAGTCCGGACACCATGCTGGCCTTGCATAAGCAGTGTCCCAACATCATCGGCGTAAAACAAAGCCACCCGGATATGGACCAGGTCAGCGAAATTACCGCCAAGCTGCCCAAGGACACCTGGCGAACCTGGTGCGGCGATGATTCCCTAACCATCCCCATGATCGCCTGCGGCGCGTACGGCACCATCAGCGTGTTGGCCCATTTAACCGGCAAGCTGCTGCGGGAGATGATTCAGGCCGCCAAGCGGGGCGACCGGGAACAGGCGCTCAAACTGCACATCAAACAGCTCAATCTGGCGCGCGAAATCTTTTTTCTGCCGAATCCCACCATTATTAAAACCTGCCTGGCCAAGCTGGGCATGATGGAACCCGTGCTGCGCTCTCCCATGGTACAGCCGGATGACGCCGAAATGGCCCGCATCGAGAAACTGATGGGCGAGTACAAGAGCCTGGTGCCGCAAGCGGTTTCCTAGGCGCTTTTATTCACGAATCAGAAGAAACGCCGCTGAAAATGGGCTGCGTGATCTCTTTAACGTGGCTTTCCATGCGGCCCGCATGGTTCAGCAGGAAAACATTCATCACGGCCCGCCGTTCCAGCATTTCATGCAAAATGGCCTGGAGGGTGGGCCATAATTCCTTTTCCCACTCGCTTTCACAACCATCCGGCACCCGAACGCCAATGGCAGGCTGAAGCGGGCCTTCGTTAAAGGCCACGTCAAACAGGTAAACACGCTGAATCAGGGCGCGGTTATACTCAAACACGTGGTTTAAGCGTTCCAGCAGGCCGTCGGGCAAGCCCTGGTTACGCCGCAGACGCATGGGGGTATTCTTTTCAATCACCACTTCGGAAGGCTTACGACTGCCCGTGGCGTCCCGCTCATCTATGGGAGGCGGCAACAAGCCTTCGGCCAGGTAACTGAAGTCATGAAAGGAAATCTCGCAGCCAAACGGGCCGCACACGTTCATAATCATAAAATCGGCCTCGGCCTCCAGCGCATAGGCGCAAAGCATGGCAAATGGCATCACAATGTAGTCGGTCGGCTCCTCGGCCCAGGTTTCCATGTTTTTCTCGCTGGTAAACAGGGGCAGCCCTTTTTCGCCCCGGCTATTTTCCAGCAAAATAATGGGCAGGCCCGAACTCAGCCGGGTTCCGGCAGGCACAGGCAATAACAGCTCGGAATCCAGCATTTTCTGGTAAAAAGTGGCTTGCAACGGATAATTCGCCGCGCCGGAAGATTGCTCCAACTGGGCCAACAAAGCCATTAGCGCCTCTTCATCGGGCAATGACATGGCACTGGGACTGCCCGGCACTTTCTTAATGCGCCGTGGATCCTTGGAAAAAAAGCGGTCAAAATTCTCCAGCATGCAGGCTCTACCATCCGTTCGGTCTTGGGGGCTGTCTTGTAGACAGAATCGACCGGCCTGGCAGTTTCTTTAGAGAATTTTGCGAAGCCTATATTTTTTCGCCTGATAAACCGTTTTCGATCAGTTGGCGGGCTTCCAGAATAAATTCCATAATTTCCCGCACCGCCCCGTCCCCACCACGATGGCTGGACACCAGATGCGCAATGGCCCGCACCTCGCCCGCCGCGTCCGCCGGACAGCAAGCCAGACCCACCCGCTGCATGGGGGGAATATCCGGCAAATCATCGCCAATGTAGGCCACCTGCTCAAAGGTGAGGGACAAATCCGCCACCAGTTTTTCCAAGGCAGGCAACTTGGTGCGGGTTTTCTGGATGACGTGCTGAATATCCAGGTCTTGCGCCCGGCGGGACACCATTACCGATTCCCGCGCGGTGATAATGCCAAACTGGATTCCGGCCCTTACGCCCAGCGAAATGCCCAAACCGTCTTTCACGTTAAAACTTTTCACTTCCTGATCATCGGAGGTATAGGTAATCTTGCCGTCCGTCAGTACGCCGTCCACATCCAGCACCACCAGTCGAATTCCGGCGGCTAGCTCAAACAGTTTGGTTCCGGCTGGCATGCAAAGCGTCCTTCCCTAAAATGCCCTCAGGGTTACCCGGTTGAAGCCACCCGGCAAGCCTGATTCATTCGTACTTCTGTCTTACTCTACCCGAATCGAGTGGGCCTGACCATATGGCGAAGCAGGCATGAGGCTGGCCTGCCCAACCCGCCCATCAACGGCCAAGCCAGTGGAGTGAACCGAAAGACTAATCAATTGGCGCTTCGGATTTTGGGCGCAATGGGTTAGAATATTGCTGCTATGAAAAAGAACGTTTTGGTGATGATTCTGGCGGGCGGAGAGGGCAAAAGACTGTTCCCCCTGACTAGTGAGCGGGCGAAACCGGCGGTTCCGTTTGGCGGAAAGTACCGCATTATCGATTTTGTGATCAACAACTTCGTGAATTCCGAGTTGTACAAAATCAAAATCCTCACCCAGTTCAAGTCCGATTCGCTGAACCGGCACATTTCCCGATGCTGGCCCATGCCACCGTTTTCCAACCAGTACGTCGATCTCGTTCCCGCGCAAATGCGGATGGGACAAGACTGGTACAAAGGCACCGCCGACGCCATTTACCAGAACCTGAACCTGATTTACGACGAAATGCCCAGCCTGGTCTGCGTGTTCGGTGGCGATCACATCTACAAGATGGATGTGAGCCAGATGATTGATTACCACAAAATGCAGTCCGCCGATCTCAGCATTGCGGCCATTCCCGTGCCGGTTCATCAGGCCAGCGATTTCGGCATTATTGAAGTGGACAGCATGTACAGGGTAACCGGCTGGCAGGAAAAGCCCAAAAATCCCAAGGAAATGCCCGGACGCCCCGGCTATGCGCTGGCCTCCATGGGCAATTACGTGTTTAACCGCGACGTATTGGTTCACGAACTACTAGAAGATGCGGCTAATGAAGACTCCCAGCACGATTTCGGCAAAAACGTGATTTCGGCCATGATCGATAAAGGCCGCCGGGTGTTTGTGTACGATTTCGCCACCAACCTCGTTCCCGGCCAAACGGAGCTGGAGCAAGGCTACTGGCGCGATGTGGGGACCGTAGACGCCTACTGGGAAGCCAACATGGATTTGGTGCATATTTCCCCCATCTTCAACCTGTACCACCGGGAATGGCCGGTAAAAACGTTCTCCTATCAGGCGCCGCCTTCCAAGTACGTGTTCGATAACGAGGAACGGCGCGGTTTCGCCACGGATTCCATCGTTTCCGATGGCTGTATTATCAGCGGGGGCCGGTTGGTGCGATGCGTGTTATCGCCCTATTGCCGGGTGAACAGCTTCTCGCTTGTGGAAGAGAGCATTTTAATGCACGGGGTGAATGTAGGCCGTCACGCCAAAATTCGCAAGGCCATTATTGATAAGGGCGTAGAAATTCCCGCCCATGCCCGTATCGGCTACGACCGGGACGAGGACGAGGCGCGCGGCTTTTATGTTTCCGAAGGCGGCGTGACCGTGGTGCCGAAAGGCGTGGTTATTAAAGTAGAGCAACCGCTGGAAGTATAAATCCTGTCGCTAGTGAATTGCGCCAAGGTTTTAGGCTTCTTATTTAACACCAACCGCGCAGCATCCGTTTAGGCGCACAGCCTAATAGGGCAAAATGGCAGCCTTGCTTTATTCATTGTGAAAAAACCGCCCAAGCATTTTGCCTGAGCGGTTTTTTAGGGAATCTGGTTGAATTTTCGCTCTCTAGCGGATAAAACCCAGTTGCCGCAATACCCACAGCACCGGGTCGTAATACCGATCCACCACACGCTCTTTCAGCGGGATAATGGCGTTATCGGTAATGCGAATCTCTTCCGGGCAAACCTCGGTGCAGCATTTGGTAATGTTGCACATGCCAACCCCTGCGGTTTGCTTAATGAAGGGAACCCGATCCGCGCGATCCATGGGGTGCATTTCCAAACTGGCCAGGCGCACCATAAAGCGCGGCCCATAGAAGGCGTCTTTACGGTCATGGTTCCGCAGCACGTGGCACACATCCTGGCACAGGAAGCATTCAATACACTTGCGGAATTCCTGCACCCGATCCACATCGCCTTGGTAATAACGCCAGTCTTCCGGCTTGTTATCCGGCGGCGTAAAGGGTCGGATAGTCTTGTTCAGCTCGTAGTTCCAGGACACATCGGCCACCAAGTCGCGGATGAGAGGGAAGGTTTTAATGGGATTCACCACCACCGGCTGGCTGAGATCCAGGTGATCCAGGCGGGTTTTGCACATCAGGCTGGGTTTGCCGTTCACCTCGGCGCTACAGGAACCGCATTTTGCGGCCTTGCAGTTCCAGCGAACCGCCAAATCCGGGCTTTGGAAGCCCTGGATGTAGTGCATGGCATCCAGCACCACCATGCCGGATTCCACCGGCACCTTGTACTCTTTAAGCTGGCCGGTTTCGCCGTTGTCCCCACGGAACACGTGGAACGTAGCGACCTGCTGGTTGCCGCTTGCGGCAGAGGCATGAGTCGTCGCGGAATGCGCCATTACTTCTTCTCCTCTTCAAAGAGTTTCTTGAGTTCGGCAGGCATTTCGGGCAGTGGGGACGTGCAGTACTCCATATTGCCGCCAGCGCCTTTTTTAATAATCGAGTTCACCTTGGAAAGCTCAGGGCAATAGCCCGGATAATCCAGGCGGGTATGGCCGCCACGACTTTCCCGACGCTCCAGAGCGCACTTGGCGGTGGCCTTGGCGGTCACAACCATATTGCGCAAATCCTGGGCCAAGTGCCAACCGGGGTTGAACTGAATGGAACCGTCCACCGCAACGCAATCAATTCGTTTATCAATCGCATCCAGCTCGGCCACTGCGGCTTTCAAGTCCTCTTCCGTCCGCACGATGCCCACCTTGTTCTGCATAATGTCTTGCAAGTCACGGTGAATTTCGTATGGACCTTCGCCTTGACGCTCAAACGGCGCCAGAATGTCAGCGGCGGCAGCTTTCAACTGTTCAGCGCCAGCCGTGGAAATGGCCGGGTTTTGCTGGATGAAATCAACCGCGCCCAAGGCGGCTAGGCGACCAAAAACCACCAGGTCGGAGAGGGAGTTTCCGCCCAGGCGATTCGCGCCATGCAGGCCAGCGGCGACTTCCCCGGCGGCAAACAGGCCCGGCACGTTGCTCATTTGGGTTTCCGGGTTCACGCGGATACCGCCCATGGTGTAGTGCATGGTTGGCCCCACTTCCATGGGAGCCTTGGTAATGTCCACATCAGCCAATTCCTTGAACTGGTGGTACATGCTGGGCAGTTTTCTTTTGACCCGTTCGGAATCCTGGTAGCTGATATCGAGGAACGCGCCGCCGTGCGGAGTGCCTCGGCCTTCTTTCACCTCTGTATAAATGGCCAATGCCACGTTATCACGGGTAGAAAGCTCAGGTGGCCTTCTGGCCGTGGTGGGGCGGTTGGCAATGGTGTCCTCCACCCACTGCTTGGCTTCTTCCTCAGTTTCTGCAAAGGTTTTTCGGGTGCTTTCCGGCAGATACTTGAACATAAAGCGCTCGCCGTCTTTATTGCGAAGGATACCGCCCTCTCCGCGAACGCCTTCCGTCACCAGGAGGCCACGTACCCCCGGCGGCCAAACCATGCCGGTGGGGTGGAACTGGATAAATTCCATATCCAGCAGCTCAGCGCCTGCATGATAGGCCAAAGCCTGCCCGTCCCCGGTGTATTCCCAGGAGTTGGAGGTGACTTTCCAGGCTTTGCCGGTACCGCCGGTGGCCAGAATCACAGCCTTGGCGTTGAAGTTGATAAAGCGGCCGCTTTCGCGCCAGTAGCCGAACGCTCCATTCACGCGCCCGTCGCCGTCTTGCAGCAACTTGGAAATGGTGCATTCCATAAAAATATCGATACCGGAGTGAACGCCCTTATCTTGCAAGGTGCGGATCATCTCAAGACCCGTACGGTCGCCCACGTGGGCCAAACGCTTGTAAGTATGCCCACCAAAGGCCCGTTGGCTGATTTTGCCGTCCTTGGTGCGATCGAACACCGCGCCCCACAGTTCCAGCTCGCGAATGCGATCCGGGGCCTGCTTGGCGTGGAGTTCAGCCATGCGCCAGTTGTTCAGGAACTTTCCACCTTTCATGGTGTCCTTAAAGTGGGTTTGCCATCCATCTTGCGGATCGACGTTGCCCAGCGCAGCGGCCGCGCCGCCTTCTGCCATGACAGTATGGGCTTTACCCAACAGGGATTTACAAACCAGGGCAACGGAAAGCCCTTGGGCGGAGACTTCGATTGCGGCTCGAAGCCCGGCGCCGCCCGCGCCAATCACTACCACGTCATGCGTGTGGGATTCGTAGGACACGCTCATCCGAAAATACCTTTCCACGTATTGGTATAGAATACGAAATCTTTGATGACACCTTGAGAGGCCAGCGTCATGTACACATCGGCAATAATCACCCAGAACAGGCTAATCCAGCCGAACATACCATGCCTGGCGTTCAGCAGGCTTTGCCGCTCCCAGGCATGGCCCCGCGCCTGGTTCATGGGGCAAGAGGAGAAGCAATCCACCTGACCGCCCAGCAAGTGCCGCCAGGAGTGGCAGCTAAAAGCGTACAAGGAGAGCAAAATCACGTCCAGCGCAATGACGAAGCTACCCATCCCGATTCTAACGCCGCTGTAATCCGGCAGAAAGAAGCAGGTCAGCAAATCAATCACGTGCAGGAAAATAAACACTGCCGCCAGATAAAAGAAGTAGCGGTGCAGGTTCATTAGCACCATGGGGAAGACCTTTTCGCCCATGTAATGTTTCCCTTTGCCGATCAGCTCAATCAACGGGCTTTTGGGTTGGGCGTCCACCGCGCAGGCGACCGGGGCGGTGAAAAAAGACCGGTAGTACACCCGACGGTAGAAGTAACAGGTGGCCCTGAAGCCAGCCGGCACCCACATAATGAACAACGCGGGCGATAACGCCCAGCCCAGGCTGCCGTTTGGCAACACTTTTTCCAGGCCCGGCAGCTTAACGCCGATGGCATGGAACAAATGCGGCAAGTACGGCGAGTACAGCGGGGAAATGTAGTGGGTTCCAGGCACTTCACTGGGTTGGTTTTGCAGCGCCCGGTAGGTTGCATACGCAATAAAAAACAGCAAGGCCAACGCGCTTAAAATTGGCTCCAACTGCCAATTATCACGCCGTTGCGTCCCTTGGTTTACAGTGGATGTTGCCACGCTTAAAGCCTCTATTTTTCTATAATCAAGTCAGCTGAGTACTCAAAGCCGTATTCATACGGCACTCGGATTCATATTAAGACAATTTGCAATCCCGTTCTGTGATTTCTCTCAATGATCGAAATGACAGTCGGCACATTAGCGCAGCGGTTTTTCCGGCAGGTTGGCTCCCACCCGCTCCAGCTCAAACAAAATCTGCTCATCGGTGGTGGAAGAAACGGCAATGTTCTGGAACACCTTGGCTTCCACGCCCAACTGTTTCAGCAGCCTTGTGTCCAGGGGGCATGGGAATTCCAGGTCATACTCGTCAATTTCACCAGCCGCTTCCAGACGGGCCTTGTCAATCATACGGGCCAGCCAGGAAATACCGCCCACTTCAACGTTACCGCTTCTCGGTTCAGACATGATGCCTTCCTTCTCTAGTAGTATTACCAATTCATGTTTTGGGAGATAGAGGATACATTGCCGCGCCCGCAGGGACTTTGCCAGTCCCTTTTCCAGTTCCAAATGAGGAGGTTCACGACAGAATCAGCAAATCATACCTGAAATTCAAAAGCCAATCCATTCCCCAAGGGTGGAAGGGCATTCCCTACCTCAAGATATTTTCCTATAATGCTGAAATGTTCCGTTTTCTAAAAAATCGCATTGTTCCCGGATCGAGAGCCCTCCAAGTAGCCAAGAACTTCAGCATTCCCCTGGATGCCTTTGCCACTACTGGCGAGCGGGATGCCATTCTGGCCTCCTCCGGTATGGGAAAGTCTTATTTGACCGGCGTTCTTCTGGAAGAAACGCTGGAAAACGGCTGCCTGGTTTGCGTGATTGATCCGGAAGGCGAGCATTTTACGCTGGCCGCCCGCTATCCTATGCTGATTATTGGCGGGGAACACGGCAGCCTGCCGATGGAAGAGGACGCAATCGACCTTTATATAGAGGCCATGCTGCAAAACCGGCTTTCCGCCGTGTTTGACCTGTCCGAGTACCTCGACGAGGAACAGCAGCATTTGTATGGCCTGATTGTGGATTCCCTGTTCCATGCCGAGCAGAAGTACCGCACCAAGATTCGTCTGGTGGTGGAAGAGGCCCAGATTTACGCCCCCCAGCGAATGGCCGCCACATCGGTCAAAAAGGGCAAGAAAAAAACCATGGATCCGGTGCAGGCCTCCCAAAAAATCGCCAAGCGGGGCCGAAAGCGGGCCATCGATAGCTTATGGGCCACCCAACGCCCGGCCAGCTTAAACAAAGACATTTTGAGCCAGTGCAATCGGTTCTGGTTCGGCGGGATTCAGTCCGAGCAGGATTACAAGGCCATTAAGCCGTTCCTGAACGAGGCTGGCATTTCTTTTGCCGCCATTAAGGCGTTAAAGCCCGGCGAGTTTTACTACTACGCCAAGGGCGAAACAGTCCCAATCAAGGTGAGAAAGCGCCACTGCAAACATGCAGGCGCCACGCCGGAAGCGGGACAGAACTTTCACGCCGCCGCAGACACCGAACTGGAAGGCGCCATGAAGGCGCTGATGCAGGAAGTAAACCGGCGCACCGTGCAAAAACGGGAAGAAGACTCCGAAATTACCCGCCTGAAAGCGGTGATTCGCGACCTGGAGCATGAGAATAAAAAACTGGCCAAAGAACTGGAAGAAGAGCGCATGGCCACCAAGGTAATTGAGCGACTTGGCTCCTCACCCGCCTCCTCCTCGCCGCGCCCGTTGAGAAAATCTCGCTTGGCGGATTTGGAAAAGCCGGAACCGGAAAAAATCCTGCTGGATTAACTTTTACAGTCCGTGTAAGTCAACGGCCTATCTTCCGGCTCATGTATGGAAGCAAACCCATGCCGCTTACTTGCTGAATGGCGACGCCTCCCGTAGAATAGAGGCATTATCTATCGTCGGGCGAGTGGCGAAATGGTAGACGCGCTGGTCTTAGGAGCCAGTGGAGCAATCTGTGAGAGTTCGAGTCTCTCCTCGCCCACCATCCCTCCCCAAAGTCCACCGCCGGGTCGTGTAACCGGACACCTTTTTTCGTAGTCAACCCTTTACGCAAACCACTCTCATCGGCCAAAACGGGCCGATATTAAAGTTTAAAGTAGTAAAAGCCGATATTTGGTTCATACAGTTGCTTTAGGAGGCAATTCTTGAAGCAGTTATCCAAGTCACCACACATGGGCTTCACTTTGGCGGAGCTGTTAATCTCTTTGGCCATTTTGGGCGTTATTGCCACGTTTACTATCCCCAAAATCATCTCCAGCCAGCAGCTCGTCCAAAAAAACAGCATTATGAAAGAAACGGCGGCTATGATCGCCGCCGCCTACCAACAGGCGCAAGTGAATGGCCTTGTAAGTTCCAGCACCCAATTGCATGACCTAACCCCGTATTTTAACTACGTTTCCGTGGATACCTCCTCCACCATTGATGATCATGTGGGCTATGGATCGTTGTCCTGCACCGGCGGGGTTCCCTGTTACCGATTGCACAACGGCGCGCTGCTGATGGACAGGGCCGGTTTTAGCGGTACCGCCAGCACCAACGTGATGGTAATGCACCTGGATATGGAGGGCACCTACAGCGGCAGCACCACAGGGAACGAAAAATCAGTTCAGCTCATTCTTTTCTACAATGGCCGAATCGCGTCCAGAGGACAGGTACAAACAGGATTCACCTCCTCACTTGGCTCATGGGCGGTAGATTCCAACGCAGACCCTCCCTGGGTGAGTTGGTAAATACACTGAACCGGATGAGTTCAGTTTGCATGTCTGCTGTCACCACGCTGGCGCTGGGCACCTTGTTTACCACCTCTCGATAATACAACAGGCTCGGATGCCGGTTCCGTTCTTTGCGCAAGTTCTGCTGGCAGTTAATTTTGCAGCGCGTAGGCGGGTTTCAACGGAATTCCCTCTTCTACAGGCTTGCGGACTGAGGGAAAAAGCCTCGTTACCACCCGCTTACCGAAACGCACCAAGGGGTTCCTCAATCACATGGTTGCAGCAATAACCCAGCCCGGTGGCAATAGGCCGATCAGCACCATCAACAAGTTACAGGCCAGGGGATACATGGTCGGCAACCATTACCGCCGCCAGACTGCAAAGCGATTCCAAACGGGAGATAAACCCATAATTTTTATAGGGGAAAGCCGATTCCAAGAAAAAGTCTCGGATAACGATATGTTCCCACTTAGCTGTCAGTAACCCAATGAGTATAGGATTACACCAAACAAACCACAGCCAAGTGGAAGTCGCCACAAAGCCGCTCAAACCATGGGCATTTGCATACCGAATTTGACAAAACCACAAATTCGGGATATTACATGTCAGATTCATCACTCAATACATTGTATTTACACTCAGATACAAGAACAGCCAGACACGTAAGAGCCTCACCCGAACTCCCGTGAGGCACACTCGCCAATATGATTCATTCTTTACAAATCAGAACAATGCCTTTCTTCATTTTTCAAAAGCTGAGATTCTTCATTTCAGCGGAACAATGAGGCTGGCTCCGAATAAAGGTAATATTGTCAATGCTATTGCTCCAATCCATTCACCAAAACGCGCGTCTTGCAAAACCCTCCCAGAACGCCCAACCGCCCCAACCGTTGATTTCTCCTCTCAGGTTTGAGCACACGTCCAACTCACTTTTCAGCGGACACGACGGTTTTTACAGGACAGCAAAGACACCGCCGAAACCTGCCCAGACCCATAAGCCCCCCGTTCGCTTTGGCAGCCATCAAAGCGATTGGCAAGTGGCGCATGTACTCCACAACATGCCAGAGCAAGACGTACAAAGGCTGAGCGATTTTTTCAGGATCTTAATGACCTCGAACGAAACACCGATTGGCTACACCATGTTTGGGGATAAGCCCATGTCGTTTGTCGAATTCGATGAAATAGAAGAGACGGGCCTCAATACGCTTTACCCAACCTGGCAACAATACCAGAACCAGATTCCTTCGGATAATCTCTGCTTCAGGCTTGAAAAAGACGCCGACGACGACGAAGCCACTCCCAACATATTTATTATCAACAAGGCTGAATTCAAAAAAACAATTTCAATGCATTTAGATAAGTTCCAAAAGGTTCTGGGTAAGAATATAACCCCTGAGAGACTTCTGGATTCAATCCTAAGTGATGACTCGAATATACTTGAGAATAAGCTGAACGGCTCCGAGGAATTGCTCGGTCTATTGCTTGGTCTCACGGAACGAGACGTTCAGCAGCATCAGCTGAAACGCGCTCAAAGAAGTAAACAGTTTGTCCTGTTAAAAGACAAAGGCTATGAACCAAGCAATAACAATAATTACAGGCAAGTCGTCTTGCCTCAATCCATCTCGCTCGATCTCGCGGATCCAGGCTCGCTGGGTTTGTTACGGCATTGGAAACTACAGCAGCCTATGCTGCAAAGTATTGTAGACATCCAGGATGATCGTCAGTTCTTAAGCCTGGTTTTGCGTAAATGGGCCGATGCCAGCACCATTGTTGAGACATCTCCCAATCACGCCTCCCCCAAGGAACCCTTTAAGCTAAACTCACCCCTTAGAACCCATCGCTAATAAGTTTACAGCAGAAGGGTTGCGGTCTTACTGAAACCCGATTGACTTGAACCCGGTTTAGGGAGGCGGATTCGTAACGCCTATTAGCAGGAATCTGCCGTACTCTCTCCAATCGACAGGCAGCGAATGCCTTCCAGGGCCATTCGGGATTCCTCGTAGTCGGGCTTCAGGCTCAGGGCTTCCTCGTAAGCCTGACGAGCCTGGGGCCACTGGTTCAGTTTCTCATGGCAACGGCCTTTCAGGTAGCAGTATTCCCAACGGTATTCCGCATAGCCTTTCATGGCCTCTTCCAGGTAATGCAGGCTTTTTTCCTGAAGGTTGAGATGATAATAAATTTCGGCGAACCAGTAGGGTAAATTACGCTCGCCCCTGTAAAAGTAATACTTTTCGCCACAAAGCTCCATCAGTCGCAGCAAATCATGCTTTTCCTCCAGGGTGGCCGAAGGCAGAAAATCCACAATTTGCCGGGCAAAGCCGCAGAACACGCGCGGATCGCATAGGCTAACCCGTAAAAAGGCCAACAGGCGAGAAAGCCCATTGCCTTCATCCGGTAAAATACGGGCAATAGAAGAAATAGGGTTGGCCATATTCAGTTGACGATCAAAGTAATATTTCATGCGCTCCATGGGAACGCCCTGCTTGCGGGTGGCGATACAGCACACCGTTTGCACACTGACGCCCCAATTGGCGGAAGGGAAATACACGCCGCCCTGGTTCGCAAAATAACGGCCAATGGCATCGTAGTTCACCATGTAGGAAAACGAACCGTGCGCCGCAAAATCGTGCCGGTTATACAACAGCATATGCTCCTTGGCGGCAAACGCCTTATCGGAAGATAACAGCACCAGATTGCCGTTGGACAGGGTTTGCAGGTTGCGAATCACCCGCAGCGCCCCGACCGGAAAAATAATGGTGCCGTTTTTAACGGTATCCTTATATTCCTGAAGAATCCCGTTAAAGGACAACTGATCATAATAATGCCCCGGCGAAACATCCTGGTAACGGTACCGGGCCTTGATTTCAGAGAAGGGTGGAGGGTCGTCGGTTGGCGGTAAACTGCCGTTTTCCGGCAACTGTCGCGCCAGCGTCACCAGGCCTTCCTGCAGTGTGTGGTTAGACACTCGGAAAATATCCTGACGAATGGAGTCAAAGAAGTAATTGGCAATGGCAATGAGAGGATTGTGTATCGATTGGGCGGAAAGCTTTTTACCGCTGTGCAGCAAGTGCAGCGAAGTCTCTTCTTCCGGGCGGAACACCGCGAAATCCAGCATGCCTTTTTCAATGTAGGGCTGGAACTTTTCGTGCTGTCGCCAGTAATTCAGGTTATTTTCGGTAAAATCGGTCATAATATACCGAATTTCAAGATCCTTCAGCCGGGAGAAATAGGCCAGCTTGGCTTCCAGTTCTTTCATCAATAAAAAGCTGAAACGCCCGACGCCGGAAGCCATTTCCACAATATAAACGGGTTCCGCGCGATCCAGGTGCTCATCATAATCTTGCAGAAAATTGATGATCATTTCGCCGTAAGCTTCGGCAATAAAGGCGCTGGTCGTCACAAAGCAGGGTACAACGCCATCCCAGGCGCTAACCCCCAGACGAGCGTAATACGCTTCGTGCATTTCCCACAAGCACGATTGGGACAACCGGGATTCCGGCCCCAATGCATGAAGGCCCGCATCACTACCATCGGCATCTTGCGTCAGCAATTGCTTGGCATCCAGACTATCAACGAACGGCGCGTCCGTTTCATCGCTAAAAAGCTGATCCGTATAATCTTCGCCAAGTGTTTGCTGAATTTGGGCCAGCAGGTTGAAAGAACCGTTCAGGTTTCCTTGTATGGGCGCACCCTGCAACGGATTACCCGGAGCCGGGTTTTCCGGGGAGATCGGGTTCTTCGGGTCAGCAGGTTCCGGCAAGATTCCCTTGCCGGCAAAAACAGCAGATTGACCCTGTGTGGGCTTTGGCTTCTTCTTGAATAAGTGCATTGCGCTCTCAAAACATAAATAAGGACAAGAAAATAAAAACAACCAATTATTGCCGGTTTACTTCCGCAGCCCGCTTTGTAACAAAAATATATAAACCCTAGCCGGTTTTATGACTCAAAAATATAGAGTTTCAGGCATTTTACGCCCACTTTTTGGAAAAAGGCCGAAACATTAAATAGCGCTTACCCTTCAAGAATGGATTGTCTGCCACGGGTTCATTGCCAGTTTTCCCCATCACTCGCCTAGCGAAAGTTAAAAGCCCCACAGCCCAGCCTTGAACCCAAACGTCATTCAATTCAAACGATACCAACCGCGAAAGTCATCTCGTCTAATCACTTGTGTTGTGAGACCTATTCAACCAATCACACGAAACCCTGCCTATTACCTACATGGACAATTGACGAGCTTCCCGGTTTGAGGCTTTCATTTTCGGCAGCCAAGTCCCAACCGGAAGAAAGCCTTACCCGGCTTCCACTTCCACCTCGGTAATCTCGCCTTCAGCAAACAGGTAGGTTCTTAGCTGCTTGTCGAACACCGCATCGTGCCTGCGAATCCACTCCAGCACCATACAGGCATGCTCCACCTCCTCGTTACGGTTGTGCAGCAAAATCTTTTTCAACGGTTGGTCATCCGTGGCGTCGGCCCGCTGCTGATACCAGTCAATCGCCTCCAGTTCCTCCATCAGCGACGTAATGGCCCGGTGCAAATGGATAGTAGCTGGGGTCAGCTTTTCCAACGGCTCATGATACCCTTCGGAACTCATTTCAAGCCCTCCTCTTACCGCTCAACGCTATTCAACCAGCAAAGCCAGTCGCCGCCTATTGCCCAATCGAGCCATTGGCGCCGGGCTTGCAACGGTTTTTCACACAAGAAAAAGCCCCCGCCCTTGTGCAGACGGGGGACGTGGCAAGATAGAACCGGGTCTTAGCCGGTTTTCGTAGGCAGGACCTGGTACACGCTACGGGAGCCATTGGGGGCTTGCAGCACCACAATCACCTGTTCTCCCAGCGTGAAGTACTGGAGCAGTTCCGGCTTTTCGGCCAGCAACTTAAAGTAGGCGTCCGAACCAAAGCTCACCTGGATCGGCTTGCCGTCCTGCTTCTCCTCATAGGCGGTATCCGTCCACACGCCGTCTTTAGAGCGCGTAAAAGTTTTGGAGCCAATGGTTTTCAGGGTTGGCTCAGCGGCCTTGCTTTCCGCAGAGGCAGCCGGGGCAGCCTGGGCCGCATTCAACGCATAGTTGGAGGCTTGGGCCTTCATCGCTCCCAGCGCCTTGGACAGCTTCACCGCCCCACGGCCACTGGCGGAATCCATGGCGCTTTGGCTGGCCATGGGCGCGGCGGCGGCAGGCATATTCATCGCCCCGGCGGGGGATGCGAGAGGGCGTCGATAGTCCTCCCGCTCCACCGAGAGATAAGAGGTATACGGCGTAATAATGCCGTACTGCTTGCTGAGGGCGATTACTTCATCCTTCAGTTCCTGGTTTTCACCGTTCTGGCGAATGGTGTCCAGCAGGTAGGCAATCCGGCGACCGGCCCACAGGCGCGGCAATTGGCTATGTTGGGTGTTGGCGTCCCATTGCAGCGGATAAGAGAATGTTTTAGTCTCCCCACCCACCTTACCGGAGAGTTTAACCGTGCCATGGCCGCTTCCGGCGTAACGCCCCAACAGAATCACTTCACTCCCGGCAAACAGGTCGCCCAGTTTTTCGGGATAAAGCTTACTCACCTTTAAGCCGGTAAAATCCAGTGTGGCATCGGTCAGAACCGGGGCTTCTATCTTTTTATAGAAGGAGGTCATGGCCAGTTCCAGGTTCTCGTTCGGCTCCACAAAGGTGGTGGCCCCATGGTTATGGTCGGAGAGTTTGCCCAGCAGCACAGCATTGAGATCGTAACCCACCCCAAAGCTGAACAGCTTGGCGTTGTAGGTATTGGCCTGATCCGCCACCTTGACCAACCCCTCGGTGTCGGTTATGCCCACGGTCGGTTCCCCATCAGTCAGAAAAATCACGTAGGCGGGGCGCGTGGCGTCATGGTTTTTCAGTTGGGCAAAGCCCTCTTTCATGGCCGCCTCTATGTTGGTACTGCCCTGGGCTTGCAGAATATCCACGTAATCCAGGGCCAGCCTTTTCTTTTCGGCGTTGGCTGGCAGCAATTCGCCGCCAAAAAAGGAAACATCGGTATTGAATTGCAGCAGGGCGAAGCGATCATCCGGGTTCAGGCGGTTGATGATAAATTTCAGCGCCTCTTTGGCCTGCTTAATTTTCTCCCCGCTCATACTGCCGGAAGTATCCACCACCAGCACCACGTCTTTGGGTAGCACTTCCTGCTTTTTAATGGCGTCCGGGGTGCGAACGCTCATTAAAAAGTACCCGTCCTCGCCCGCGCGCTGAAAATTCAGCGTGTTCAGACTCACGGCGCTGTTATCCTGGCTGAAGTACAGCACAAAGCTCTTTTCCTGGCGCACTTCATCCGGCTTCAGGGAGAGTTTTACAGTGGCTTTCGTGTTGCCTTGCCGCTCCACTTTGGGATCGTGCGTAGGAGAGTAAATGGTTTTTAGCGGCTGGGAGGTTTTCAAATCCACATTGAGCGTTAAGCCCGCATTGACCGCTTGCTCTGATGGTTCGTGCGGCACGGCGAGTATTTTGGAAGGGCCAGCAGAAGGCTTGACCATTCTGATAATACCTGGAGGAACGGGCCTGTGGATAGAACCGCCTGTTTGCGTACCCAGGAAATAGGAATACTTGTACAAGCCCCCGTCCTGCTTGAGGAGCTGGGTGTAACTGAGACGGATTTGCTTGGTTTCCCCCGCAAAAAACGGCGCGATGGACACCTGGACAGTTTTATCGTCCAGGTATTCCAGCAAGCCGGGGTCAATCAGCTTTCGAACGATTTCCTGATAGGTGTTGCGGGCTTCCTGTTTTTCCAGAATCTTGCCTTCCAGCGCCTTGTCGTTCACCGTCAGCGTAAAGCTGGAAAAATTGGCATCCGGCGGCAACGGGAACAGGTAACGGGCCTCCAGCGTTTGACCAGAGGTATTTTTATAGGTTTGGGTAATGGTGGTGGTGGCAATATTGTCTTTAATGGACGTATCCACGTCGTAATCGCTTAAAGTTACGGAGGCCGCAGGAACCTGGGGCGGCAGAATAATGCGATCTGGCAGGATAGTAACAGGGGCGGACTCCACCGGCTTTGGGTTTGCAGCCTTTTTGCCCGGCACATAAACACTGAGAGAGGCAGCAGCAGGGCGCACCGCCAGTTGGACAGCCTCGCGCAGCGGGCCTGGCGCATTAAGCTGGCCTTGCGCCATGGCCTTGCCCACGTAAAGCATTACGCTGAGCGCCAACAGGGAAACGGCCCATAAAAACCAGCGGGTAAATCGATTAAAACGTGTTTGCACCATAGGAGGCGTCTCCCTTTCTTCAGAAAATTGGCTTGGGGTTCTTGCTGTACTAGAAGCAAAAATTAAGGCTGAGTTCCCACGAATTTGAATTTCCCGTTTCCCTCATCATCACAACTGATTTCAGATGCCCCAACCATACAGTCTTGCCTCCAATCGCTTCAGGCCGTCCTTTTTCTCTCAAAACGCAAAGCGCCCCGACTAATCGGGACGCTTTGCGGGTTTATAAGCACTTTGTTGAATATGCCCTATAAACAGGCGTTAGTCCTTAAAGGGATCTTCCTCATCATCTTCATGCGCAAATGGGTTAGCCACTGGCGAGGCCGATCTACGCGACCGACTCGCAGTTGCATCCTCTGGAGAGGCGAATGGATTATCCTCTTCCTCAACATGAGAGGTACTTGGCCTCGGTTCATCAATGGAATTCCTGCTAGAGCCGGAGCTAATGGATACGTCATCAAAAGGATTTTTGGCTTTTTCCCGCAATTCGGCCGCTTTCTGGGGGCTATTGGTAATAAAGGTTAATACCTTTCTACTGTCCGCGGGATGGAACGCAACCATGTAAGGAACATAGTTCGGTGGCGAGGCATTGACCTTGGTTTTATAGGCTTCCGCCTCTTTTGCGGAGATAAACGTTTTATGGTCTAGCCCAACAATGGTCTGAGTCTCTTGTCCGGTAAGAAACCGGTTAGCGCTATCTTTGAGTCTTTGGAAAAAATTACTGTAACTGCCTGAGCCTTTAAGCACCTTATACGCGGCAGATGGCGCCCCGACCAAAGTAGAATATTCGGTTATCCAGCGCTTTTCAGAATAGGTTTTGGAGGTGTTGTCCGGGCTAATGGGGTCATCAATATCAAACTTGCGGCGGAATTCATCAATTTTCTCCTGCGAAAGCTTCCCTTTTCCTGCAAAGGCCACATTTGAACGGGAGATGTTGGATGAACGATATGCAGGTGATGATAAAGAAACAGGTGATATAGAAAACATAATTTACCTTTAATTACAGATGAACATTTTATTTTTAGAATTAATTTAGAAAAGGATTAAAACACAACCTTTCAGCAGTATCCATAAGAAACTGAGCCATTGAATCCCTTATTTTGAAAAGCCCCTTTACCCCTTTCCCAAAATAGTTAGCGGATAGTTCAGTGTCCCTATATACAACCTGGCAATGTCAACTTCCCTTTGCAACATGCCCAGGTGTAGCCAGAAACCGAACCCGGCCCGTTTTCACCCAGTTTCACTGCCCATTCTTTAATAAACATTTCGATCGGCACGGAATTCAACAAATTGCCCTCAAAAATTGTTTTTATTCTCTTATCACCTTCCACTGATGTGAATTTGATTGCTTGAGGAGTTTGGATACGCATGCAAAACCGTTTTTGGTCGGCGTTTACCCGCTTGCCCGTACAAACCCTGCACCGGCTTTTATATGGCATCTCAAACAGGCTGGATTCCATCACGTCTAGCGCAGTTCTGGCGTTAGACGCCGCTACGAACGCCTTGTTTCAATGCTTCTGGAAAACCCAGGATGGCATTGCCATCTATGTGGACGATATTCAAAAATATGAGCGCTGGGCCGCGCGTTCGCTCCGGATTCAGGCCATAGCCAACCGCCGCTAAAGGCCATTGGGAGTCAGTCCGTCAATTTTTATGAACCCGGCAGAACCAATACACAATATATCCAATTTATTTGTTTTTATTGATATATCCACATTGGATTCTTGTGTACTTTGGCAGTAAAAGGAACTGATTCCATGATTTATCAACCCCATGTCCCCATGCGGCCAACAATCGCGCACCGTTTTATGCCTGCCACCGGCAACCTGATACAGGGATTGCTGGAAGCGGCATGGGATGACGTTATCGGGATTCTTATCCTGTGCAGCGAAGCCATTGGGGATTTTTCAGGCCAGATTTGGAATGAGGCCAGAGAAGTCAGCGCGACAGCGCTCCATCAGTGGCGAAAGAAACCGGCCCATTCCGCTTGAAAACAAGTTAAACGCTCAAACAGACAAACACGGCTGGCATTTTAATCCCATTCAGCTTCCAGATTGCGGGCTTGGCCCAACTGTCGATTGCTAGTGCGTCAGCGCGGGGTGAGGCCCCCCTGACACAGAAAGACCCATCTCCTCCATCATGCGGCGAACTTCCTTGATATCCTGCCACATGTGCCACTTGGGGCTGCCCGGCGCTTTAGAAGGGTTCCGCAGCAGGTAGGACGGGTGAAAAATGGGCATGGCCTTTGCCCCGCCAAAAGGGGTATCGAACCATTGGCCGCGAATTTTGGTAATGCCCTGCTTGGTCTTTAAAATGTCTTGCACGGCGGTGGCCCCCGCCAGCAGGATAATTTTGGGCTTTACCCAGTGAATCTGCCCTTCCAGATAAGGGAAGCAGGCGGACATCTCTTCCGGTTCCGGCTTGCGGTTTTGCGGCGGGCGGCATTTGACCGTGTTGCAGATGTAGATATCCCGCTTACGGTCAATCCCCACCGAAGCCAGTATTTGGGTCAGCAACTGACCGGCCCGCCCCACAAAGGGAATGCCGGTCTCATCCTCCTGCTGCCCTGGGCCTTCGCCAATCAGCATAACAGAGGCCTGGGGGTTGCCGTCCGAAAACACGGCCTGAATCCGGGTGCGCGACAATACGCAACGCGTACAGGCGGCAGCCTCGCAGGCCAATTCTTCCAGCGAAACCGGCTGCCGGATATCAAACGGGGTGTTTTGCATGCCGTGGCCCCTTCTTTTTTAATCTGCCAAACAAGTACAAACCTGAAGGGGATTCTAGCACAGAGACGCGGCCCGCCGAAGGACGCTAAGCCTTATTGGCGTTTATATAAACGAAAACTGAAGCGGGCCTTGTTGAACATAGCCGGGTCCTGAAGCTTTTTCAAATCGGAGAGGGTTGTTCCGGCGGAATCAAACGTGGCGCCCGCCTGGGCGTTTTTGGGCTGTTGCGGAATAGGCGCTTGCCCGGAGGAGGAGGTGCTAGCTGAGGGTTGAATCGATTCAGCCCAGGGGGCTTTAGAGGGGAAGGCGGTGCGACTGTATTGCGGCATATTGACCCCTTTTGTTTACTGCTCAGGTTCGTTTTTCTCAGGCGTTTTCGCCCGGCGCGTTAAGCCCGTTGCGCTTGCTGAGTTATGAAACGCCTACCACTTGCCTGCTACACTTAAAAAATATGTTCAATGCAATCATAGCGGTTCTTTGAAGCCAAAATCCATAAACCATCCAGATGATTTTTATGCACCAAAGCCGCAAAGCAAGCTACAATTAGGTTAAGGCAGTAATGGGAACCCAGCCGGCTATGGCTGCTTTCCTTTCCCCAGAGTTTGAGTCCGCAACCGGATAACCGCTGTGAAATTGTTACCCGAACAAGAAGATCACCATCTTCCCGATTCCGCCCAAGCCCTGAAGCCCTGGTATATTCAACTGCTGCGCAAAGCGATAACCGCCCTGTTCTCCAATTCCGGGATCACCATCGGCATCGGCGCGTTTCTGGCCCTTCTGCTGAGCGGCATTATCGGCATGAATTACCTGGATATTTCCAGGGGAGTAGATAAGAACGGCATCAGCCTGATGGACGCCTATGCCGATTTCCACATGGAAATTGTGGATCGGGAAGCCACCCAGCGAAAGATTGACCGTACCAAGCAGACCATCCCTCCCATATACCAGGATGAACAGCCCCACAACAAGGACATGGGCGAAAACCTGGACAAGCGCCTGAACGATTTGGGCGCGCTGGCCACCAGCACCGCATTGCCCCAAACCGAAAAATACGCCCGCTTCCAGCAACTGGTGGGCGGCACCCCCAATGCGGACGTGATTTTTGAGCGTTACTTCAAAACGCCCATTTCGGCGCAAGACTGGCAGCAGCTTACGCTGGCCAGCCAGACGGCCCTACAGAACATTCTGAAAGGGGGATTTACGGAGGCCGATGAGCAGTTGCGCCGAGATGTCACCATTCGCCAAAGCATTCCCCGCAGCGGTTATAGCCCAAAATACCGGGATATCATCTATTTTTTGCTGGATAACACCCTGCAACCCAACCTGATTCTGGATGAAATGGCCATGAAGCGCAAACAGGAGGAAGTGGCCGCCCAAATCAACCAGAGACCCGAAATCCGCACTTTTAACGAAAAGCAGAAAATTGTGGGCAAGGGCGAAAAAGTGGGCGCCGTGGAAATGGCCGCCCTGGAGCGCATGGGCAAGACCTCTTCGGGCAACATGCTCATCTCCTGGCTGGGTCTGCTACTAATGAGCGGTCTGTTTGTGTTTACCCTGTGGAGCTACCTCTACAACTTCAAGGGCAGGCAATTCTTCAAACCGGCCTACGCCGCCCTTATTTCCGCCCTGGTGCTGGTCACCACCATCTTTTTCCACCTGCAAAACACCGACATGCTGGGCAATATTCCACCTTACGCGCTGCCTTTGGGTACCGTGGCACTGACTTTGGCCATTTTTACCCACCCGCACGTCAGCGTCCTCACCACCACCCTGCTCATCTTCCTGCTGGCGCTTACGCTGGAAGGGGATTTCCAGAAGCTTTCCGTGCTGCTGTTCGGCAGCTACATGGGCGTTTACATTCTGGGACGACGCCTGCACCACCACAACCGCGGTCAGTTGATTTACGCCGGGTTTTACATTGGCATTACCAACGCGCTGATTTTAATGGCCATTACCCTGATGAACCCGTCTTTTACAGCGCATGGCCCTACCCCGGCCTGGCTGGTGTTCGGCCTGGACAAAAAAGCGATTATCGATTTAATGGCCTGCTTCGCCAGCGGCGTGTTCTCCGGCATCCTCACTATTGGCAGCCTGCCTTTGCTGGAGGCACTCTTCCGGTTAATTACGCCCTACACCCTGATGGAGCTTGGCAACCACGATCAACCCCTGTTGAAGCGTATGCAATTTGAAGCCCCCGGCACCTTCCACCACAGCTTAATGGTGGCCACGCTGGCCGAAGCCGCCGCCGAGGCCGTGGACGCCAACGCCCTGCTGACCCGCGTGGGCTGCCTATACCATGACATCGGCAAAATGAAACGCCCCTTGTTCTTTATTGAGAACCAGGCTTACTTTGGGGTGGAAAACCCGCACGATAAACTGACCCCGCGCCTCAGCAAAATGGTGATTACCGCCCACCCGCGCGACAGCATTGAAATGGCCAAACAACACAAGCTGCCCGAAATTTTAATGAAGTTTATGACCGAACACCACGGCACCCTGACCGCCGGGTACTTTTACAACAAGGCCTGCATTGAGGAAGGCGTAGAGAACGTGAACAAATCACAGTTCCGCTACCCCGGCCCCAAACCCGGCAGCAAGGAAACCGCCATCGTCATGCTGGCCGATGCCTGCGAATCCGCCGTGCGGGCGCTGAAAACCCCCTCTGTTGCGCAAGTGGAGGAACGCATCGACAAGATCATCCAACAACGGGTGGAGGATGGGCAATTTGACAATTGCCCGATTACCTTTCAGGATATCTATAAAATCAAACAGACGTTCGTCCGGGTATTACGAGGCATACAACACAACCGGATTGAATACCAGCAGAACATGATGCGCGAGCTGGGGCGCAAGCTTCCTGTGGCTACCGTTCAGGAGCATGCCGGTCTTCAGGATGCGCTGAAGCAGGCCCAGGACAAAACAGACAAAGGAAACCTTTAAAGAGATATGGTCGAATTAGCGCTTAGCCACGAACACGTGGCCTCTCTTACCCTTCCGTTCATGAGCCTGGAAATTTACGCGGACGAGGTGCTGCCTTCGGCGCGGCTTCAGGAACTCAGCAAACTGGTTGAAAAGGCCTGGCCCCTGTTTTTGTACATTGCCGAACAAGAAAAGCTTTACGAGGAGCTGACCCTCAACATCCAGAAAAAAATTCTGGAAGTGGAACTGGTATGGACCAATAACCAGACCATGCAGACCCTCAACCAGGAATATCGCCAAAAGGAAGGCCCGACCGATGTGCTGACCTTTACCCTGCTGGCCGATGCGGAAGACCCCGATTTGTGGATGAGCCTGCCGGTGTTGCAATTGGGCAGTATTTTCATTTCCGTGGACTATGCCCAGAACGCAATTGCGGAAACCCCGGACGTGCCTTTGGAGCGCTACCTGATTGAACGCTTTGTGCATGGCATGCTGCACCTGTTCGGCATGCACCACGACACCATGGAGAAGTTTGAGAAAGTGGTCACCATTCAAAACAGGGTGCTGGAGAGTGTCTTCCAATAGTGTATATTGAGGGGATGAACCAGCCCACGCCCCGCCATCCGTTTAAATCCAAAAGTTTCCTGCATAGCCTGGGCTATGCTTTAAACGGACTGAAAACGGTATTGCTGTCTGAAAGAAACTTTCGCACCCATACGGTCTTAACCGTGCTGGTTGTGCTGACAGGGTTATATCTGCGCGTCAGCCCCACGGAATGGGCCTTACTGATTTTGTGCATTACCATTATGCTTACTGTTGAGGCGTTAAACACGGCCATAGAGTACCTGGTAGACCTGTGGGCAGGCGGCGTGTACAGCGAGCAGGCCAAAGCAATCAAGGATATCGCTGCGGGAGCCTGTTTAGTCAGCGCCACGGGAACCGCGATCACCGGGATTCTCATTTTCACGCATTATTTCTTCACTCACCCTTAAGAAAACCAAGCCCCGGCCGATAGACGTTCCATGTGAGTTCCCTTCCCCTGGAGCAGCACTCATGGATTCAGCCTTAAAAACCGAACCGGACATGCAGGAGGCGCTACTGGAACTGATGGCCCTGGCCGGTTTGCCTGCCCATGAAGCGCCCAGCCCCGAAAACGTGCAGGAAGCCATTGAGAAACTCAAAAAGGCGCTTGTCGCCTCGTCCGCGCCCGGCAAAAGCGCCACCGGCCTTGCGGCCCCCAAGGGCCAGCATCAAACAGTATTAATTGCGGGGCAAATTGGCATTATATTGCACCAGTTGCGCCATGAACTGAAAAAGCTGGACGCCGACATTACGCTTGCCAAAAACATGGACGCCGCCATTGACCTGTTCAGCCAGCAGGCGTTTTCCATGGTGATACTGGATTTGTTCATGCCGTCGGAACGTGAAGGGCTGATTGTACTGGATGAGATTCAGCGCGCCCGCAAACAAACGCTAACCCATGTCATTGTGCTGGCCCCTCCCTGCAAAGACCAGAACCTTCAGGGGCGCTGCATCGCCAAGGGAGCGACTCACTTTCTGGAAAAGATGGACGGCTGGCAGAAAAGCATTCTGGGCATTTACCGGGACGATTTCTGCGATGCTCAGGATCTCCCGCCATCCTCCTAAAAAAAGGTAAAAAAAAGAGCCTCCAAGGAGGCCCATTTCGCTTTTACTTGGCTACGAGGGGTCTACACCAAGATATCCAGAGAGCGACTACTGTCTGAAGGGCTACGGCGGAAGATTTCCGGCTGCGACCAGAGAGAGAACACGCCAATGACCTGTTCAGCCTGGTTTGCCTGACGACCGCGCCGCTCACTGGTTTGTGCGATGTGAGGGGTGCTTTTATTGGTGGTTTTGATTGGAAAGATAGTCATGATGACGAGTGGTTCAACTTGCGTAAATGCGTTGGATAATCTTGCTGGGCTGCTAGTGTATTATCTACACTTTGTTCTAGTGTATTATCAACACTATCCAGACAGAGTCAATGAGAAATCCTATATTCATTAAGCAGTGTTAAGTTCCGATCAGTAGGGAATCAAAACAGATCATTACTGACAGGTACACCCGCAACATCGCACCGGAAGCCATCCGAAAACCTTCCGGGTTTGATTCAAAGCCAAGCGCGCCCAGAAATCCACTTGACAGGCAAGGGATTCCTGGGAGATTTTTCCAGGCTACTTAGTAAACCAGTAGTTCCTGGCCCTGGTGAACCAACCGATAATAGCGATCCGCCTCTAAACCCCGTTCGGAAAACAGCCGCGCTTCCTCCCGGCCAAGCATCGCCCGAATGCCGCAGCCTTCCGCGTCCGATGCGGACTGGTATCGAGCGTCAATCGCCAGCAGGCATTGCCGGTTTTCCAGCAGGCGCAAACTATCTAACCGCCCTTGCAGCCGGAGCGGCCCCACATTCAGCCGGGCGCCCATCGCCGGGAAAACTTCCCTGGCCTTCACCGAAAGCCCCCGCACCGATTCCGCGCCGGTCGCGGACAGCATCAGCCGAATTTTCACCCGCTTGAACGCCGTCTTCAGGTTGGCGGATTTCGCCGGTTCCCCGGAGGCTTGCGGCAACAGCAGCAACGCTCCCAGCCGCTCAATATGCCGGTGCCGCAAATAATCGGCCAAGGCCCGCGCCTCAAAATAGCCCAACTGCTCAGGCACAATCGCCACCGTGGCATCGCTCTGGGCCGGTTGCGCCAAAATGGCCTCAGCCCGATGAGAGAGCGGCAGCAGATCAATCCGGGTGCTTTGCAAGGCTTGGGCGTTTTCCAGGCACAGGCCGCCCAGCAGGAAGGCAACAGGCAGCAATCCCAACCAGGTTTTACGCGCCATCGTCATTTGCCCGCAACGGCGCGTCAGGGCCAGCAGCACCAGCAAGCCTGCATAAATACCCGCAATTTGCCACGGCTGTGGGGAGGGCAGGCTCCATTGCGCCCAGCCCATCTCGTTTCCGGTATGCGCCACCCATAACAGGCCATCTAAAAAAGGGCGGGCCAGCATGCTAATCCATCCGCCCACCGGCGGCAGGATCAGGCTGATCAATCCGGCGACAAAGCCCAGAATCGTCAGCGGCGTAACCGCCAGCAGGGCCAGAATGTTGAGCGGCACGGTATGAACGGGAAACTGGTTGAAATACGCCACCGACAGCGGCCAAATCCAAAGCTGGGCAATGAGCGGCACCAGGATAATCCCGGCCAGCCAGCGCGTAATGTAGTAACCCAGCGCCTCCTGCAAAGGGGCCACCATGGTCAGCAGGCCGAACGTGGTTAACACCGAAAACTGAAAACCGACACTGGCGATATTGTCCGGATTCAGCAGCACCAACAGCGTACTGGCCACGCACAGCAAAAACACCGGCGACAGTTCCCGGTTGAGCAGCTTGAGTAACAAGGCCAGCTCCAGCATGGACGCCGCCCGTTGAATGGAAGGGGGCATCCCGGTCAGCAGGCTGTAAAAAGCCACCGCCGCCATAGCCACCAGCAAACGGCTGCGGTACGGCACTTTCAGCAGCGAAAGCAGGCCCAGCATCCCCGCAGCGATAATGCCCACGTTCATGCCGGAAGCGGCCAGCACATGAATGAGGCCGGTTTGTATAAACGCCTGGCGGGTTTTGGCATCCACCGGAATCGCCTTGTCTCCCAGCACAATGCCGCCTAACACCTCTGCCTGGGGCGAGGGCAGGCTTTTGGCAAAGGTGGCCGCAACTTGTTCCTTCAACTGGTCGGTCATGCGTTGCAGTGCCGCCTGGGGCTGACTGGAAACCTCAAAGGCGATCATCCGGCTGGGATGTTTTAATAACGCGGTAATGTGCTGGCTGCGCAAATATTCCAACTGGTTAAACGCGCCCGGAATCCGGCTCTCAAACGGCAGAGAGAGTTCCCCGTCCATTAACACGCGGGTGCCAGCCTCCCATTGCGCTTCCTGGGCAGGCAGATACACCAGCACATGACCGGAAACCTTCTTGCCGTCCACTTGCGACACCTGCACCAAAACCCGGTTCTTCGCCGTATGGGTCACCACCGTCCCCATCACTTCAGCGCGGGCTAGGGGCGCCACGTGGGAAACATCGTCTGGCCCCGGCTGAAATTGCCGGTAATTGTAAAACAGGCTGCCCGCTATCAGGGCAATCATCCATAAATCGATGCGGATTACCCAACGGTTTTCCGGCTTGCCCGCCGCCACAAACACAATGCCCGCAAACACCAGAATGAACGGCAGGCCAATCTGCCACTTGGCAAAGGCTAAATCCGGCAAGGCATAGGCCAGGGCATTGCCCACCAGAAACAGGATTAAGGCCGGAACCAGAAAGTCCTCAAAGCGTTGCAGCAATCGCTTGGGTTGCTGGGGCAAAGGCTTTTTCTCTATGGAGGGAACCGGGTTAAGCTGATTTTCCAATGCTTCCGCCGCTTGGGCTTCCTGCGCCAATGACTCTGTATGCGCTTCAGCCACGGGTTTGACGGGTGGTTCAATTGTGTTGACCATCGTTTCTGCCATTCCATTTACCTACTTGCAGCCGATTTTAAAGCAAAAGACCCGCCGAAGCAGGTCTTTTGCAAAAGTTCGTATTATTTCTTGAACTAGCGGTTCGCGCCAATGCCTTCATCGGAGGGGCGGAACTCGGCATCGATGATCTCCTCATCAGCGCCGCCAGCGGAAGGGCCGCCATCCGAAGACTCACCGGCACCACCGGCGGACTGTTCGTACGCCTTGGTGGATAAGCTGTACACGGTCTGTTGTAGGGTATCGTGCAGTTGCTTGATTTTATCCGCGTCGTTAGCCTGGATGGCGCCGCGCAGATCATCCACCTGCTTTTGAATAGTGGCTCTTTCCGCTTCAGGAACCTTATCACCCAGGTCTTTCAACATTTTTTCAGCGCTGTGACACAGGCTGTCGGCCTGGTTCTTCTGATCAATCTGCTGTTTCAGCTTCTCGTCTTCGGAACGGTGGGCTTCCGCCTCCTTCACCATCCGATCAATCTCGTCATCCTTGAGGTTGGAGGTATTGGTAATGGTGATCTTCTGCTCCTTGCCGGTGGCCTGATCCTTGGCGCTGACGTTCAGGATACCGTTGGCGTCGATATCGAAAGTCACCTCGATCTTCGGTACGCCGCGCGGGGCAGGCATGATGCCTTCCAGGCGGAAGTTGCCGAGCGACTTGTTATCACGGGCCATCGGGCGCTCGCCTTGCAGAATATGCACATCCACACTGCCCTGGTTGTCATCGGCAGTGGAGAAAATCTCGCTGCGGCGCACCGGAATGGTGGTGTTGCGCTCCACCAGCTTGGTCATCACGCCGCCCAGGGTTTCGATACCCAAAGAGAGCGGGGTGACATCCAGCAGAACGATGTCTTTTACTTCGCCTGCCAGTACGCCAGCCTGGATGGCGGCGCCCACGGCGACCACTTCATCCGGGTTCACGCCCTGGTGGGGTTCTTTGCCGCCGGTCAGGGATTTCACCAGCTCCTGCACCGCAGGAATCCGGGTGGAGCCGCCCACCAGAACCACTTCATCAATTTCGGACGGGGACAGCTTGGCATCTCTCAACGCTTGCTCAACAGGGCCACGGCAACGATCCACCAGTTCCTTGGTGATCGCGTTGAAGTTGGCGCGGGTCAGGGTCAATTCAAGGTGCTTGGGGCCATTGGCATCGGCGGTAATGAACGGCAGGCTGATGTGGGCTTCCATCAGGCTGGAGAGTTCGCACTTGGCTTTTTCAGCGCCTTCTTTCAAGCGCTGCATGGCCTGCTTGTCATTGCGCAAGTCCATGCCTTCCTGCTTGCGGAATTCCTCGACCATCCATTCCATAATTTTCTCGTCGAAATCGTCGCCGCCCAGCTTGGTGTCGCCGCTGGTGGACTTCACTTCGAATACGCCGTCGCCCACTTCCAGAATGGACACGTCGAACGTACCGCCACCGAGGTCAAACACCAGGATTTTTTCGTCGCTTTTCTTGTCCAGACCGTAAGCCAAGGCAGCAGCGGTCGGTTCGTTGATGATCCGTAGCACTTCCAGACCTGCGATACGGCCCGCGTCTTTGGTGGCCTGCCGCTGGCTGTCGTTAAAGTAGGCGGGAACGGTAATAACCGCCTTGGTCACTTTTTCGCCCAGGTACTTGGAGGCGTCTTCGGTCAATTTTTGCAGAATTTGGGCGGACAGCTCCTGGGGAGTCCAGTCTTTGCCGTCAATGGCCCATTTTTTATCGGTGCCCATGTAGCGCTTGTTGGATGCAATGGTGCGATCCGGGTTCAGCACCGCCTGGCGCTTGGCCAGTACGCCCACCATCCGCTCGCCGCTTTTGCCGAACGTAACGATGGACGGGGTGGTGCGGTTGCCTTCGGCGTTGGCGATAACAGTCGGCTTGCCGCCTTCCATTACTGCGACCACGGAGTTGGTGGTCCCTAAATCGATTCCGACGACTTTAGCCATAAATGTAAACCTCTTTTATTGATGAATGAATCATACGACGCTACCCTACAATTTATCTGAAAAAAGGCTAAAACCCGCCATCCTTTAGAATCTTTTAAGAATTGGGAACGCTCGCCCAAACCAGCCGCCCCGCTCCACCTTCAACAGGCGGCTTACCATACAAGACTTTACAAGCCACACACAGGCAAAAGTATCTTCTACAAGCCCCTTCAGCGGTAACCGCTTTAGAAAGACCCTAAATTTCAGGCGTCTGCGCTGACGATGCGATCCAGCCCCGCATAATCACGAATAACCTGGATGTTATGATAACCCGCCACCGTAAACAACTGGCAAATACTGGGACTCATACCCGCCCCGCATTCCACCAGCAAGCGCCCGGCAGGCTTTAAGTACTGTTTGGCTTCCTGGGCCAGCCGACGGTAAAAATAATACACATCCTCGCCAGGAGGGAACAGGGCCGTTTGCGGCTCATGCCACAACACTTCCGGGGCAAGCGTCGATTTTAACGATTCATCTATATAAGGAGGGTTGGACACGATCAGGTTAAATCGCTCCTCGCCCACGGTCATGAACAAATCGCCGGGCGGCTTGAATTCCACGGCGGTTTTCAAGTTTTTCTGGTTGATTCGGGCCACCTTGAGCGCCATGGCCGACACATCAGACGCCACCACCCGCGCTTCTTCGCCCGCCTTGTGAGAAATAGCAATGGCGATGGTTCCGGGGCCGGTGCCTACATCCAGCACACTCATGCCCGGTTTCAGGAAATCCAGCGCTTTTTCCACCAGCAATTCCGTTTCTGGCCGGGGAATCAGCACATAGGGGTTTACATAAAACTTCAGGCCGTAAAAATAAGCCTGGTGCAGCAAATACTGCACCGGAATCCGCTTTTGAACCCGCTGCTCCAGAAACTGCTGAACCAAATGGCTCTGGTGAGCGCTCAGTTCCTGATCGCCATCGGTATAAACCACAGCAGGATTAACCTGCAACACCCCCTCCAGAATCAAATCTGCTTCCACAGCCGCCTGGGCGGGCGAAACAGTCACCGGAAGCAGTTGCTCCCGCAGGGCTTTGTGAAGGTTGTGCAAGGTCTGGCTCATCTTGTGGCGTAATTTTCCGGGTGATTTTTTCAAAATACCGATTTTGGAATTCAAGAATTCTAAGTATATGCCGATAGCGCAAAAAGGGGAGATATTGATCCTTCCCGTAGCAAATAATCAGCCCAAAGCAAACAACCAGCCCAAAACCAACAACCGGAATCGTATCAAGAAGAAACGCAAACGACAGCTGATGGATGGAGTTTAACTTTTGACTTCCGCATTTGTGCCCGCAGAAAACCCACAGCCCGGCGCCGGGAATCTCCCGCCCGCTTCTGTCGCATCCAACGGGCAGGGCGTCCCTCATCAACCGGGGGCCAATCACCCGGCGGAAGCCAACGGGCAGGCGCCCAAGCCAGCCACCGGAATGCCCAGGCCGGGCATTGCCCCCGCCATTAAAAAACCCGCACCCAAACGGATTGGCGACGTATTAATAGAAGAAGGCTTTATTACCCCCCAACAACTCGATCAGGCGCTGAGCGAAGGCCGCGCCACGGGAGCGCCGCTGGGCGCCATCCTGATTAAGCTTGGCTACATTGATGAAGTCAAGCTGGGCAAGGCGCTGGCCAAGCTGCATGGGCTGCAATACATCGACACCAGCACCATTGAGCTGATTCCTGAAGTAATGAAGCTGATTCCGCCGGACTTCATCAAGCGGCACATGGTGGTTCCCCTGCGGGTCGATCATCAGCACAAGCGCATGGAAGTGATTATGGCCCGCCCGGACAACCTGCACGTGCTGGATGAAGTGGCGCTATTAACCGGCTACAGGCCCATTCCCAGGGTTTCCACCCATAAAGAGATGGTGGCCCTGCTGGACAAGTTTTACGGCACCCGTACCTCGTCCGATGAAGTGCTGGCCAAGCTGGAGGAAGACTTTTCCAAGGACAGCACCATGTTCGACGGCGGCAACATGGTTTCCGAACTGGAAGCGGAAATGGCGGCAGATGATGCGCCCGTGGTGCAGCTGGTTAACTCTATTCTGCTGGACGCCATTGAGAATGACGCCTCTGACGTGCATATTGAGCCGCAGAAAGAGCGCCTGCTGGTTCGGTTCCGGATTCATGGCATTTTGCGGGAAGTGAAGTCCATTCCCAAGAAGATGACCGGCCCCGTGGTTTCCCGGATTAAAGTAGCCAGCGGCATGGACATTGCCGAGCGTCGCCGCCCGCAGGACGGTAGGATGAAAATAAAGGCGGGCAGCCAGGAGATCGATATGCGGGTCAACTCGCTGGCCGTGCAGTTTGGCGAGAAAATCTGTATTCGTTTATTGCGCCCCAACGCCACCACGGGCGGCCTGGAAAAACTGGGCCTTCCGCCGGATGAAGTGACCCGCATCAATAAAATGATTAAAGCCCCCAACGGCATTATTCTGGTCACCGGGCCGACTGGTTCCGGCAAAACCACCACGCTGTATTCCTGCCTGCGGGAGATTAACTCCCCGGAGCGCAACATTACCACCATTGAAGACCCCATTGAATACCCGCTGAGCGGCGTCAACCAGACCCAGGTCTCCCATAAGTCGGGCCTGACGTTCGCCCTGTGCCTGCGCGCGATTTTGCGGCAAGACCCGGACGTGGTCATGGTCGGTGAAATTCGGGACGAAGAGACCATGGAAGCAGCCATTCACGCCGCACTCACGGGCCACCTGGTATTCAGCACCCTGCACACCAACAGCACCGCCAAAACCGTCACTCGCCTGCTGGAAATGGGCGCGCCGCCCTATATGATCAGCTCGGCGGTCATCGGTATTCTGGCCCAGCGACTGGTGCGACGCAACTGCGCCAAGTGCAAAGCGGCCTATACCGCCACCGAAGAGGAATTGAGAATTCTGGGCATTAAAAACCCCAGCCAGCCCGTCACCCTGCACAAGGGGGAAGGCTGCGACCGTTGCCACGGCAGCGGCTACGAAGGCCGGATTGGCTTATACGAAATTATGAACATGAACCGTGAAATCGGCGAGCTGATCGAGCAAAACGCCTCCACCTACCTGATTCAGGATGCGGCCATAAAAGACGGCATGCTGACCCTGGCCATGGACGGCAAGCGTAAAATACTCGCCGGGCTGACCACGGTAGAGGAAGTAACGCGCGTACTCGGATTGGATTTGGAGGCTTAGTTCCGCGATGGCTGTTTTTATTTACACGGCAATTGATCCGACCAGCAACAAGACCATCGACGGCAAGCTTGAAGCGCTGAACCTGCGGGAAGCCAAGGAAATCCTGCGCAACCAGGGGCAAATCCCCACCAAAATCCAACAGGACGATCAGGCCATGACCGTGGAGGAAGTCCTCCAGAAATTACCGCTGATTGGTGCCCTGTTCTCGCCACGGGTGGGCATGAAAGACATTTCCCTGATGACCCAGCAGATGGCCACCCTGCTGAACGCCGGGATTCCGCTGATTGAAGGCCTGTTCCTGCTGGAGCAGCAATCGGAGAACAAGGCGCTGAAAGACGTGCTGAAAAAGGTGCGCGCCGACGTCATTGCGGGCGATTCCTTCAGCGCGGCCATTTCCCGGTTTCCCAAGCAATTTCCCAAGCTCTACATTAATATGATCCGCTCCGGCGAGGTCAGCGGCGAAATGGAAGCGGTCTGCCAGCGCCTTTCCGATTTGATGGACAAGACCATGGCCCTTCAGGCCAAAATCCAGGGCGCGCTGGTATACCCGGCGTTTACGGTACTGGTTATCATCGCAGTGATTGTGGTGATTATGGTGGTGGTAGTGCCGCAATTCAAGGCGTTGTTTGAAGGCAACGGGGCGGAACTGCCGCTGCCCACCCAAATTCTGGTGGCTTGCAGCGAATTTACCACCAGCTTCTGGTGGGCCATTATCCTGGCGAGTGGCACCTTCTTCTTCTGGTTCAACCTGTTTCGCCTGGGCAAGGGCAAGCCGCTGGTGGATCAATGGCTGCTCACTCTCCCGCTACTGGGCGACCTGTTCCGCAAGGTTTACGTCAGCCGCTTTGTACGGACGCTCGCCGGGACGGTAGGTTCAGGCATCTCGCTGATTGAGGCGCTGGTGACATCCGCCGCCACAGTGGACAATTACGTGCTGCGCATCGCGTTCGACAAAGCCCGCGAAAGCCTGCTGCAAGGCGGCAGCCTGGCCAAACCCCTGGAGCAGACCGGCGCGTTCCCGGTGATGGTGGTAAAAATGATTGCCATTGCCGAAGAAACGGGCCGCATGGAGGAAATGCTGAACAAATCGGCGGATTACCTGGATGTCGAGGTGGATCGCGCCGTGGAAACACTGACCACCATGATTGAACCGATCATGATTATCGTGCTGGGCGGCCTGCTGCTGGGCGTGGCGCTGGCCCTGTACATTCCGCTGTTTGATATGAGCAAGGTGGTGGCGGGCGGCGCCTGAGGCAACCCCGCAACCGGAGCGAAACGAGACTTACCAAAAGGAGACATACGCGATGTCCTTTACGCAGGAAAACCTGCTGGAAGCCATGAACACCTTCATGATGGCCTTTCAGAACCTCTCCGACGAAAAAGCGGAATTGGAACGCCTGAAACAGGAATTCGGCGTATATATCGCCGAGCATTTTTCACTGACCGCCCATGCGGCCCGCGCTGCTCAACCGCCCGCCGCCCCCTCCGAGGCGGAACAGATACAGGCCCACTGCCAGCAGATCATTCAACAGGCAGTGGAGAATATTTCGGCGAGCCAGACGCCTCCGCCCATCGACACCAGCGGCCATGAAGCCGAGAATATCGCACTGAAGGCAGAAATGGAAAAATATCGCCACCTGTGCGGCTTTGCGCCACCGGGGCATTTTTATTCTCCCATTCCGTCAATAGAAACACTGACCGCCCACCTGCAAAGCCTTGAGCTGCAGCCACTACCGCGCAACCTGCCCGGCATTGACCTGAATGTGGACAAACAGCTTGAGCTGCTGCGCGCATTTGCCACCCTGGCGCCGGAGGTTTGCTTCCCCGCAGAAAAGACAGCCTCGGCGCACTACTATTACCACAACCATTCCTTCCAGCATTCGGACGCCATCCTGATGCAATGCCTCATCCGGCACTTCAGGCCCAACCGGATTCTAGAGGTGGGTTCCGGGTTTTCATCGTTCGTAACCCTGGATACCAACCAGCAATTTTTTGAGCGCCGGATTCGATGCGAGTTTATAGAACCCAGCCCCAAAAGGCTGTTGGAGGATTTGACGCACGAAGAGCTGCAAATTACCGGGCTATACCCCCAAAGGTTTCAGGATGTGGATCTCGCCGTGTTTGCCGATCTGAATGCGGACGACATCCTGTTTCTGGACACATCCCACGTGTCCAAGCTCAATAGCGATGTGAACCATCTGATCTTTAACGTGTTGCCGGTGCTAAAGTCCGGGGTGATTATCCATTTGCACGACATTTTTTTTCCGTTTGAAAACTCACCACGCTACTACCAGTGGCCGGCCTTCTGGAACGAATGCTACCTGCTGCGGGCCTTCCTGCTGCATAATGCCGACTACCAGATCCTGCTTTGGAACGATTACCTGAAGCTATTCCACCCAACGGAAATGGGCCACATCCACCCCGATTGCCTGGGCAACACCAACCAGTCGTTCTGGATTCAAAAGCGCTAAAGCCCGTAAAACCCGACTCGCCTCTCCCCAAAAGCGAACGGAACCTTTAGCGGTTGTCGTCCTTGTTCCCTTCCAAGGAGAAATTCTGCAACATCTGGTTCATCAGCATGTTGCTCATGGCGTTGGGGTCGTAACCGTTGGGGCTGTTCGGGTCGCTGCCACCTGCCTGGGGCATCATCCAGGGCGTCATTCCAAAGCCCGTATTGCCCATATTATTGTTATTGCCGCTCATGCCGGTCTGGCCCATCATCATTTGCCAGGCCAGCCAATCCTGTTGAGACATGCCCTGCGGAGCCAACCCCGCTTGCCCCTGCCCAGCCGCCTGAGGCGATGTTTGCAGGGCGGAATCCGGTTTTTCCACCGTATGAAAGCGCGGCGGCAAATCCAGCCCGGTGTCCGAAGGCAGATACTGAAGGCCGTTCCTGGCATGGCTGGCCGCCTCCCCGTTAGGGTCCAGGGTCAGGATTTCCTCGTACAGTTTTTTAGCGTTCTGGAACCGGCCCAGTTGGGCTTCGGTAATCGCCAAATAATAAGTCGCACGGGAATCTTCCGGGTGTTGCCTGTGCAGGCCGTAAAAAGTTCGCCGGGCCGAAATATAATCGCCCTCCCGATACGCCTTGACGCCCTGGGTAAATTCCGGGCTGCTGGCGCTGGAAGCCTTTGGGGCAGGCGTGTTCTGGGTGGCGGCCTTTTGCGGGACATCTGGCGAGATCAGGCCCAGGGAATCCTCCGCCCGTTCCGCCTGGGCCGACTGTTGGCCGAGCGCAACCATACAAGCCAAAAGCATTGAGCATACCGCCTGCCTGCGCCAGGCGGCACTGGATAGAATCGGCTGCAAACAATATCGAACAGGCTGCTTCATCTTCTTCAGTATAAGCATCTTGCTTTGGATTGCAGCCTTCATGCAAAGGATTTTTTGCGGCTTCCACCTAATAGACTGGCAAAAACGGCCAGCAAATCGCCTTTGTCGCTACTAGGAGATTAAATCCTTCATGCGCCGCACTGCGGGGCCAAGGCCGCTGAATACGGCATCCGAAATAATACTATGCCCAATATTCAGCTCTATCAAGCCAGGCAAAGCCAGCACGGGCGAAACGTTCTCGCAGTTCAGGCCATGACCGGCATTCACTTCAATACCCAGTTTTACGGCATGGGCGGCTGCTTTCATCAATAAATCAAGCTTTTCCGCCTGTTTTTGCGTACCAAAGACTTCGCAGTAGGGGCCAGTGTGCAGTTCAATAATGGTTGCCCCGCTGGCCTTGGAAGCTTCCACCTGTGCCAGATCAGCATCGATAAACAGGCTGACTTTAATCCCGGCGTTTTGGAGCTTTTTGGTATTCTCCTGCAAGGCTTCCAGGTGGCTAATCACGTCCAAGCCGCCTTCAGTGGTCAGCTCCTGGCGACGCTCCGGCACCAAAGTCACCATATAGGGCTTTAAGGCCAGGGCAATGGACACCATTTCATCGGTATTGGCCATTTCCATATTCAGGCGGGTGGCTATTTTCTGCTTCAGGGCCGTCATATCGGCGTCTTTAATGTGGCGACGGTCTTCCCGAAGATGCGCGGTAATGCCATCGGCCCCATTGGCCTCCGCAACAAGGGCCGCCTGGATGGGATCCGGCACTACGCCGCCTCGCGCATTTCTTAATGTGGCAACGTGATCGATATTGACGCCTAATAAAGCCATTTCTTCTTCCTGATTTTAAAATCTTAATTAAAATTTTAATAATTACTGAAAAGTATTTTTCGTATTTTTTACACTATACCCCGAACCCTGTACACCAGAGTATCAGGTAGTTTTAATGAAGAGCCTTTCAATACCGAAAGCTTATGATTGTTTTTTCCCGTTGTCTGCCTCTTGGATTTCTGCTAACATCCCTCCCATAGTTTCAGTCGTTATTTTTGTTAGGTAAAAGCGTACCAGAAATAGGGTTTTCGCCTTTCTGAGCGTAGCTCTGTAAGAGTTTGAGTATGATGAACCACATCTTGAAAAACTTCACAGCAACCAAAAATCTGGCACTTTTAGCCGTTTCAGCACTGACCCTCACCCTTAGCCCGGCATCCGCCACCATCATTCAGCCCGATGCGCCCGCCGCCAAGCCAGTGGAAACGCAACAGCAGCAATCCCAAAACGTGGTTGAAACCCGCGAAATTCTGGACAGAGCCTCTTTCATCGCGTTTGAAGGCGCGTCCGCCGTGCAGAAGCTGCAAACACAATCCGTGGATAACGCCACATCCGAGATGCTGAAAAACTACATGGCCGCCATGATTTACATTCCCCAGGCCACCGCCCTGCCTTCCGACGCGGAAGCGCTGGATGAGCCCTGGATGGCTTCCGCTTCCGGCACCACCGAGGATGGCATGGTCGTTCCCCACCTGGATGACGAGGACGAGCCGGTAGACGCCAAGGGCATGGAAATTGACACCCCCGCCACACGGGCTTCCAAAACGTTCATGAAGCTGCTGAAGCCGGTTCAGAACGCCATGATCACCTCCCCCTTCGGTTTCCGTTGGGGACACCCCCACCAGGGCATCGATATGGCCGCCCCGATCGGCACCCCGATTATGTCCGCAGAGAACGGCAAAGTGGTCTATAGCGGCTGGAAACAGGGCTACGGCAACTTTGTGGCCGTCGATCACGGGCATGGATATGAAACGCATTACGCCCACTGCTCCAAGATTCTGGTGCATAGCGGCCAAAAGGTAAACAAAGGCCAGCGTATCGCAGAAGTGGGCAATACAGGCCACTCCACCGGGCCTCACCTTCACTTTGAAGTGGTCGCCAACGGGATTCATCGCAACCCGATCAAATTCCTGAATCGAACCCTCACCTTGGTGCAGGCCCACTAATTTCAGCCCGTCAAACAAAACATTCAGCGAATAAGCGCCGGGGTCACCGCCCAAACCGGCGCTTATTCCGCGTATAATGGCATCAGCATGAAAGACTACTATAAAATCCTGCAAATACACCCGGAAGCCAGCCTGGAAGTAATGAACAACGCCTACCGCGCCCTGGTTCGCCAGTACCACCCGGATTTGTACCACAGCCACCGCAAAGGCCCCATGACCGAAATGATGCAGGACATTAACGAAGCCTACCAGGTGTTGAGCAACCCGACCACCCGCGCCGACTACGACCGCCGCTGCCGGGAAGGGCTTCAGTCGAGCCAGGAAGGGGCCACGCAAGCAATCTCTCTGACATCTACGCTGAAGCGAATTGCGCTGTGGGGCGTTGGCACCTACGTAGTGGTCAAATTCCTGCTAGCGCCTTTTATGAGCAGCCCGCTGGTCAAAGCCATGCTCCTGCTTGGTCTGCTGTTCCTGTGGATTCGCTTTTACGCGCGCCCCAAACGCTGACCTCCCAACCGAAAGAAAGCCGCCCGTGCCTCAGCCGCTCCAGCCAAAAAGAATTCTGGTGGTTCCCCTTCGCTACATCGGGGACACCATCCTCACGGTGCCGCTGGTGCGGAATTTGCGGCTGCTTTTCCCAGAGGCCCACATTGATATGCTGACCAGCAAAACTACGGCTTCCTTAATGGAACCCTGCCCTTACCTGAACCAGGTGCTAATCGAGCCAAAATCCACCCCGGAGCGACTGAAACTGCTACGGGAAAACCGCTACGATACGGTCTTTCTCCTGCGCAAATCGGCCTCGTTTGCCTTTATGTGCCAACTGGCGGGCATTGCCAACCGGGTTGGCTACGATAAGCAGCGGTTTCCATTTGGATACAAGCGCTGGGGATGGTTTTTAAGCCATAAAGCCCGCTACCCCGGCCTGAAAACCGATGTTCCCCAACCCATCAGCCATTTAAGCCTGTTGTCTGCTGCGGGACTTTCCATTCAGAATAATGACCTGGAGCTTTGGGCCACGGATGCCGATCAGCAAAAGGTGACGGACTTGCTGAGCGAACATGGCATTCACGCGGAAAAGCCCTTGGCCGTTCTGCATGCCGCCAGCGCCTCGCATGGCAAGCAAATTGAAATGGGCAAGTTCGCCGATAGCTTACGGCAGCTTCATGAGCAGGGCTTTCAAGTGCTGGCCACCGGTATTTCAGCGGATCGCCCCCTGTATGACGCCTTGCAAGCCCAAACCGGCTTGCCGCTGGTAAATCTAGCAGGACAAACCTCCCTGCGGGAAACATTTGCCCTGTACCAGCGCACACAATTGCTGCTCACCGTAGATTCCAGCCCTATCCACATGGGCGCGGCGGCGGGAATCCCAAACATTGTGGGCGTGTTTGGCCCCACCAACGAGCGCCAATGGGGGCCGCACAACCCGAAAACCAATTTCCAGCCCGTGTTTATGGATTTGCCCTGCCGCCCCTGCTATGCCAAGGTGTGTGAGCATAATAACTGCAAGGTACTTCTGAGCGGCTCGCAGATTGCCAAGGCGGTTTCCGAGGCGCTGACGACACGCCCTGATTAACCTGTACCATCTCTTAACTTGCCCCAGCGATACATTTTTTGACTTGGTCACATTTTATTAAGGGCCAAAACCCCGCCAATAAAGCCTTTTTCGGAAAGCGGCCCGCCTGGCCCGTTTTTGTATTTGTGATCGATTCGCCGGGTAGGTATGATCGGGAGGAAGAGAGTTGCAAAGCCTTGTCACACATGGCCGAAAGGAGCGCCTAGAGCATGAGTTCACTGATTGAGGAAAATCCCGCCGCTGATAACCAGGAAACGGAGCGCGCCGTTCAGGTGCTGGATCACGGCTTTGTGGAGCTGGTGGACGCCATGGGCACCGATTTAACCGTGGTCAACTCGGCGCGGGTATCGTTCGGCAAACGAAAAAAAGAACTCTCCGACGGCGACAAAAAACTGATTAAATACCTGGCGGAACACAAGCACTGGAGTCCCTTCCGGCATGTGCAACTCCAGTTCCACTGCAAGGTGCCTGAATTTGTAGCCCGCCAGTGGTACAAGCACGTGGTGGGGATTTCCTACAGCGAAGCGCCCACCAACGATCACGCATGGAACGAAATCAGCCTGCGCTACGTAGACGCCAGCGAATTCAAGTTCTACACGCCGGACGGGTTCCGCAAGCAGTCCGAGGACAACAAACAAGCTTCCACCGATGAGCTGGTGAAAGACCCGGATGGCAAACTGCTGGCCGAATACCGCAACCACTGCCAGAAGTCCCTGGATATTTACCATCATCTGCTGGAGCATGGCGTGGCCCGCGAACAAGCCCGCGGCGTGTTGCCCCTGAACATATACACCGAGTTCTACTGGACGGCCTCCCTGCAGGCGCTAGTGAATTTTATCCAGCTTCGCCAACATGCGGGCGCGCAATATGAGATTCGCCTGTACGCAGACGCGCTGGCCCAACTGACCCGCCAGGTGGTGCCGGTGTCGTTCGAGGCACTGCTGGGGCAGCCTGCCCATTAATCGGGATAATTGATTTTCAGGTGCAAGTACAATTCCTGCTCTTTCCATTCGGCGCCAAGGACTTCGGTTCTTGGCGCTTCTGCCACCGTAAAGCCATGGCCGGTCACTAAGGCCGGATCATCCTTGCCGCCCAGCAGCAGGGGGCAAACGGTTAAATACAGTTCTTGCACAGCCTTGGCCTGTAAAAACAGGTTCATAATATGCCCGCCACCCTCCACCATGAGGGTTTGAACGCCTTTACGCTCCAAAACCTGCAACACGGAAAGCACCGGACTGCCTTCCCCCGTGGCAATCCATTCCAGATGGGCGGGATATTGGTTTTTCAATTCCGGTGGCGCATCCTGCGGGGAAAAAATGAGAATAGGAACCGGCGGATCGTGTTGTGCGCTGTTGGTAAACAGGCTGGCTTGCGGTGGCAAATCGAACCGTTTGGTTAAAATGCATTGCAGCGGCGCTTTTTCCTGCTGGCTTCCTTTGCGGATGGCCGGGTGTTGCCGGAAGGTTTCCCCGCCGCACAAAATGGCATCCGCCTGGTTGCGGATGTTGAGCAAATGATCCAAATCGGCGCGGGTTCCCACCCGATCGCGCAGGTTATGCGCGGAGCCTATTTTTCCATCCAGCGTACTGGCAAAGCAGGCAATGATTCTCATGGTGTCATCATACACCGAGCTTACGCTGAATAGCCGTAGTTGTCGGCAAAATCACTGGTGCCGATGGTTCCCACGGCCTGCACCTGAATGTCGGGAATCAGTTCGCTATAGGACATCACCGTAATCACTGGAATGTGGCGATCCAGCAACTGGAACAGCGGCAAGCGAATACGGGGCGAACACAGGATGACCGGCACCCGATCGTAAGTTTGCTGTACCCGGCGGATGGTTTCCCCGGTAATTTCAATCAATTCCTGCACCTGCAACGGGTTCAGCAGGAACATGGTTCCCAGTTCCGTACGCTGGCAACTGTCATCCAGCATTTTTTCCCAGTCGTTGGAAAGCGTGACCGCGTACAGGTTCTTGTTCTTATCGGCATGCAGCAGGCAGATGGAACGACCCAGGGCCGCGCGCAACCGCTCGGAAAGGATATCCGGCTCCTTGCTGAAGCGGGCGTAATCGCTCATACGCTCAAACACGAAGATAATATCCTTGATGGACACTTTTTCCCGCACCAGGTTCACAAAGATCTTCCGCAGGTCGTTCGGCGTGAGAATCGCAGGCACCAGCTCCTGAATCAGCGATTGATCCTGCTGGCGCACCAGTTCCATCAGTTTCAGCACGTCCATTTTGGTCATCACCTCATCCACGTGCTTAATCACCACCTCTTTCAGGTGCTCAATCAGGGCGTCGGTGGCATCCACCGCGCTTTTGGAGAGGACTTCGGGAATCTCCTGCGCCATCACCCAGTAAGCTTCCTCCAGGCCGTAGGTGGGTTCCATATCCGTCACCGTGTTTTGCGGCGGGCGCTCGTTATGGTTCTGGAACTGGCTGGCCGGAATCATGTAGCGGCCCGGGTACACGTTGGCCTGCGCCACCGGGTTACCCCGGATGGAGACCATGTACTCGTTCGGTCCCAGGTGAATGCTGTCCATAATGCGAATGTTGGGCAGGATGAAGCCCAGCTCATCGGTCATACGGGCGCGCAAACCGGCAATTTTACCCAGCAATTGCCCTTCCTGGTCGGGGTCGGCAATCACCAGCAAGTCATTACCCACTTGCAGGCTGAGCGGATCGACCCCTAACTTCTCATACATACGGTTGGGGTTAATCAACTCGCTCATGTTTTCCTTCACGGCATCCAGTTGGCCCAGTTGTTGCTGCACATCGTTGGCCAAAAACACGCTAAACGCCACCCCGCCCAGAATCAGGGCAATGGGCAGGAAAGTCCACCAGGGAATGCCCGTTCCAAACAGGCTGGAAGCGGCAATCATCAGTAAAAACCCCGCCGCGAAGATCAAGCCGTACGGCTTGTTCTGCAACTGGGCGAACATGTCTTTCGCCAAGCTGCCCTCGGTTGCGGTGGATCGGCTCATCATCAGGCCGGAAGCGACCGACATCAACAGAGCTGGCACCTGGGCCGCCAAGCCGTCCCCCACGGTCAAAATCGTGTAATGCGTCAGGGCTTCGTCAATCGCCATGCCCTTCATCAGCATCCCAATCACCAAGCCGCCGATGGCGTTGATGACCGTAATGATGATACCGGCGACGGCATCCCCTTTTACGAACTTCATGGCGCCGTCCATGGAGCCGAACAGGGCGGATTCCCGTTGCAGATCCTCCCGGCGCTTCACCGCCTCATCGGGGGAAATCAGGCCCGCGTTGAAATCGGCGTCAATGGTCATCTGCTTACCGGGCATGGCGTCCAGCGCAAAACGGGCGCCGACTTCCGCAATACGCTCGGAACCCTTGGTAATAACCATGAACTGCACGATGGTGATGATGATGAAGATAACCACCCCCACCACCAGGTTCCCCCCGGTCACGATTTTACCGAAAGTGTCGATAATCCCGCCCGCATGGCCGGTGGATAGAATGGCGCGGGTGGCGGCGATACTCAACGCCAGCCGGAACAGGGTGCCTACCAGGATAATCGAGGGAAAGGACGCCATATCCAGCGGTTTTTGCACGTACAGGGACATCATCAGCAGGATAATGCCGATGGAGATGTTCATGGTGATGACGATATCCAGCAACCAACTCGGCATTGGCAGCAGCAAAATCAGGACCAGCGCCAGGATTAAGCCACCCAGCAGGATTTCCGTCATTGGCGGAATCGCGAATCCTTTACCGGCTGCGCCGCCTGGTGCGGGTTGCGCCATCAGCTATCTCCCGTCGATTTCTCCTGCCCACCGAACAGTTGGCGCAAAATGCCCAACTGGGTTGAGAACGAGGCGTCGATTAGCCCGCTATTGGTTTCAATCACGCAACTGCCCGGATCCACGGAGGGATCGTCCATAATCATCAATTCGGCGTTCAGGTTGGGCAGGGCGTCATCTTCTTTAATAATGCGCTTTACCACCGGCGCGTCATCCGGGTGCAACTTCAGCAAAATGGATTTACTGTTGCGGCCCGCCTTCTGGATGGTGTCCTTCACCAGGGCCATCACCAGCGCGTCATCGCAGCTCACTTCGGTTTTAATAATGCGGGCGGCCACTTCCACCGCCAGCGACCCGATTTCGTTGGCCACGGACAACAAGGCTTCCTCCCGCCCGTTCATCAACTGGGCCAGGGTGTTCCGCAATTCCTCAATGGCCATGTGGGCTTGGTTCAGCCCTTCATGGAACCCTTGGGCCTGGGCGTTTTCGCGGATGGCGTTGGCCTCTTCGTAAGCCTTGCTGATCAGCCCCTTATCCTCAACCCGCCGATACCCGCGACGGCGATCGTTGCGACGATCCTCAGTTCGGCGTTCCGGGGCCAGCCCAGCGCCTACGGTCTCCTCGTTCCACTCGATGATTTCCTCAGGCGGCTCGGCAAGCGTTTCCTCCATGCCCGGCAGCAGTTCATCCCCGATATTGGGGGCTAGCTGGCCTGCATGTTTTCGCTTGATGATCATCGGATGAATGGACTCCCTTGCTTGGCAAAGCTTTCAGGCGACTGGGCGAGTTTCTTCAGGAGGGTTCCAAACGTTTGCTCAGGTATTTGTAGAGGATCTCTTCAATTCTGGCGGGCAACTGGCCCGAAGCCTGCCGGGCCTGGTGCTTGCCCGAACGGCCCGCCTGGCCCACATAAAGGGCTTCCAGGTATCGCTTTACCAGGGGCCGCTCATCCTTTACATATGATAGCAGCTTTTCCGGCGAATAGCTCTCCACAAGCCGGGCAATGCCTTTCTGGACGCTGCTTTTGGCGGCGGGGGCCGTCTTTTTGATGATTTCCCGAAACCGCTTCAGGTGCGCCTCCACGCAAGCGAGATCCAGGTTTTGCTCCAGGTGCTGCGGGTAACTGTAATACTCAATCAGCTCCTTTTCCTCCACCGTGAACCCTTTCAGGATTCGCGCCCGCTGGGCCGAGGGCAGCGTGGTCAGCAGCAGCGCCACCGCCCCGTATTTATCGTGGGAAGTCGCGCCAGAATGGCTTTTTTCCGGCAGTTGCGCGGGTGTTTCGGCCACTGGCAGAGCGGCAGTGGCCTGCGGCGCCTGCTCCATCGGGGCGGCCGCATTTTGGGGCTCGGCAGGGCGTTCCTTGGCAGGCTGGTAGTCAATGGGGCCGTTATCCCGCTCGTAATCGGTAATATAGGCAACCAGATACCCTTCGGTGGCCTTGGCGATAATATCCACCTGTTGCTCATGGGAAAACTGGAATTCCGGCGTATGTTCCTGGCCAAAAGTGGCAATCACGACCTGCCGGGCCTGGTTGTAAATTTCCATGGCCAGGTTCTGCATTAAATTGCGCTTTAAATCGCCAACCAGGCCAATTTCCGCGCACTTGATGATGGCGTAATACACCCCTTCCGCAAACAGAACCAGCGCCTGGGTTAACAACGCCTCATCCATGGGAATGGGCTGGGCGGAACCCGGTATTTCAATGCCTTGTTCGTCCTGCAGCAGCATGCCCGCCGCAATCTTGTTGAACTCCACCAGGATGGTGCAGTCTTCCTGGTACTCGTCAGGCGTCAGCCAGTTGGTATCCAACCGTGAAATCATCTGGTTGGACACCTGGTCTATTACATTTTGGATATCGAAGTCAGCCATGAAGAGTCCCTGATGGTTTGCCTGAGTTGAGGGAGATTAAAAAGCCCCGTTTATCCGCCTAGGATTTCCATTGCTGGATGTTCCACGGAAGCGGGATGCCCTTGGTGCCGGTGACCTGCTCCCGATAAAGCGCCTCGGAGCTTTGTTTCATCATCATCTGCAAGTCTTTTTCGCTTTCCAGTCCCTTGGGTAAATCCGGGTTGGGAATATAAAAGAATCCTACCAACAGCTTGGACAAATTAAACAACTTCCAGGCCAGCGTTTCCAGGTGGTCCTTGCGCTGATCCCAGTCCATGCCGGTATCGCGCAATTTTTTGGCGGTATGGTTCACCCCGCGCAAAAACAAATCGATGATCTGGTGGGCATGCTTGGTTTCAATCACCAGAATTTTATCGGTATACGGCAGTTTTACGTTGCGCTCCTTGGAGAGTTCCTCGGCCGCAATACGGGTAAAGGCGAAAATAATGTTGCGGGTCTCGTCAATTTCGTCTTGCGGAACGCCAATTTCCTGCATACGGTTGCAGATGCGGTTGGCCCACTCGGCGGCTAACTGTTCGGAATGAAAAAGGGGTTGGGTCATGGTTGGCTGCTCTATCCACTCACTACATTTAACGGGTTCCAGGGATGGCTTGAGATTCTTACTCGCTTTGCTGTCACGGCCTCGTCAGCGCGGCGGCGTTATGGTCGTCATGAAGATTCAATCCAGCTCTTAATCTGCAAGTCCAGGTCGTCTTCTTCAACCTCATCGCTGGCAACCACATCGCGCAACTCTTCCAGCGTCTGTTGAATGCCGCCGGTCTGGGGCAGGCGCTTCTGGGCTTCCATCACCGTGGTTTCAAGCTCCTGGGCTTGCTGCATCTGGCGCTGCTGCATTTCCAGCAACATTTGGGCCTGCTGCTGGGTGGCCTGCAACTGTGCCTGCTGTTGCGTGGCGAATTCCCGCAACTGCTGAATCTCCTGCTGGGTCTGGATAAAGCTTTCATCCAGCCCTTTATTGCCGCCCTTTTGCATGCCCAGCAAAATAATCATCAGCACACAAAACAGGGTGGCCCCGCCAGCCCACCACAGCCAGCCCATATCGGCGCCCACCTCGCCCACGCCGTCCGTTGTATGAGCAATAGGCGTGTTGCCCTGCATATCGCTCTTGGCGATGCTCACCCCTTCCGGGCGAACCTTGGGGCTGGCCGCATGCGCCAGCAGGGTTTGCAGTTCGTTCACGCTCATATCAGACGGAAAATGGTTGGCGTCAATCGTCACCGCAATGGAAATATCCTCCACCATGCCCACCGGCCGGGTTTCCATCCACTGCGTTTTAGAGTTGTTGTAGCTCACTTCCACGCCGTTACGCAGGTAATCTTTATTGGCGCTGCCATTGGCGACCGTTGCGCCCGCCATGCCGTTGGGCAAGAAGCTGCTGGCCGGGCCGCTGGCGCCGGGGCCGTTACCGTTGGTGTTCAGGTTCTCGTTAAACGCCTGCTTGCTGCTGACCACCGCCCCGCGCGGATCGAACTCCTGCACCATGGTTTCCTTGGGCGCTTGCCGCAGCTCGGTGCTTACTGTCACCACGTAATTCCCGGTGCCCACCAATCGGTCGAGCTGGGTGGCCACCTTTTGTTTCATGTAATTGTCCTGGTCTTCCAGTTTGCTTTCCATATCCGATCCCGGATCCAGTACGCTGTTGTACGTGTTGCCGTTGGTATCGGAAATAGAGACATGGCTTGTGTCCATACCGGATAAACTGCCCACAATCAGGTTGCAAATGGCCTTTACCTTGTCCCGGCTAAGCCGGGTGCCGGTCGGCAACGTAACCTGTACGGTTGCCGACATGGGCTTCTCATCGCTGCGAAACAGTGTTTGCTCCGGAATGGCAATGCTGACGGACGCGTCCTCAATCGGGTCGATTTTCTTGATTAGCCGGGTCAGTTCCCCTTGCTGCGCCCGCACCAGCTTAATGCGCTTTTCCTCGCGAGATGCCGTTAAATCGCCTTTATCGAACGATTCCAGGCCCACATTCTTGTCCATCAAGCCGGACTGCACCAGCGTTACCAAAGCCTTATCCCGGTCTTTCGCCTTGGCATCCTCCCCAAATTTCAAGTGGATTTTGGTCTCACCTTCCGCATCATCCTGTATCAGCCGAATCCCTTGCCGAGACAACAATGCCTGGATTTCAATGGCTTTGCCATAACCATTCACGGTCGCCAGCATTTTCTGATTCTCTTTTAATGGCTCTTCGCTAGGGCTTTTTTCGCCACCACCCCGCATTACCCCAAACACAATAGCCCCAATCGCCAGCAAGGCAACCACCGCAACCGCAATCTGGATGCGCCGGTCTTGTAGCCTTTCCATAATCATTTGGGGATTCATGCGGATTTGCTTTCCTTGTCCAATAGGCAGCCACTTTTGGGGCAGGATATATCAATGGCCTATCCTATCTTAGAGTGAAACGGGATCGCTCTTGATCGGTCTGATGATGGATCTTGGTTCCGCCGGACTCCACACGGGGGAGGAGGTTGATCGTGTTGAAAGTGTATTTCGATTTGAAGAGGTTGCAAGTTGATCTGGCCAGCCAAGGGGTCAGCCCCTTGGCGAACCCCGCAGGGGACACCCGTGTCCCCTGACCCCTCCGGGTTTCAAGGAACGGAAAAATACGGCTCTGACGAGCGTATTTTGTTTCAGAATCGGCCGCCGATGCGGCCTGTCTTTTTGGTGGTTGCCGGGCGAGCAAATACACAACAGGGGAGGGAAAGGGGTGAATCAGAGTGTTTTTAATTTATGAAAGCGCGGGGACGGGTGGAGAAGCTTGGCTATAGTTGGGGACGGGTGTGGGGCCAAGCGTTAGACCCAGGCGTATCGCTTGCAAAACGCCAGCGGCTTCCTCGTAAGAACGAACCCGTCGGATAAGATGATGGTTCGGGCTATTTTCAAAACACGCGCTATCAACGCCCAGCACCGTCTGGTTGTTTTCCACGGCAATCACGGGGATACCCCTTACCAGAGCCGCCAACACGGGAATTCCACCCAGCGAATTGGCAGGAACAACTACCGCAGACAGGTGGCTTACGGTTAAATCCTGTGGCCCAGCGTTTTCCACGGGCGTCATTTGCGGGGAGCGGCCCAGCCCCGTTAACACGCACGGCATAAAGGTGGGGGCTATAAATTCGGCGGCGGCGCGCGGATCTAAAATCTCATCCGTCACCGGCCGCGCCTTGTCCCAGGTAAACACCGGCGCATGGGCGCATGGGATTCCCAACTCCGACACCACCAGATGAGACAGAATGCCTTCAATGCCGCCAATAGGATCTACCCCGCTACCGCCTCGGTAATTGGCTTCCAGCGTTTCCTCGTCCTCTTCCAGTTCCGGCAGCAAAACGCACAGGGCAATGGCCGTGGCTCCCTGAGCCTGTAGCTTTTTGCAGGCGGCCAGCAACACTTCGGAATTCCGCAAATAGCCGGAGGAGCAACCGCTAGGCGTCATCTCGCAGCCGGTTTCAACCGGGGCATCCGTCAGGGTGTAGCCCATAATATCCACCCCGTAAACCGATTTCACCGCATTCATGGTGTTGATGTGCAGGATTTGCATATCTTCGGGAATGCCCGCATCCAGCACCACACCCACCCGGTTCCGCCGAACAGGGCGCAAGGCCCACTGGCCCTGCACAAAGCGATCCAGCCCGTAGCCTTCCACATACAGCGTGTTTTCGGGCAGTTTCTGGAAAACCGCCGCGTTCGCCACGTTGGGATGGGTAATCAGCACGTCCGTCACGCTGGCGATCAGGTTGAGATACGGCGTGGCGTCCCCCGCAAAGCCCCCAATGGAAGCCCCTACCCCGGTCGGGATCATCATGGCCGCTACGAACGGCGATTGGAAAGCGGGCAGCATGGCCGGTTACGCTAGTCTTTCACCACGCCGATAAAGGGCAGGTTGCGGTAGTAGCCCGCAAAATCCAGGCCGTAACCCACTAAAAACTGGTTGCCCACCGTAAACCCGGCAAAATCCACCAGCACATCCTTCTGGCGGGCCTCTTTCTTATCCAGCAATACCGCCAATTTTAACGAGCGGGTGTGGTGCAGGGAGGTCAGGTAATCCATGAAGAAGTGCAAAGTCAAGCCGGTATCGATGATATCTTCCACAATCAGCACATCTTCGCCGGAAAGCGAGGGCAGGGACAAGTCCACCGGCTTCACGGTGCCGGAGGAAGTCTGCCCGTCGCCGTAGCTGGCCAGACGCACAAACTCAATCTGGCACGGCACCTTGATATGGCGGATTAAATCGGCCACAAACATAAAGGAGCCTTTCAGCACCGCGATGATCATCAGCTTCTCGCAGCCCTGGTAGGTCGCGTTGATTTGGGCGGCCAGTTCCTGAATGCGCTCCTGAATTTGCGCCTCGCTGAGGTACACATCCAGTTGTTCCGGCTTGTAATGGGTGGCAGGCGAAGGGATGGTCATCAAGGTTCAGCTCCTGTGGGAATTTCAGAAAACGGGGACGAATCTTCTTCATCGACGGAATCAACGGATAAAGCCATTTCAGCAAATTCAGCCATATCTGTCATTTCAGAGCGGCTGGGTCTTTCGGGCCTTTCAATTTCCTCAACCGGCTCCGGCGGCGGAGGCGGGGCCGGATGGTTAACGCCCGTCAGTAGTTTCAGAAGGTGGGAAGGAACGGCTTTGTCCTTAATGCGGATCTGTTGGCTAATGCCCAGGCCCGGCACCCACAATACCTGGTTGCCATGCGCCAGTACAGGCATGCGGTTGCGCTCAAAACGCGGAACACCCCGGTTAATCAGGAACTTTTTGAGCCGCAGTGGGGCATCCATACCCATGGGCTGAAACTTGTCGCCGGGCCGACGGGTGCGGAATTCCAGCGGCTTGTCCACAAAGGACGTTAAATCCACATAAACCTGCTGGCTGTCGTTCGGCCGAATAGGAGAAATCTTGATCTTCTCCGGCTCGTACCAGGGCAGCGCAAAGAAGCTGCAATCCAGTTCCGGCAAGGCCACCGGCCCCGGAATGGACACCGACGCAGCCAGAACGGGCTCCACGGTTTTTTCCGGGGAATCAATCAGGCGCAGCCGGTTTTTGTACAGCGATAGATAGCGGGTTTTGCCGTTTTTACCCTTCACCATGGAGCGCAGGGAGGCATCCAGGTTCCTGCGGCCTTCCCCGCGAATAAAGCCCAGCAAGTCCTCAATGGACTGAAAATCCAGGTGAATTTCCTGGCGGGCCAAAAAGCGCTTGAGTACCCGCCGCTGGTACGGCAACCCCAACTGGTTGAAGCGAATGGCTTCCAGGTACGGGCCAGCTTTATCGGCCCCGTAGACTTCACGCCAGATGCCTTGCACGGCATCGTCAATAATGCTTAAATCACCATCGGCAACCAGCGTCAGGCGAAACAGGGAGTTTTTAACCTGGGGGAAGGCTTTTTCCAGTACCGGCAGCACGTTATGGCGAATATTGTTACGCTGGCGCTTGCTGTCCAGGTTGGTGGGGTCATCGAAGTACCGCAACCCTTTTTCCTGAATGTACTCCCGCAGGTTTTTCCGCGAAATATCCAGCAATGGGCGCAGCACAGGCACCGGGCTTCCGGTGTCCGCCTCCAGCGTCAGGCGCTTGTGAATGCCGGACAAACCATCAATGCCGGTACCCCGTAAAATACGGAACAGCAGGGTTTCCACCTGATCGTCGGCATGGTGGGCGGTCAGCACGGCATCGGCATGCAGATCCCGCGCCAGGCGGGTCAATTGCCGGTATCTGGCATGGCGAGCATCGGATTCCGTTTTGGGGACGGTGAGATCGGCCTGCACAACCACCAGCGGAGTATTGGTTTCCAGGCAATTCTGATGCGCAAGCGGCAGCTCTTCCGGCGGGTTGGCGCGCCAGCGGTGGTTGAAATACACAGCGGTCACGTCCAGCGGCAGCTTCTGCTTGATATCGTTCAGCAAAAACAGCAGCGCCGTGGAATCCGCCCCACCGGAATAACCCAGCACCAGGTGGGTTCTGGGTACGGTTTGCAGTAGGCCTTCCGCCTGCAGGTTCTCAATCACGGATTCCAGAATCATGCTCAAATGCTTGGTACTCAAAAAAATTATGACTGCCGGGGATACGGTGTCGGCAAAGGGGAACGGAACGTCTGCTGAAAGCGCGAAAAACCGTTTCGAAAGACCGACCCATTGTGCTAAACTTTACTGCAAATCGCCCCTTTTCTCAAGCGCGTCATCCCGTTACCCAAACCGGCTTGCCGCTCGCGGCCTGAGAAAACCGTGGACAGGTAAGAGAGATTCCAGTTTTTTTGAGGAGATTTTGCCCCATGCGATTGATGTGTGTTTCATCGGTGTTGCGCTCCCCCGCCAAATGGCTGGCCGTTTCGCTGGCCATATCAGTGGCCTGCGCTTCCGGCCTGCATATGGCCTGGCCCCAAAGCGCCATGGCCCGGACGCCGGGCGGTATGCCTTCCGCTTTTTACCCCGACCTGATTGCGGATGTGGCCGAAATGGTGGCTCCTTCCGTGGTGAATATCGACATAGAAAAGGCGACCCGCAGCCAGGGGGTTCCCAACATTCCCGGCCTCCCCTTTAACGACGAGCTGTTACAGCGCTTTTTCGGGTTTGATCCCAGTAACGGCCCCTTCACACCATTTGGCGGCGGCGGCGCTTCGCCCCAAACCGTGATCAGCGGGAACGGCTCAGGCATGATCATCAGCCAGGACGGCTATATTTTAACCAACAACCACGTGGTTTCCTCCGCCGATAAAGTCACCGTCACCCTGAACGACGGTCGCCAATTCCCGGCCAGACTGGTAGGACGGGACACTTACGCGGACGTGGCGGTGCTGAAGATAGATGCGCCCAACCTGAAACCCGTTACCTTCGGCAACAGCGACAAGCTGCGGCCCGGCGAGTGGGTAGTGGCCGTCGGCAGCCCACTGGGCTTTGACCATACCGTTACCCAAGGCATTGTGAGCGCCCTATCGCGTAAAATACCGGATCTTAATTCCAACTTGTCCTTTATTCAGACGGACGCCGCCATTAACCCCGGCAATTCCGGCGGACCGCTGGTGAACTTAAAGGGCGAAGTAATCGGCATCAACACGGCCATTTCCGGGCGCGGGCAGAACATCGGGTTCGCCATCCCGGTGAATACGGTGAAAGAAATCGCCAACACGCTGATTGCGGGCAAAGCCATCGTGCGCCCCTGGCTGGGCATTTCCATGGTGGAACTGAACCCGGATTTGGCCAAGCACGTGGGGCTTCCCCCCGCCACGGAAGGCGTGGTGGTAGCGCAGGTAATGCAGAACTCCCCGGCCTACAAGGCGGGCCTGATGCAAGGCGACGTGATTCAGAAAGTAGACGGCAAGCGGGTTGCCAAGGCGGAAGCCATTCAGGAAGCCGTGCGGTCCAAGCCGTTGAACTCCCGGTTTTCCTTGGATATCCTGCGAAACGGGCATCCGGTGGAAATGGGGTTGGTGAGCGAGCAGTTGCCGGATAATGAAGGCGGCGCGATGACGCCCTTAAAACCCAGGGTACAACCCCGCGTAATGCCATAACAAACGCGCCCGTATTGACCAGCCTGCCAAAAAGGCAAAAAAAACCGCCGAAGCGTTGGACTACGGCGGCTTACACTTGTCTGAGTAGAGTAAAAGGTAGGTAGAAGTTAGTGTTTTGACAGAGAATCTATCTCCGCTAAGAGATAATAATCTCTCTCATTTGCATAAAAACAATTATTCGCTTTTTGATGTTAGAACATTAAGCAATGTAAACGAACTGTTTCAAAACAAGATTAAAAAGCTCTTACTGAGCCACTTTTCCGCCCCTTCCCATTTCTTCCTGAATGGTTGTCAGGAACAGATCCATCTCCATATCCGCATGGCCCGACCACTGAATTCGGTTCGCCACAATGGGGTGATGGTAATCACTCTTGGCAATGGAGCCATTGCCTTCCACAATCAGGATGGGTGGGGCCACAAACCACTTGAACACGGAACGCGACATCCGCTCAAAAAACTTGTGCAGCCACTCTGCCTTCTGCTCATGGCTCACCGCGTGGGTTTCCTCGTACTGGAAGCGGGTGGGCAGCATGTCATCCAGTCCTTGGCGCAAGGCTTCAATGCGCCAGATAATTTCATCGGCGAATTCATACGGCATCAGTTCCTCTTCGGCAGTCACCAGCTTGCCTGTGGCCGGATCCACCTTGAGATCCGCCCCTGACGGCTTGGCGATGACGCTTTCCGGCAGAACGTTTTTGGGCGTTTTAACCGTGTCTGGCCGATTCTCGTTCAACCAGCGGGCCAGGGCGCGCACCTTGGTTTTGGGCAAATCGCCAATGGGGGCCAATGCGCCGGACATATCGCCGTTGACGGTGGCATAGCCCAGGTAAAACTCGGATTTATCGGACGTAGCCACCGGGAACGCCCGGAATTCGTTGCCCAACTGCCGCAATATAGTGGCGCGGGAGATGGCTTGCACGTTATCCAGCGCGTTGGAGCGGGGATCGGTTTTGCCCCAATGCGCTTCCACCGTTCCTCGAACCTGGGTGATACCCGCGCCGAAGGCTTCTGTAATGCTGGCAATGGGAATTTCCACCAGTTGAATGCCCAGGTTGTCGGCGATCATTTGGGCGTCCGTGCGGTTGCTTTGCGGCGTAATGGCCGATGGCATGCTGACCGCCAGCACGTTGCCCGGCCCTAGGGCATCCGCCAACAGCACCACCACCACAGAGGAATCCAGCCCGCCGGAAAGACCGATGACCGCTTTCTCAAAGCCCGTTTTTCGGAAATAGTCCCGAATGCCCTGTAGCAGGCATTGGTAGGTTCGGCCTAAATCGGCGGTATCGTATGCGTTAAAGGTTTTATGCGCGTTTAAGGTTTGCTCAAGGCCCACCGGCAGGGGATACACCGACCCCTTGCCCTGTAATGGGTTCACAATCAACAGTTGCTCTTCAAACGCCTTGCCACGGGCAACCAGTTGCCCGGCGGCATTATAGACCCGGCTAGCTCCATCAAAAGAGACTTCATCGACGGCGCCGACCTGGTTGACATACACAAACGGCGCCTGGTATTTGGCCGCCAGGTGGCTGCACAGGTTATGCTTCATCTGCTCCTTGCGGGAGCGGGTGGGGGAAGCGGACAGGTTAATCAGCGCGTCCGGGCAGCGGGCGGCCAATTCCGCAACAGGATCGATCGCATACAGCGGATTTTCAAAAAAGTCCGCATCGCTCCACATATCCTCGCAAATGGAAATGCCATAACGATGCCCGTGAATTTCCACCAACTCGCCCACTGGGGGCGCTTCATTCGCAGAAAAGCCCCATGCCGCGCAAGTCAGCGTGTCCGGCGACTGAGCGCCGGAGGCCGGGGAGGCTTCAAACTGGCGGTAATCCTCAAATTCCTGGTAGGTGGGCAGCAGGCATTTACGCACAATAGCCTGTATTTTGCCTTCTCCCAACACGGCCAGCGCGTTGAAATACGCTTTGCCAACGCGCTTTTGCCCGTCCGCCGGAATCCTGGGCTCCACAAAGCCCACCAGCGCATAGGTTTGGCCGGTACGCCGGGCAATGGCTTTCAGCCATTTCAGGTTTTCCCGCACCAGAAAAGGATGCCGCCCAATTACGTCGCGGGGCGGATACCCCATCAGCGCCAGTTCGGGGAAGGCGATCAAGTCCAGCCCCAAGCGCTCCGCCGTGGCAATGTAGGCCATTATCTTGCGGGCGTTGCCTTGCAGGTCTCCAGGGGTGGTGTTGATTTGCCCCAGCCCCATGTTGCCTTGCCCCCTCGTCCCCAATGTGGCCCGCAGGGTTTCAAACAAGCGTTCGGCTTGTTGCGGCTGGGCCTGCGGCCCCTGCAACAGGGTATTGACGGCTTCCATTAACATTTCGGGAGTGGCTGGGAGATTGAAAGTCATTGGCGGCGGACTTGCGGCAGGCGGTACGAACTGCCGGATTTTCCTTTCACGCCTGATTATAGACCGGAAACGCACCCATCCCAAGCCAACGAGATAAACACGTCAAAACCCATTTCTTATTTACAGAAAAACTGTAAAGAACCCTCAACAAATTTTTCAATCCGATCAATCCCGGCCTTTAAGTTGTTTTTATTTAGGTATACAGAACAAACAATGTTCTATTTTTTCTGATACTGATGGACTGAAACGGTTAACGGATGGGAAGTGAAGAAACCGGGATGGAGTGACGCACAATGCATAGTGGATGTGTAAACAGGCTGGATAGTTTGCTGAAGAGTTCACCATTAAGCCAACCGGCTTTAAACAGTGCTGCTGAGGATCATCACACCGGACATCCCAACGGCCACAACCGATAAGGCTGTCTCGTACCAATCTGGCGCAAAGCCAGGCACAGTCATCGCTTAAAGGCTGGGTTATCGTCACCTGATGCGGCAAGGCATCAATCGACGGGCTTTTAAGAGGCTGGACGCCAAGCCATGCGGATACCAGGCCAATTTTGACACGGCATATTTTTCAATGGCTTTACACACGTTTAATGACACAATCGGGAATTTCTAAATCAATTCGAAAAAAGTCGTATTTTCTCTCCTTTCTCTTCTCTCTCCAATCAACAGGCAACGAAAGTTGCCTTTTTCTTTTGGGAATTTTTTCAGCTACCGGCGAGCCGAACGGGCCAACAGCACCCTTTCCCGAACGCGATCGGTCAAGTAAGCCGCCAATCGGTTGCGTACCGTTTGCGCGTCCTCATCCCAATTCAAATAGGCCAGCAGGGGCCTTAGCACCAATAAATCCAGTTCCACACGATCCGGCAAATTCACCTCGTCTGCAATCGGCAGGATGGAGCGTTCCATCATGCGCCCGAAAGCGTCCAGAATCGCCGCCTGTTCAGCGGGCCTATACAACGCCGGATTGATGATTGGGAAGGCGGCCATGTCGCAGCGGGCGTATTGCAGCACCCCTTCCCCCAGGTTGGTGCGGGCATTGTATTCCACCCGCAAATACGAGAGCGTCGAATTCAGCAGCGCCGCTGCCAGCATGGGAGGCAATGCGTTCAGCCCGGTTGATTCCGTTAGTGTTAGCCCGTAAAAAGTCTGGTCTTCCATTAAATTGCCCTGGCACAGCGGGAAAAAAAATCGCTGATCGATAAACCGGCTGCATAGGATGTGCGCCGGGGCCAGGGGCTTCACGAAATACCACGGCCGGTTCGATTGCACCGACGGCACCTGCGGCCATGGAATCGGCTGGGAACGTTTTTGCCGGGGCTGGGAGGTTTGGGTTGCTCCCCAGCGAATATAATTCAAAGCGCCGGTTTTGCCTTTACGCGCCAATTCTTCCAGCGAATCGGGGCAGGAAAATAAAAGCTCGTCGCACGTATCGGCATCCACGCAATAGGTTTTCACTTTTCGGGCGGAACGAATCACCGGGAAAAGATACTCCGGCTCAATGCCCCAGGCTTTCGCCTGTGCGTGGGACAGGTAAAAAAAGCGATTAATACCCGTTTTTAGAGGATAACGCACCCGCCCCAACGCTTCTAAGCCTAGCCATAAATCCGGGTGGTACGCCAGTCGAACCAATTCAGCAGGCGCTCGCAACAAAAACGCCCAATTGGAATCGGTACTTATGGCTCCGCTTAAAGCCGTTTGCGGAATGGTGTTGCACACCGCATCGGCATCCTGCGGCAAGGCTTTTACCTGGGTATCCAGCGTTTGCCAATACGTTTCGGATTGCGGGTTGGGCATCCATTCCACCAATGGTTTATAAAGTCGGATCAGCCTGACCGGGCAAGCCGTATCGGAGTTTTCGCCACTAGTTTCCTGCGAGCCGCAAAACCCTTCTTTTTTTTGCAGCACCAGCACCAGCGGGTTAATCGCCGCCTCCCTGAACCAGCGTTCACAAGCGGATTCCACCAAATAAAGCACCCGGAAATGATGGTTGAGAAACAAGCGAAACGCTTGCCCGTAAGCGGCGTTCAGCCAACTGTTACTGGTCACGAACGCCAGCTTACCGCCCGGCTTCAGCAAGGTAGCCGCCTGCAAGTAAAACCATAGGTACAAATCCGCCGTTTGGGAAAAAAGCGCCTTCTGCTGCGGATAGGCTGCCAGATAATCCGCGTATTTCGCCTGTAAATAGGCATGGGCAGCCTGCTTATCCATTTGTAAAGACTGGGCCACATGTTCCTGACGCACGTAAGGCGGATTGCCCACAACCACATCAAACAAGCCCAACTCATCGGCCTGCGGACTGATAAAATCCGCCACCAGGACAGAATTAGTCCTCTGCTCGCCCAAACGCGCCATGGCCAGTTGCGCGGCCTGGGCATCCAGCTCCACGCCCTGCAATTGCCCCCAGCGTTCCACTTCGCTCCGCCCGAATTGCCGGAAGCGATCATCGGCGCGCACTAAAAATTGACCGGCCCCGCAACCCGGCTCCAGCAAGCGTTCAGGCATGCGGTTCTCAACGGGATGGCAGGCCAGCGACAGAATTAAGTCGCACAACGGAAACGGCGTATAATACTGCCCGTTCCTCAGCCGGTGTTGCGCCGGAATCGAGCGTTCATAAACACTGGCAATATCGGCGGTTTCCGTGCGATGGGTTGAAATGGGCGGTAAGGTCATGGCCCTATTCTAGCGCGTTTGGCTTGTCTCAAGCGCCGGGGCGGATTTGTTTCAACAACCCGGCATTGCAAAAAACCGACCTGGCAATCAGGCCGGTTTTTGCTTGGTAGAAAGAGAGATATTGAATTAGGCGTTATACAACTTGACCGGACGAGGCCCATTACCGGCGCGCTCCGTTACCGAGATGGTTTTAAAGGTGCTGTTCATTTGCTTCAGCACAGAAGTAATAACGGATTGCTTGTTGATGCTGCTGTCGCGTTGGGCGAGATCATCGTAAATATCGTTAGCGGTAAAGGAACGATTGCTATTCAGAAACTTGCGAACGGAATCCTGAATTTTGGAAGTCAGGGTTTCGCCTTTTTCGCGTTTCGGCTTTGCCGCTTTTGCCGCAGAAGTGGCTTTGGGCTTGGGGCCACGTTTTGCGGCAGGCTTGTCAGCTACTTTGGGAAGTGCCGCTTTTCTGCCCGGCCTGCCTCTTTTACTGACTTTTTCTACCTCGACAGCCGGAGCTACCAGCTTGGCATGGCCATTACCGCCTTTTTCTTCCAAGCGGAAGTTCCGATAAAACGCCTTTAACTCATCAAGCGTGTCAAATGTAATTGGCATAGTGTTCCCTATCTAACGTTTCGGTTTAACAAGTGATTGAGCATGTTTGTTGAGAAGAGATGATATATCGTCTGATATATTAAGTGAATCATTAATCCTGAAAGAGGTCAATAGTTTATTCCATTCAATCCGTAATTCAATCGGGTGTGCTTAAAAGCTGAATGATTTATTTAACTCAATTATCCCTAAACAATTCACTAGTACGTTGGAAATTATGACGCAGAGTAATTTGAAATAGTTCCTAAAATGAACTGCAGTAATATTTTACGCCACTCAAATTATTTCTACTATTGTACCGTCCAAACTCATCTACAGCAAACTCATCTATATAAAATAGCCCAAGCGCCGCAATTATAAAGCAACCCTTGGGCTATTCTCAAAAAAGTCAGTTTAAGAAATTAACCTTCCATGATGTAAGGAATCAGGGCAACCTGGCGGGAGAGCTTGATAGCGCCAGCCAGCAGCCGCTGGTGATAAGCGCAGGTTCCCGTAATCCGGCGAGGCAGAATTTTTCCGCGATCGGTCAGGTAGCGTTTCAGTTTTTGGGCATCTTTGAAGTCAATCAAAATGACCTTATCGGCGCAAAAATTGCAGACTTTCTTCTTCCTGGGATCTGGCTTCATGGAACGAATTATCCTTCCTTACTTCGTTATCGTTTTTGGCATGTTGTCTAACTTAAAACGGAATATCATCTTCCGTCAACAAGTCTTCGGAACTAAAATGCCCGCCTGTGGAGGGGGCCACGCTAGCGGCATCGGGGCCACCGGCATTATAAGAGGAGGCATTGTAAGCAGGGGCCGAACTGCGAGAGTCAGCGCTATAGCCACCGCCCGGCTGAGCTTCGCCGGAAGCGCCAGCGCCGCCAGAGGCCACCAGAATCGGCTCAGGGCGGCCGGGCAACTTGTCGATGTTATTGGCTTCCACTTCAAACAGCTTTTTCTGAACGCCTTCCTGGGTCTGGAAGCTGTTAATCAGCAGCTTGCCTTCCACCAAAACGGCATCGCCCTTATGAAGCTGGGTTTCCACGGCTTCGGCCAAGTTGCGCCAGCAGGTAATCTTCACCGAAAACGGTTCATTACCGCCGGGACGATTGGCGTTGCCCGGATTCTCAACAGACAGGTAGAAGCTGGTCACGGCATGGTTATTGGGCGTGAACCTTTTTTCAGGGTCACTGGTCACGATTCCTGAGAGTGTCACCTTTGCAAAACTCATGGGCGGTTAGACCTTCTTTCTACTTTGAACGTTGGCTACCTGAGTGCCTCTAAAACGAGAGCTTCTAGTCAGCGGAACGCATTGCGGGACGGGGACGGAACTCGCGTTCGCCACGCTCCGGGCGATCGGGACGATCGCCGCGCTCGTTGGGACGCTCACGGCCGTACACGCTGGCATCGGTAATATCAACCTTGTTGCGGTTCACCAGGGCCACGCGCAGAATGTCCTCGTTCAGTTGGCAGGCGCGCTTGAACGGGGTAACGGCGGTCGGGGGCAGGTTGAACAAGTAGGTGGTAATGAAGCCATCTTTGAACTTGTTGATTTCATAAGCCAGCCGTTTGCGGCCCAGCTTGTCCTTTTTCACGATTTTGCCGCCCAGGTTCTCAACGGCTTCTTCGAGAACTTTCAGGACATTGTCGGAATTATCCACATCCAAGATGGGTTTGAGGATAACGAACGCTTCGTAAGTGTTCATGTGTAGGAAAAAACCTCCGGGTCTGCTTTAAAATCTCCACAGCATAAAAAATGAGGAGAACACACAAGTGGACTACAAGTTAACACAAGGAAAGTCAAATTTGAATAGTCCCGATTCTTTCTTAAAGGAACGCCGTAACGCGCCGCATAAAAGCAGGACGGCATGAAGAGGCTGCAAGGGAGCGGTCGGCCATGCAAGCCGTCCTGGTCGGGGTGCCGAATCCGGCAGACTTGGCGTAAAATAGTAGGCAGTAGTTGAGAACGGCTCCCTCCGAACCCTTATCATTAAAGAATGCAGAAAGAAAGCGAATAGCCTGTTCATGCCCATCGGCCCCCGTTTAGCCCTCCAACGC
>CABHPA010000054.1 GCA_902168245.1 Candidatus Melainabacteria bacterium
CTGGCTACGAATGGCTGCGATAATCTGCTCTTCTGTAAATCTGGAAATCTTCATTGCTTAAGGTTCCTTTCTTCCCATGAATAAAAACCTCAAGTTTTAAATGGTTCCCTATATGGGGCGCAGATCAGTACCCAACGCTTTCTGCTCAATGCAACTAAATCTTTGCAACTCTTGAGCTTCAGTGTTGTATAAATATTACCCTAGCCAATGCATGGCCAATTATATAAACTTACAATAGTTAACATATTTTATTCTACTGTCTTTGTAAAAAATAAACACTTCAAGAAATCAATTCTCCTTCCTTTATTATTGATATCAATGGCTCATAATGCTTCAAATTGTGAACTTTAGACCACTCTGTCTCTCAGCTTAGTGGCCTAGTATTTCCATCCTTTCTTATAGATTTTCCCAGTTTCCTTATAACATGCTAGGTTATTTTTATAAAATCCATTTATGCTATTATTAGCATTCCAAAAATGCCTCACTTAATACTCCTGAAACTTGGGGGCCTATCAAAATGAATATACATATAAAAAAGAATGTTCATTTTTTATTATTGATTGGTTTATTAGGAGCTTTTTTCTCAGCCACTTATGCTGATGAGCCAACTAGTTCTAGTGCAAATGTGATCCATACAGGCATCGTGTTACAAGATGGCTCTTACAGATTGGGTGCAGGTGATGAACTTCAGTTTAATGTCTTAAATGAACCTGAGTATATGGTCCAAAAGGCACTTGTTCAACCAGATGGGAAATTATCCTTACCTGAAATTGGGATTCTAGATGTTGGTGGGATAACCGTCTCCGAAGTAATTACTAATATTGAAGAAAAATTATCCAGAACAATCATTCATCCCAAGGTTAATCTTACTTTGCTACATACTCGTCCTGCATCTGTATATTTATCTGGGGCACTCATGAAGCCAGGGATGTTACAAATCAATACGAATGGCGGTCAGCAAAGCATCTCCATTACACCGTCTAATGATTTAGCCTCCCGAGTTGATTTAAAGCTATCAAATATTTTGGCCCTTGCCGGTGGGGTATCTTTAAACGCAGACTTAACCAATATTGAAATTCGCCACATAAAGCTTGGCACGGTAGAGCATGTTGATTTCTGGAAGTTGCTCCATGGCCTGGATACCACACAAGATATACTTCTGAATGATGGGGATAGTGTATATATTCCTGAAACTCCTGTCATAACACTCAATGATGAAGATTTTAAAACAATGTTACGTTCATCCATTGGCCCTAAGACTTTTCCAGTAAGGGTGGTAGGACAAGTAAAAACTCCTGGAGTTTATATGCTTGATGCAACTTCGCCGAATTTGATTACGGCAATTTCAAATGCAAATGATTTTGCAATACAGGCTAGCCATCAAAAAGTTCTTATTCAGCGGCTTAGTGGCCCAGATCATCTCAGCAATATTTTTGTTTCTCCTGATAAATTTGATATCTGTTTAAGGCCAAACGATATCATAAGAGTTGAAGAGAATAAGGTTTATAAATCAGGCCGCTTTATGCAACAGGTGAGCTATATTTTATCACCGTTCCAAGTTGCAGGCATTGCAGCATCATCAACGGCACAAGTATTTGGCCTGGGTGGTTGGAATCGAAAAATACAAACAACGGCTATAACAAATACTACGGCCACGGGTAGCGTTACTAATACGACTGCCAAATAATAAAATAGTCGAGGCTAAAATTACTATTATGAAAATGGGCTATCTGATTGGTAAATACCCGGCACTTTCTCATACGTTTATTCTACAAGAAATTCAGCAACTCGAAAAAATAGGCTGGGCTATCAAAATTGCCTCAGTGAATAAGCCAGATCGTCCATTCCATGAATTACTTCCAGATGAGAAAAGACATGCTAATGGTACTTATTATATAAAACAGGATGGTATTAAAGGTGCATTTCAAACTTTTATAAAGTGCCTATTTACAAATCCCAAGGGCTTTTTTTATGGCTTAAAAGCTGCCATCCAACTTGGCGGAACGCATCCCGGAGAACTTCAAAAATTTCTCTTCTATTTTATAGAGGCATTGATGGTGACATTATGGATGCGTAAACACCACTTACGCCACTTGCATGTGCATTTTGCAGGTCCGACAGCCTCAATTGCGCTGCTCTGTAAAAAAATCAGTGGCTGCCTACTTTCTATTACTGTCCATGGCCCCGATGAATTAAGTGATGCAACCCGACATCGGCTAAGAGAAAAATTTGATGCCGCTGATTTAATAGTATGCATTACTCATTATGCCAAAAGTAGGGTTTTAATGCATTCTAATTATAAAGACTGGCATAAAGCGAAAATAATTCGGGTTGGGCTGAATTGCGAACCATTTCAGACACTTTCATTAATGCGTCACTCCAAACGAGACTCTGTAACCCGTCTTCTTTCAATTGGCCGTTTAGCTCCCGCAAAAGGCCAGTTAATTCTCCTCAATTCGCTAGCCGAATTAATATACCGTGGTTACCTTGTGCATCTCACCTTGATTGGTAGCGGCCCGTTAGAAAATTGCTTACTCGACGAAGCTCAAAAATTAGGCTTAGGGCCGGAACATTTAAGAATGACCGGTGGCTTGAATCAAAAAGAAGTAAAAGAATATATTAAAAACACAGATCTCTTTGTCTTAAGTAGCTTTGCTGAAGGTTTACCTGTAGTTCTAATGGAAGCGCTTTTGAGTGGCTTACCGTGTATTACCACATCAATTGCGGGCATTCCCGAATTGATACGGCATCAAAAAGATGGGCTACTAGTACCCACAGGTGATATACAAGCCTTTGCAGATGCTATCCAATATGCTATAGATAACCCTGAAGAGCTAAAGCAAATGACTCAATCAGGTATGTCGCGCGTGTTGGCAATGCATAATGTGGCCGCAACCGTATCAGATTTGTCTCAACATTTCCTTGGGCTTCAGGCATCGTAACCATGTATGCCCAGAAACAATTTACCAATTCGAGTAAATTACAAACTATGAAAAATAGGTCTGCTCTTAGAGCCTGTATTCACAGACAAGGTAGTTTGTGGATAATGTTTGGATAGAGGAGGAGTGAGTATGCCCTATTCAAGCGATTTAAGCGATGCTGAATGGTTATTGGTGGAAGATTTATTTGCCGTCGGCAACTATGGTACGAGTCGCCAACATGCAGTTCGTGATTTGC
>CABHPA010000055.1 GCA_902168245.1 Candidatus Melainabacteria bacterium
CGCCACTGCTTGTCGCTTAAGTCACTGGTATATCGCTTTTGAGTGTCCATTGTGCTTCCCTCCCAACTTTACAGGGAAAGACGACCTAAACACTCAATTTGTTGCACTTCTCAGATAGCCTCTTAGATGCAGGAACATTGTTTTTCAGTGGCTTGGAAGTTCCTGAGCAAAAGCCGGATACTTGGCCCGCCTGTAGAGTGTATAGTTTTCTTACATGGAAGGCTCTGGGTCTTCTGAATTAGGCTTTTCAGGTATGAACGGCTCAATATCCCGAATCAATGCAGGAATATGGAGGCTGAGAACTTCCCAGATGATTTCCAGGTCTACCCGGTGGTACTCATGAATGATCTTGTCTCTGGTTCCAGCGATGGCCTTAAACTCATCTGATAGCCGTTTTACTGCCTCACCCAGCATCAATAATTAATACTGGGTAGCGGATTGAGTTTTTAAGTCCTGCTCAAAGCTTGCCTTTATAGTGGTCACTGCACCTAGCACGGTTCGGCGTAGTAGAGAATCCGGGTGCCGGACTGAAGCGCTTGTTTTTCCACAATCTGGAAGTGGCTCGCCAGAGTAGCCTCAAAGAATTCTTCCTCGTAATCGGCGTAATGATCGCGCTTGTTACGAAGAAGCTTTTTGACCATGGGATCCTGCTTGGTCACAAACTCAATCACCACAGAAGTCCCCAAACTGGCCAGCCATTCAATGAATTCGCTCACCTGGATGTTGGCGCTAATCACCAGGTGGTGAATCAGGGCCAGGCACAGGGTAAAATCGGGCTTGTCCCGCTCGGAAAGGTTCTTGCGCTCTTTACCCTGCCAGCCCAGGTTGGGCGATGGCTGGGCCATGTTCATCACCAGCGGCAGGATATTCCGGACGCCTTCTTTCTGGAGCGCCTGGTACATGTACTCCACGGCCAGATGATCGAGATCCATGGCCAGCACGTACTCGGAATTTTCAGCCGCGATGCGGGAAAACTTGCCAGTGTTGGCGCCCAAATCCCAGCTTAGGCGGCGTGGGGAACGGTGGGTCGAACGGCGCACGAAATCTTCCTTGGCCTGCATGTCGGCATCGGTATAGCTATGCTGCTGGGTGTAGCGCGCCCACTCGGACTGGGTCTGGTTCCATTGGAGCCTTTCCACCAGTTGCCGCAGCTTGCGCACGTTGGCCTGAATCAGGGATTTATTGAATCCGGCGTCCTGAATACCCGCCTTGAGGGTGGTTTCCGTGTCGGCATGGCTGGCTTGCAGCTTGCTGTGCAGCACCACGTGGGGCAGAATGCCAGGCTTCAGGTAATCCGACAGACTTAGCAGGCGGTGAAAGTCCGAGGGTTCGATGCCATCGATGTTACCTCTCAGCCAGTTGTGGAAAGCCACGTTTTTGTAAGCCTGCAGCATCAGCGGATACAGGAACAACTGGCAAAACTGGCGATACCCCACCCACGGCTCGTTGTCCCGCAGGGTTTCAAAGGAGGGGATATCGATAAATACCGGCTTCACGCCCTTCCATTGCAGGTTGAACGAGGTGGCGTCCTTCAGAATGATATCATCCGCCAGCGCCGCATCCATCAACTCCAGTTGCAGCAGGGCGGCGTCCTTCAGCATGCCGAAGCACCATTCGTAAGGATAGGAGATATAGGGGATTTTTTCGTGCTTCAGCAGGGCTTTCCAATGCAAGCCGGTCAGTTCCCGCAGGGGCTGGCTCTCAACCTCCTCGGTAACCACCAGTTTTCCAGCCTGGCAGGCATGTTTGAAAAACGCGGAACGCGACAACTCCAGCCAGTTCAGGTAAGCGGTCTCGCTAATGCCCCGATAGACCGAGCCTTCATAATAATAAACCCGGCCTTCCCGATCCCGGAACGAACCCGGTTCAACCTGCAACGCTGCACCCGCAACCTCTGTGGAATATAGCATTTTTACTGGTTATCCTTACCCGGCGCACTCTTTTTAACGGTGAAAAAGCTGGCGATCTGCCGCCAATAATACTTGAACAGAACGCCCAACCCCGCGACGCCCCCCAGCAACACCTGGAGCAACATGCTGCCATTGCCGGGATCCAGGTAGGCATGCGCCTGCTGGGACAAAAGGACTAGGGTACCCAAATACAGGGCCAGAACGATATTTGCCATAGAAACTGCTTCCTTCTTTCGATATGGGGTGAGGATCCCACGCTGCTCACTGAGGGTACTTATCTAAAACCAGTATAAAAAGTCCTGAAATTATATCACATTCCCGGTTCAGATGGCCGACCCGTTCCAGCCAGCATTAACCCTATTAAAACAAGCTGTAGTGCGGGTTTTTGGACTATGTGTTGCCGCTATTGGGCCTGACGTTGTATTTTTGAGAACCGTTCACCGCGCCGGGATTGGTAAAATTCAAGGACTCACGGTTCGCTATATCACTGTTTTCTCGACGATGGCGCATAAAACTTTAATCCTAGGCGTTTTTCCTTTCCCCCGGCATACAAACAATCACAGACGCCCTGACCTGAATTTATTCGCAAAAAGTGGCCCGCAAAGTATACTGGGAAAATAACCAAGGGGGCTGGCAGGCAGCCAAAAAAAAGCGAGAGAGAACACATCGCGCCCTATGCTCGCCATATTGCCCAAAACTGTATTTAACGCACGGTTCAAGCCCTTGTCCCTCCACTTGCCAACCGGCACCGGCAAATCGCTTAGCCCGTTTTGGCTGGTATTCGGGTGGTTGGCGCTCGTGTCGCCAGCCTTCGCCCAGCAAACAATTTTTAACGTCCCTTCGGCGGATGTGACACCCAAAGAGTCCGTCTACCTGGAAACCGAATCCCAGTTCCGCCCGTGGGCGCCTAATCGGTTCTGGCTGGGAACCCAGTATTTCGCCTACGGGATTGGGCATGGCGCGGAAATTGACGTGACCCTCTCCAACGTCAGCTCGCCCGCATCCGGTAACATCGCGCTGGGCGGGGGCTTCAAGAAAATATTCCTGATCAGCCCTCAACGCTTCCCCAAACGGGAATTCAAGCTGACCGTCGGGGAAATCGTGCCAGTTTCGCTGCAAGGGCAAGGGGTGGGAAGCTGGACTTACTCGCACCTCAGCGGGCGAATTCCCAGGCTGAATGGCCGGATCACTGCCGGGGTGAGCGTGGGTACCCGCCAACTGTTCGGGCGCAACACGGCGGGATTTATTGGAGGCTTCGAGCAACCCGTCACCAAGCGGTTTACCTTAATTGCCGACTGGTTTTCCGGCACCCATGCCAACGGGTATTTTATTCCGGGTTTCAGTTATGTAATTAGCGGCCCCACCACCCTGTTTGTGGGATACCAGCTCCCTAACACCCATCGGGTCGGCCCGCAAGGGTTGGTAATTGAACTTTCCACCATTGCGCCCACCCGTCGCCAACCGGCGGGAGCCATTCAGGATTCGCCCAGCCCTGCCGCCCAGCCTTCGGGTTCTGGTACCTTCCAGGCGAAAGCGCCTTGAATATAAAACGCCGCCCAATTAACCCAGCAAAACATCTACAAATTTGGAAAAAAAGGGAGGCCAAAATTGGCTGAAACCGTTATAAATCGGCCAACCTCTCAGGTATCTCTCAATTCAACCCATCCCAACCCCTCATCTCCCATGGGATTCCATGGACTTGCAGTCTAATTATGTCCAGTTTAAGATTTGGGAAAATCACGCTTCATGTTAATTCAATGGCGTAGTTTCCCAGTAGTGTAGTCCTTCATTATTTAGTGCATTAACAAGGGGTTATTGTTGTGCAAAGCCTTATTGCACAAAAACCGTTTTATGGCGGCGGTCTGTACGGCGCAAGCCCCGCCATGCGGAAAGTCTCGCAGCCAACGACGAACCAACGGCTTGCCACTCCGCACAAAGACCAGGTGCTTTTCGGGAAAATTGAAAACCTGACCGGCCCTATTCCGCCCGACAGCGTGGTAGTTGTGGTTCCTGGCATATCCAGCCCGGCGCAAAGCGTACAGCCCCTGGCCAACTACTTTCGCGCAAGGGGGCATACGGTACAGGTGCTCAAATCGCCGTTCAACATCAAGGCGGGCAGCGCGCTGGCCTCCACAAACTGGCTCACCCACGGCATCGATCGAATCCGGCTGGAGCAAGCCAGCGCCCGCTACATGGCCCTGTTCAACAAAGTTCGGCAGGAACCGATTGAAAACAAGCTGGACTTTCTCTGCCAGGAGCTTCGCCTGAAAAAGGACACGCTGGGCCAGACGACCGCCCAAGCGGCCCTGGAGCTGATGTTTACCCCCGAAAGCAGCTATGAGGAGGCGTCGGACTTTACCCGCATCATCCAGCGCCTTCGGCAAGACCGACAGGATTTGGAAAACGGTTTATTGCCAGATGAGGACGCCCACAAACGGCTTTACTCCCTGAGCATCATCGCCCGGAATAAGTTGCATGAGCAGTTACAGCCGGTTTTTATGAGAGTGCCGACCGGCTTTACGGACGCGGACTTTAAAGCAAAGGACGCCGCGCTGAGAAAGACCATCGATCATGTCATGGACCAGATTGCCCCCAGGGTAGTGCTGGTTGGGCATAGCATGGGCGGTTTCGTCAGCATGCTCACGCTGTTTGAGCAGATGAGGGATACCGCCATGGTGGTGGCGCTCTCCGCGCCGGGTGAAAACGGTACCGACGTCATTCCCACCGGATTGGGCATCTTAAAGCAACTCCCTGACATGCTCCAGCAACAAGGCCGCAGGCTTTTGGAATCACTCGCGCCAGGATTCCGGCACATGGTGTCCGGCAGCGATGAGACAGACAAGCTGAAAGCCGACCACCAACCGTTTAACACCACCTTAATAGCCGTTGGCACGCCGGGCAACCATGACGGGCTGGTGGGCCAGGAAAACTCCAGCCTGAACGACAGCCTGCCGGGACGGATGAACGTGATTGTAACCCCACGGCTGGCCAACCTTGCCGCAGTCGGATCGCAGGTGCTGGCCCAGTTGAACCAGCTCGCATTCGACCACCTGCCTTTTTACGGCAAAGTGGGCAACGCACTGCAAGCCCACGAACCGTTCAAGGGAATTGCCTACCATTGCGGGCTGATGCAATTTCCAAAGGAGTACTGGTCTGAGCGGGGCGATATTTTGCGCGGCATTTTCGAGGTTCCCAAGGACGAGGAAGGCCGAATGGATTACAAGCACGGCAAACCGGACTACCCGGCGGCCATCGGCCAGATTCGCCGGTTGATTGACCCGATGAATTATGACGCCGAGCGCCTGCATATCCTGAATATCCTGCAAGACACGCTGCAAGACGCCCAACAGGAAAAACCCGCCGCCGAAACCCAAAAACTCTTAAACGCCTACCAGCCGTTACGGGACGACCTGGAGCGAATCAGCCGGGAAATGCAACCCGTGCGACACGGCGTGGCCGATAAAGCCCGGCAATTGTTACGCATGCTCCCAAAGCCCGAAGAGCCGGAAACCCAATAAGTCTCTACTTCTTCAGGAACCGTTCCAGGTTCCTGCAAACGTTCTCTCCCAGCTTATTACGGTAGTGGTGGGAACCATCCTGGGCCAGGCGCTGATGCTGGACAAGAAATTCCTGATTAGCCTGCCGGACAACCCGCTGGCCAACGCCATGCACCTGGACAACTTTACCGCGCTGTTTCCGCATCCGGGCCTGCTGTCCACGGTGCCGCTGCTCATCCTCACCCTGACCCTGATTGACGGGATCGAGTCGCTGGCCACCATCTAGGCGGTGGATAAAATTGACCCCCACAAGCGCAAATCCGATCCGGACAAGACCCTTTTGGCGATGGGCGCCTGCAACCTATGCTCCAGCATGGTCGGCGGCCTCACCATCATCCCGGAAATCCTGAGAAGCTCCACCAACATTCTGGTGGGCGGTAAAACCCAGTGGGCCAACTTCTTCTGCGCCATGTTCGTGTTGGCCTACCTGCTGCTGTTCCGCAACGTCATCAGCATGATTCCGCTCACCGTGCTGAGCGCGGTGGTGATTTACACCAGCTAAACCCGCATTGTGGAAAAAAATCTATGATCACGGCGTGGATCAGTTCTTTGTGTTCGCCTGGACGATTTATATTACCGTGACTTACGACCTGATGTGGGGCATTCTCTCCGGCGTGGCAGTCGCCGCAGTGTTGAACGTGGGCATTGCCGCCGTGAAATACGCCAAGGCCGGCATTCGCGATAAAAACGTGCTGGGCCTGGCGCTAAACACATTCAGCAGCCCGGTGGTGGACAGCGACCTAACCAGAAACGAGTGCAACGTATACCTGAATCGCCCCATTCTTTGCACCAACTTCCTGCATATTATTAAGAAGCTGGGGAACCTTCCCGCCACCGTGCGGAACGTGAACCTGCACATCGGGCGGGAGGTGCGGTTCATCGATCATACGGCGGCGGATCATCTGACCGATTTCATCCAGAGCAGCAAGATCCAGAATAATCTCAACATCCAGATGGTGAATCTGGAACATGCCCCCTGCTAACAATAGTGCAAGATCCTATGCACACGGATGAGTTGGAGCAGCTTTCGGCCTGCGGTTAATTAACCGCAGGCCCCCATGGGGGGCTTTCCCCGGAAAGCCATGGAGAGGCCCACCCGTCGGCGAACCCTTCCACCGGAATGTCGTCATGAACGCAAAGCCGCTTTTGTAACCGTGACCGAACCAAACCCCAAAATCAGCATTACACTCAGACTTAAATAACAGAACATGAAGCTTGAGAAGGAATCACCGTGTTTAAAGTCAAGTTCAAGCAGGCATTCATTGCCGTGGCGTTGCTTTGCGCATTCGGCCCCCAAGCGGGCGCGGCGTTCGCCGATAACAACAACCTGAATATCAAGGACGATTTCCAGGCGTGGCAAATTACGGCCATCCGAGGCAAAATCACAAACCGTTTGCTGTACTACCTGGATGTGCAAAACAACGAGGTAGACCTCACCAGCAAGCCCGGCCAGTATAACGGAAGGTACCATGAAGGGCAGTTGCTGGTTCGTCCGGCCCTGGGCTACCAGGTAAACAAGTACATGTCCGTCTGGCAAGGTTATGGCTGGACGCCTTCTTTTCAGCCCAAATTCAACAACGAGAACCAGATTTGGGAACAGGTGAGCCTGCAGAAACAGTTTGAACACTTCCAGGTCAGCAGCCGCACCCGCTTGGAAATCCGCAAGATTGCGGGCGCCAATGGCACCGCGCTTCGTTTGCGGGATCAGTTCCGGGTCGCCGTGCCGATCGGCAAGTCCAAGTGGTCGGTGATCGCTTACGATGAGCCTTTCATTAACCTGAACACCGTGGATGCCGGCCCCCGTTCCGGCTTTAACCAGAACTGGCTGTTTGCGGGCATTAATCGGCGTTTCAACAACCACTTCAATATGGAAGTGGGCTACCTGAACAACTACGTGCGCAACTTCGGCGCAACGCCGGATCGCATGAACCACGTGATTATGGCCGGTTTCAACATGACCATGAATTAAAGGGACAGCGTTCCCAAAGCGCCCTGCCGCAGGTAAGATGGTATGGCGCTTAAATGACGGCCGCTTTGCATGTTTAAAACCAGCCTGTTTAAAATCAACCTCAGTTTCAGGCACCAGTTCCTGATTTTCTTCGTGCTGTCCTCGATTTTGCCGTTGCTGGTCTTTAGCGGCATTTTCCTGCACAAAAGCACGGCCATCCTGTTGTCCCGCAACGAGGAGTTGCTGCAAACCGGCATCATCCTGTGGGAAGAAGTGATGACGGACACCCTGGACAAGCTGGAACTGACCGCCAACCATCTGGCGTTCCTGGCCTATAACAACCAGTTCCCGCAAAATATCGCCCAAAACGAGGCCGACCATTCCGCCCAATGGCCCGAATCCGTCCGCCCGGTGCGGGAACGACTCCTGGTCGTGCGTACAGACAGACAAGGAAACCCGCTCAGCACAGCATTCCCGGCAGGCGCGGACGCCACGCGTTGCGCCGCCGATGTCCGCGCGGCCCTTCAGCCGCTGCAAGCAGGCATTTTGCGCGGCCATTCCCAAAAGGGGTTATTCTCCATACCGGGTTGCCACACCCAAGGCTCGCTGATGCTGATGGTGGCCGTACCAGTCTATTCCCGCCAGAGCAACGCCAAGGCGCCCAGCGGATCACTGGTGCTGGGCCAGAACATTGAATCCCTGATTCAAAGCAAGGACATGGCCCAGTTGCCCAGGGACTTTATTTACCGCATTGTGGAAAAAAGCCAGGCGCACCGCCTTGAAACGGTGGCCGCCACCTTGCCCGGCCTGCACAGCGAACTTCCGCCGCCGGGCAGTTTACGGCGCTACGCCGCCAGCGCCCAGGTATTTGAAGAGACCACCAATTTGAAAAAATACCGCAGCCGGGTTCACAGCCTGCGGGACGCGCAAAAAAACATCAAGGGCTACGTGATTGTAAGCCTGCCGCAGTACTACGTGGACGATCTCGCCCATGAGAATACGTTGTACGTGGTGGCGTTCCTGATTATCGCCATTATGCTGCTGACCTTGCTGGGCGCCCGGTTCAACCGGCTGTTCATCCAGCCCATGCACATGTTGTCGGCGGCCAGCAGGCAAGTGGCCGCAGGCGACCTGAACATCCGCATCCAGCTTCGCTCGGATGACGCCGAAATGGCCCAGACCCTCAGCGGCTTCAACCGCATGCTGGATCAGTTGCAGGAGAAGGAAATCATTCGCAAAACCTTTATTTCCACCCTCACCCACGATTTGCGCACCCCGCTCATTGCCCAGAAACGGGTGCTGGAATTTTTCCGGGCCTACGTCAAGCCGGATCTGGACGAGCAATCCGGCAAATTGCTGGAGGACATGCACCAGAGCAACCAGAACCTGATGGACATGATTAACCACCTGCTGGAAACCTTCCAGTACGAGTCCGGCAGGATTAACCTACACCCCAAGCCCACCAATTTAAGGGCGCTGGTGGATCAATGCTTCCAGACGCTACGCCCCATGGCTGCCGGAAAGCACATTGAACTGGAAAATCAGATCGCTGAGAACTTTTTGGTACAAGTGGACGGGGCGCAATTCCAGCGAGTATTGCAGAACCTGTTGGGAAATTCCCTGCAAAACATTGCGGACGGGGACGCCATGAGCGTGAGCGCCCACCATGACTCTGACGGCGAGCGGATTATCGTATCCGACACCGGGCCGGGCATTCCCGCAGACTTGCTGCCGCACCTGTTCGAGCGTTACCCGCAACACCTGAGGCGGCAGCAGCAGATCGGCTCCGGCCTGGGGCTATTTATTTGCAAAATGATTATTGAGTTACATGGCGGTACAATATCAGTCAGCAGTGTGCTGGAACAAGGCACCGTATTTGAGATTAGACTGCCCAAAACAGGGAAAACCGCGCATCATGGCTGATACACTCTCCACCCTCAAGCCCATCCAAATCCTGGTCGCAGAAGATCATGAGCTGGCCCGCAACGGCCTGCTGGCCTGCCTGGGTAAAATAGCGGATCTCCAGGTGATTGGCGATGTGAAAAACGGGCTGGACGCCGTTTCGTTCGTCAAGCGCAAGCAACCGGACGTCGTCCTGATGGACATCCGCATGCCGGTGCTGGACGGGATTAGCGCCACGGAGCGCATCAAGCTGGATTCCCCGGACATCAAGGTAATCATGCTCACCTCCCACCAGGAAGGCGAGGAGGTTTACGCGGCGCTGGCCGCAGGGGCCGATGCCTACTGCATGAAAGACATCCAGATCGACCGGCTGGCCGAAGTGATTCGCATGGTACAGGAAGGCGCGGTATGGCTGGATCCTGCCATTGCCCGCATGGTAATGAGCGCCCTGCCGGTGAGCATGGGTCAGAAAAACCGCCAACCGCAAAGCCGAACCCGCTACAACGCGGAACTGACCGAGCGCGAGCGCGAGGTGCTGGAAAAGCTGGTGGAAGGCAAAAGCAACCGGGAAATTGCCGATGAGCTATGCGTGACCCTGCATACCGCCAAAGCCCATGTGTGCAACATTTTACAGAAGCTGGCCGTGGATGATCGCACCACGGCGGCGGTCAAGGCCATTCGGGACGGGCTAATCCAGAACCCGCCAAGCGGCGCAACGTTCAAGGACTCATAGACAAAACCGCTTGCCCGCATTACTGTTAACCCTGTAGATGACAATACAGAGGTGTTTCCCGCCGAGTTTCGAAATCGGAAAAAACCGGCGCGCCACACGCGCAAACCAAACGCCAAGCAAGCCCGGCGACAACGATGCTTTTACCACCCACCATGCCTGTACTCCCATTTGAAATCAGCAAAGCCTATGAACCCTAACACTCACAACCCAGGCGCCCGGCAAGGAACGTTGCTGCTGGCGGGCGCGTTGTTGTTCGGGTTGGTGTTGGCCTGCGTGGTGGAGCGGGACATCTTTTTTAACTCCTACGCCGTTAACGACGACGTGCGCAACCAAATTTACTGGATGGCCCAAATCCTGAACCCGCACTATTTTAGCCAGGATTACATTGCCAGCTATTTTACGCAGCCGGTGCTGGTTTCCCCGGTGCTGGCGACGGTTTACAACGCGCTAACCCCATGGGTTTCGCCCTTGAGCCTGAGCCAGTGGATGCCCTTTCCGCTGGTGCTGCTGGCCACGTTTTTCCTGTTCAAGTTCTGCGAAAAATACCGCAACGCCACCTACGCCTTCTGGTGCTGCTTTGCGTTCAACTGCTCGCTGTGGATTTTCAAGAACATGGCGGGCGGCCTGTCCAGGGCGTTCATCTACCCGCTGCTGTTTTTAACCCTGTGGCTGATTAGCCTGAACCAATGGATCGGGGTGACGATTGCCCTGTTATGCAGCGCGATTATATACCCACCCGCGTTTTTTCTGGCGGGGGTGTTAATCCTGGTGGAATTAGTACGCTTTTACGGGAAGGACAGCTATTTCAAGCATCGCCTGCTTAGTTTGCTAACGGGCATTGGGGGCAGCTTGGCGCTGTTACAGTGGCGTTCCTCCCAAAGCCTGACCGGCAACGCGTTTGGCCCACTGAGCAGCAACCAATCCACCGAAGGGCTGCGCGATTTTTTCGTGGGCGGGCGCATCGTGCTGTTTCCCTGGGGAAACCTCTCCGCACACTGGCCAACTCCGTTCAAACTCTTCGGGGAACTGCTGGAACGGCTTCCCCAGTTGTATATTCTCATTCCCACCGGGGTGTTCCTGATGGTGCTGTATCTCTATCATCGCTACATAAAGTCACGTCTGGGCAGTCTGCTGATACCCGGCAAAGTCTGGCGGCTGCTGCTGAGTTCCGCCATTTTGTACATGGTTGCCTGGGGCTGCCTGTTTTACCTGTACGTGCCGGAGCGATACCTGCAATACACCCTGCCGCTGGTTCCCACCTTTATTTTCGGCACCCTGTTTTACCGGCTGCAACAGGTATGGCGGCCCAGGGCGCTAATGGCCTTTCTGGGTCTCACGCTGCTGATCACCAGCCTATTCTGGCGGGACGACCTGATGAACCCAAAACCACAGGAGCGGGAACTGTTCCATTACCTGAACACCCTGCCTGCCCAGGCCATGATTGCCGCACCGCCGGGGCTGGCCAGCAACATTCCCCTGTACTCATTCCGTAGCGTGTACATTAGCAACGAAGCCTACATTCCCTTTCATCAGCGTTATTTCCAAACTGTCAAAGGCCGCCTCAAAAACTGGATTTCCGCCTATTATACGGATGATCCGCAAGTGCTGGCCCAATTTATCCGCCGCAACCGGATAGATTATCTGGTGGTGCAGCTTGATGATTTTTCCCACAAGCGCATTGGCAACCTGCCGGAAAAGTTCTACTACGCCTTTGATTCCACCTTTTTCAACCAACTCAGAACCAGCGCCGCAAACAGCTTCCTGAGACGCCGGGTGCCGCGCAAACTGGCCGCGTTCCATACGGACAGTCTGCGGGTGATCGAATCCCAGGCGCTGCTGCGGTTCATTGAGTCGGGAGAGTACAACAAGCCCTGAGCCAGGTTCTTTTAGCTTGTCGGCGACCCGCTCAGGCAGGCGTCAACACCTTCTGGCCAGAAAAATGCGCCTTCAGGTTCGCAAGCACGGTATCGCCCATGGCATGCCGGGTTTCAGAAGTGGCGCTGCCGATATGGGGCAACAACACCACATTCTCCAGCCCCATCAGGGGAGACTCGCCCAAGGGTTCCTGCTGAAACACGTCAAGCCCGGCCCCGGCCAATTGCCCCGCCTGCAACTTGCGGATCAGGGCAGCCTCATCCAGCACGGAACCTCTGGCCACGTTAATCAAAAAGCCCTTCGGCCCCAGTGCGGCAAGCACCTGCTCATCCACCAGGCATCGGGTTTGCTCCCCGCCCGGCAGGGCCAGGATGAGGGCATCCGCATCCGTGGCCAGGGCTATCAAGTCGTCGTAGTAAGGGTAAGCCACGTCCGTTTTGGCATTTGGCCCATGATAGGCGATATTCATGCCAAAGGCTACAGCCCGGCGGGCTACCGCCCGGCCAATTCGCCCCAGGCCCACAATGCCACAGGTTTTTCCCAGCAGTTCCACCCCGAACGGGAAAGGCTCCCGCGCCCAACGACCGGCTTTTACAAAGGAATCCGCCTGGCAAATGCGCCGGGTGACGGCCAGCAAAAGCGCCATTGCGGTATCGGCCACCGGCTCGCAAATATCCGGGGTGTTGGTCAGCACCAGGTTGCGTCGCCGAACGGTGTCCAGATCGATGCGATCCAGCCCCACCCCGTAGCTGGCGATGATTTCCAGGTTCGGCAGGCTTTCCAGCAAGGCGGCATCCGC
>CABHPA010000056.1 GCA_902168245.1 Candidatus Melainabacteria bacterium
ACGGAAACCCGAATGCGGGCGGGAAAATCATCAGCAGAGAGAGCGCACAGGCGGCCGCCGTCCTAAAAGCTGACTTTGAGTACCTTGAGGTTAATCTCATCCAATGCCTTCCTGACCTGGTTCTCCGTCTCGTGCATGTCCAGGGAATTGTCGATGACCCGGTCGCCCATGCTGGCCTTTTTGCTTTGGGGCCACTGGGCGTCTATCAGGTAGCGCGCCTCGGCCTGGTTCAGGCATTCCCGTCCCATCAAGCGTTGGGTCTGGTGGGCGGGGCTGGTCGTCACCACCCATATTTCATCATAAAGATGTCGGGTGTCTTCTTCAAGCAGGTTGGGTGATTCTACGGCCCGAATGTAGCTGCCCACCGGCCCGAACAGGAATCGTTTGATTTCATCCCGCTGGTAGGGCGCCAACTTGTTTTCCATAAAGGCGCGTTTCTCGATGTCCCGGTAAAGCAGGCTGATCAGTTTCTTCCGGGTAATGCGCCCCCTGGAGTCCAGCGCCTCGGTTCCCAGATGCTCAATGGGCCGGACGCCCATGCGGGTTGGGTTGTCAATCAGCATGCTGATAACGGCCTCTGCCGGATCCAGCGTGTTGATGCCGCTACGCTCCAGAATACTGCGTACCAGGGTTTTACCGACGCATATGTTGCCGGTGATGCCGATTTTATAGGAACCAGTGCGCTTTGCGGCCTGTCTTGCCATTATCCGTAAAAACCCTTTGCCTCGGTCATCCGGGGAAAGATAACGTACAATGAGGATAACCCCTTTGGAATATCGTTCAGAATGATGGATGAGTATCGAATCATTGAATCTTTTATATATCATATCACTTCTCCGCTGATCCTCGTAGATGTCGATGGAAAAAAATGCGGATCGAACCCTGCCGGGGAGCTTGCATTCAACGGGCTTCTGTTTTTAACCGAATCGATTGGGCCTTCGCTGCCTCTGTCCAGACAAACCCTAATCGCCAGTTGTTTACGGGCAGGCGTGGCCTCTTGGATGGCTGCCGAAGGGGCTATTATTAAAATTACTCCGTTGCATGGGCTTCCCAATGGGGTTTCTGGGATTCTGGAATGGATGCCCGGCGCCGCGTTGGATTCTGGCAAGGAAAAGCTGCAAATCCTTCAGGAAGTCAGCCGGGCGGTCAACTCCTCGCTGATTATGGAGGATATTTTCGAGGCGCTGGGCGAGGTGCTGCAAAATCACATTCCTTACCAGGAAGCGGTGATCGTGATTTTGGACAACAGCCAGAACGGGATTAAAATCCTGGTGCGTATTTCCGCAGATGGCGGGCTGGAAATTACCGGGGAACACAATGCCTTTGCCGGGTACGAGCCATTGGTAGACCGCATCTTACGCCAGCCTTTCTCCCATTTGTATACCCGCGAAGCGCTGCCGGATTCATTCTTAATTGCCGAGAACGCCGCTGCCGCGTTGGTGGTGCCGTTGATTAACAAGGGCGTGGTGATTGGCCTGATTGCCATGTCCACCTCTAAAGAAGGCGGCTTTTACCACTATCAGGAAGAATTGCTGACAGAGGTTTCTGCGCAATTGGCGGTGGCAGTGGAAAACGCAAAGTTCTACTGGCAAACCCAGGCCCAGGCTGGTCGGGAGTTTCTGATTAACCAGCTCACCCGCTCTATCCGGCAATCGTTGGATATCGACATTATTTTAGGCACAGCGGTCACGGAACTGGGCAAGGTCATCGGGATTAGCCGCTGCTTTATTCGCTATTTCTCCCCGGATGGTCAGGAAAAGGCTTTCCAGTACCAATTACCCGGAACCCGCAGGTTGGCGCTGGAAGATTTAACTTACGAAAAATCCGTGTTCACCCTGCGGAAAGACCAGCCCTATAACCCCTTTATCCTGAACGATATTCGGGATTGCCCGCCGCAACTGGCTTCTCAAGAGCAGCTTCAGCAGAGCGACATTAAATCCCTGGCTATTTTTCCCATTTTAATCCGCGATGAGCTGGCTGGAACCATTACCCTGCACCAGTGCGACGCTTACCGGGCCTGGGTGATGGAAGACATTGAGCTTCTGCGCGCCATGGCGGAGCATTTGGGCGTGGCCCTGCATCAGGCGCAACTCTTTTTGGAGCTGGATCAGCAGAAGCGCGCCCTGGAGCAAACCCTGGAAGAATTGCAGCAGGCCCAGCTTTACCTGGTGCAATCGGAAAAAATGGCGGTGCTGGGCCAGTTTGTGGCGGGCATTGCCCACGAGGTGAACACGCCGTTGGGAACGATGGTCAGCAATAACGCCACGCTCAAGGTGTGCTTCGATAAATTGCGACAGTTGCCTTTTAGCCAGTCGGAAGGCGAGGAAAATTCCGGCCCCGGCGCGGAGCAACTGTTCGCCAGCGTGGATAGCCTGCTCTCGCTGAATAAGCTGGCCTCTACCCGCATTCAGGATATCGTGAAAAACCTGCGAAACTTTGCCCGGCTTGATGAATCCGAGCTGAAGACCGTGGATTTGCATGAGGGCATTGACAGCACCATTCTGCTGATTCAAAGCTCCATTGACCCCAAAATTAAGATTGTCCGCAATTATGCGCCCGATCTCCCCTTGGTTCAATGTTATCCGGGGCTATTAAACCAGGTGTTCATGAATTTGCTGGTAAATGCCGCCCATGCCATTCAGGACATGAAAATACAGCCCGACTGGAATCCGGTGATTACCATTGAAACCAGCTATACGCCCGCCACGGAGCAAATCAGCATCGCCATTCGGGATACGGGCAAGGGTATTTCGGAAGAAAACCGGGTGAAAGTGTTCGATCCCGGTTTCACCACCAAGGGGGCGGGCGTGGGAACGGGCCTGGGGCTGGCGCTGTGTTATCGCATTGTGGAAAAGCACAACGGGCGCATCTCGCTGGAGAGCGTGGTGAACCAGGGCACCAGCTTCTATGTGGAAATTCCGGCCCGATCCGGCGGCAGGCATCCTTGATGAATTTCATATTGGCGCTATGATAGAAGGTCGAAGTTTGACCTCTCTCCCAGAACCCGTATTATTCGTAGTGTCCCCACCAGCGAGATATTAAAATGCCATACTCAACCACAATTCAGGAACCCTCCAAAATGACCGGCTTTTTTACCAAGCGCACCCATTTTTGCGACGAGTTGTCCAATCAGAATATCGGCCAGACCGTGACCGTGAACGGATGGGTTTCCGCCAACCGCGACTTGGGCGGCATTGTGTTTGTGGAAGTGCGTGATCGCACCGGCATTATCCAGTTGGTTGCCGATCCGTCCAAGAATCCCCAGGCTCACGCTGCGCTGTCCGGCTTGCGGAACGAGGATGTGGTTTCCGTGACCGGGCCAATTACCGAGCGTCCGGCTGAAACCCGCAACGCCAAGCTGTCTACCGGCGATATCGAGATTTACCCCGACGTGGTGGAAATCCTGAACCGCTCCAAAACCCCGCCTTTCCCCATGGACGAAGAGGCGGACAACGTGGATGAGTTTACCCGCCTGAAGTACCGTTACCTGGATCTGCGCCGCCCGTCGCTGGCCAAAAATCTGGTGTTGCGTCACCAGATTACCCAGACCGTGCGTAGCTACCTGAACGATCGCCGTTTTCTGGAAGTGGAAACCCCCATCCTGATTAAAACCACCCCGGAAGGCGCACGGGATTACCTGGTGCCCAGCCGCGTACACCCTGGCAAATGCTTCGCCTTGCCGCAATCCCCGCAAATTTTCAAGCAACTCCTGATGGTGGGCGGCTTTGAGCGTTACTACCAGGTGGCCCGTTGCTTCCGTGACGAGGATTTGAGAGCCGATCGCCAGCCGGAATTCACCCAGCTTGATGTGGAAATGTCCTTCATTGAGCAGGATGACGTGCTGGCCCTGATGGAAGGCTTGCTGGTGGAAGTGTTCAAGGTGGCTGGCGTCGCCATTCAGGCGCCGTTCCGCCGCATTACCTGGAAAGAGGCTATGGATAGCTACGGTTCCGACAAGCCGGATCTGCGCTTCGGGCTGGAATTCGTGGATCTCACCGAAGTGTTCGCCAACAGTGAATTTGGCGCGTTCCGCAAGCCCGTGGATGACGGCGGGGTGGTGAAAGCCATCGTGGTGGAAGGCGCTGCCTCCTATAGCCGTAAAGATCTCGATGATCTGCAAGTGGATGCCAAGCGCTACGGGGCCAAAGGCCTGGCCTATATCCTGTACGGCGAGGAAGGTCCGAAGTCGCCCATCCTAAAATACATGAGCGAAGCCGAACAGCAGGCCATCGTGGAAAAAACCGGCGCCAAAACCGGCGATGTGGTGTTCTTCATGGCCGATCAGTTTAACGCCGCCTGCTCGGTGCTGGGTCGTTTCCGTCTGCACTTTGCCGAACGCCATAACCTGATTGACAAAGACCGTCACGAGATTCTGTGGGTCACTGACTTCCCGTTGTTTGAGAAAACCGAGGAAGGCAACCTGACCTCCAATCACCATCCCTTCACCTCGCCCCACCCGGATGACCTGGTTTACCTGGACAGTACCCCGGAAAAAGCCCGCTCGCTGGGTTACGACGTGGCATACAACGGCACCGAAATCGGCGGCGGCTCCATCCGGATTCACCAGGCGGATTTGCAGGCCAAAATCTTCAAGCTGCTGGGCCTTTCTGATGAACAGGCCCACCAGAAGTTCGGTTTCTTACTGGATGCCTTCCAGTACGGCACCCCGCCGCATGGTGGCATTGCCCTGGGTGTGGATCGCATTGTGGCCCTGCTGTCTGGCTCAGAGAGCATCCGCGATGTAATCGCCTTCCCCAAGACCAACCAGGCCATTTGCCCCATGACCGAAGCCCCCGCCGAGGTGGACGAGGAGCAGTTGAAAGAACTGCATATGAAATGGGACATCAAAAAGCCTGAACCCAAGAAGCAGAATTAATTGGAATAATTGAATCATCAAATGCCCATCAAGAACGCTTGGTGGGCATTTTGGTTCATTTATAGGAGTGAGCGGAAATGCAAAATAAGCTGAGTCAGGGTTCTGTTTGCAAAAGGGTGCTTCGCTTTATAGTCGCCTTTTCGATGAGTGCTTTCATGGTTGCCCTTTCTTTTTCAGTGATCATGACCTTTTTATTTTTTGGCGGGATACCGATTCTGCAAAAAGGAATTCCCATGTGCGCGCTTCTGGCGCGGGAAGGCATGCTGGGCCGTTTGCTTTATACATCCTGTGGTTGCGCGTTGGTTGAATTAATCTTGCTGCCACTTGCTTTCATAGGCTTACGCTACTTTACCCCTCGACTGATTGGCCAATTCGGCTACGTTCGCCAATTAGGGAAAAAAAGGTGAAATAAGCGGTGTTTATTTTTGAAACCCAAACGGGCAATGGCGGCAGGCGGACTGGCAACAAAACCCGCGGTCCTGGTGATAACGCTGGGTAAACACCATATATCCTGTTTGGGCGTCGATATACCAATGCTCGCCCTTACGCATGGCCTCTTCGTGCTGCTGCATGTATTCGGGTTGGGAGTCTGCTGGCATGGGAGGCTGTTCCATGAGATGAACACGCAAAAAAATGGAATAGAAAAAGAGAAAAACCGCACCCCGATACCTGTTTCCAGGCACCGGTCCCGGCTGACGGACTTGCAGCACCCGCAGGTTAAGACTTATTGCTGCTACGTTCCCGTCCTGACAAGGTTCATCCACCTTACGCCGCGCAAGGTTCAGACCAGGTGGTGCGGTACTGGTTACTATAACACACAGGCAAGCCGGTTTTTAGTAGGGAATTTACCCGGATTTTTACTGAACCGACGCGCTGGGCAAACCGGCCTCAAAATCGACAGGCGTTCCTGCCGGGTATTGTCCGCTAAAACAGGCCGTGCAAGGCGAATCGTATCCTGCCACGGACACCATATCGTCTACCGACAGATACACCAGCGAATCCACACCCAGGTATTCCCGAATGGCCTCAGTATCCGGCAACTGGTTGGCAATCAGCTCTTTCTTGTTGGACATGTCGATGCCGTAGAAACACGGGCTGGTCACTTTGGCGGAGGAAATACGGAAATGAACTTCTTTTACGCCGCAATCCTTCAGCATTTTCACCAGGTTACGGCTGGTATTGCCCCGCACAATGGAATCATCCACCACAATGGCCCGCTTGCCCCGTAATACGTCTTTCAGCGGGTTGAGTTTGAGTTGGATTCCCTTTTCCCGCAGCTCGTGCGTGGGGCTAATGAACGTGCGGCCCACGTAACGGTTCTTGATCAGCCCTTCCACATACGGAATCCCCGATTCCCGGCTGTATCCGACGGCGGCCACGTTGCCGGAATCCGGCACCGGGATCACGATATCCGCTTCCACATCGGGGGAAATCTGCGCCAGACGACGCCCCAGGTTCATGCGGTAGTTATAAACCGAATGCCCGTGAATAATGCTATCGGGCCGGGCGAAATAAACCAGCTCGAACACGCACAGGTGCTCTTTTTTGGGGCCGTCCATAAAAAAGGATTCAACCCGCCCTTCGCCGTTCAGATGCAGGTCCGCATAGTATTCATCCAGCGTGGCGATCAGGATTTCGCCGGGCATAATGTCGCGCTCATAGGTGGCGCCCACAATATCCAGCGCGCAGGTTTCGGATGCGAAGACCAGCGCCCCGTTCTTGGTTCTACCCATGCAGAAAGGCCTCAGCCCGTTACGATCCCGAACCGCAATCAGCGTATCGCCGGTGGCGATTACAATGGAAAAAGCGCCATCACAGGCTTCCATGGCTTCTTTTACCGCAACTTTCAGCGATTTTCCCTGGTTCAGCAGGTAGTTGATATACAGCGCAATCAGGTGGCTGTCGCTGTTCCCATGCCCTAAATAGCCCCGGCTTTCCAGAAATTGCCGCAATTCTTCGGTATTAATCAGGTTGCCGTTGTGCGCCAGCGTCATGGCCCCAAACGGGGTGCGAACGACGACCGGCTGGGCATTCCCCAGATTGCTGGCCCCGGTGGTGGCGTAACGCGTATGCCCAATGCCCACCTGACCTGTCAGGCTGTCCAGCACATGCTCGTTAAACACCTGGTTCACCAGTCCCATTTCCTTGTGCAAGCGAAGCTGGTGGTTATCAAACACCGCCATGCCGCAGCTTTCCTGGCCGCGATGTTGCAAGGCGTACAGCCCGAAATACATGGTGTGGCCCAACCCCTTGGAACTGCGATCCAGAATGCCGAAAACGCCGCACTCCTCGTTGATTGACTTGTAGGGTACCATCGTATCTACCGGGATTACAGGCTCTGGGGAGGATTGAGGCGAATTAGAGAACGGCAAGGGTCTGGCTCCAAGAATCTTTCAGGGGCTGTAAGGCAATGGTTTTCTGCTGGTTCAGTCGCAGTTCGAATGGGGGAATTGTCTGCCCGATCGGCACGAATGCCATCGGCTGATTGAATCGCTGGCAAATGGCCGCCTCTTGTTCGGGACGATACGCCAGCAGATAAGTGCCAGCCGTTTCCCCGAACAGTTGCTCATCCAGCCGTAAATCCTGATCCAGCCCATCGGTGTTAATCTCAAGCCCGATCGATTGCTCAAAGCACATCTCTAATAAGGTTGGCAGCAAGCCGCCAATGGAGACATCCTGCACCGCCTGAACCTGCCCGGCGTCAATCAACTGAAGCACTTGCGGCATGCAGGCTTTTTCATGATCCAGATCCACATCCGGCGGGGTGCCTTCCGTGCGGCCCAGTTTCAGCTTCTGGTATTCGCTGCCGCCCAGGTGCGGATGGAACCGGCCTGCCAGGGCGAGTTTCAGCCCGGCTTCTTTTAAGGAGGGGGCCATTACTTTCTGATCGTCCTCAATCAGCCCAATCATGGCGATGGTGGGCGTGGGAAAAATCGGCTCGCCGGAATGTTCGTTGTACAGGCTTACGTTGCCGCTGACCACGGGGGTCTCGAACACCTCGCAGGCGTCTTTAATGCCTTGCACCGCATAATAAAGCTGGTAATAGATTTCCGGCTTTTCCGGGTTGCCGAAGTTCAGGTTATCGCTGACCGCTAACGGTAACGCGCCTGTGCAAACCAGGTTGCGCACCGCCTGAGACACTGCGAACATGGTGCCTCGGTATGGCTCCAGGTAAACATAGCGGGCGTTGCAATCCACGGTGGCCGATAACGCCTTGCCGGAGAATTCCCCGTTCTTTTTACGCAGACGAATCACCCCCGAACCCAGATTCTCGGAAGCCAGGACGGTGTTGTTCTGTACATGCCGGTCGTACTGGGAAATAACCCCGGTTGGCCGCGCAATATTAGGAGAGGTAAACAGCTTGCCTAGCCAGCCTTCCACTTCCTCCGGCCGAATGTCGCTCAGCGAGGCTTTCTCATCCAGCGTTCGGCGGGCCTTGGCGGCTTCCGGTTCCGGCGGGCGAGTACCTCGGTTGTAGGAAGGCGCCAGATCGGTCAGCAGCTTGGCTGGAATATCCACCACCTTTTCGCCCTTATGGAAAATCACGACATTCTCGTTATCCGTAATCTCGCCAATCACCACCGCCGGAATGCGCCATTTGGCGAACACGTCCAGTACCGGCTGCTCCTTGCCTTTTTCCAGCACGAACAACATCCGCTCCTGGGATTCGGACAGCAGGTATTCATGGGCCAGCATATCAGGCTCGCGGGCGGGAACTTTGTCCAGATCCATCACAATGCCCACGTTGCCCTTGGCAGCCATCTCGCAACTGGAGCTGGTGAGGCCCGCCGCGCCCATATCTTGTGCGGCCACCACGCAGCCGGTGTTGAAAGCCTCAATACAGGCTTCAATCAGCAGTTTTTCCGCGAACGGATCGCCGACCTGCACCGCCGGACGATCTTCGTTGCTGTTCTCGTCCAGCTCCTTGCTGGCGAAGGCCGCGCCGCCCATGCCGTCTTTTCCGGTGGCGGAACCCACGTACAATACCGGGTTGCCCACGCCTGCCGCTTTAGAAGAAATTTCGTCCCCCTCGTACAGGACGCCGATGGCCATCGCGTTCACCAATGGGTTGCCGCTGTAGCACTCGTCAAAAAAGACTTCCCCGCCAATGGTGGGAACGCCCACGCAGTTGCCGTAATGGGCAATGCCGTTGACCGCACCGCCGAACAGGAAGCGGTTGCGAACCTGGGCGGGGCTGTTTTCGCCTTTTTCGGGGAAGCTCATGGGGCCAAAGCGCAGGGAGTTCAGATTGGCTACAGGCCGCGCGTTCATGGTGAAGATATCCCGTAAAATGCCGCCCACGCCGGTCGCGGCGCCTTGAAACGGCTCCACGGCGGTGGGGTGGTTGTGGCTTTCAATTTTAAAGGCTACCTGAATACCGTCGCCTACATCGATAATGCCCGCGTTCTCGCCAGGCCCGGCCACCACGCGCGGCCCCTTGTTGGGCAGCAGTTTCAGCAGGTGGCGGGAGTTTTTATAGCAGCAATGCTCGCTCCACAGAACACTGAACATGGCCAACTCGTTAAAGTTCGGCTCCCGGTTCAGGTGGTTGCGAATTTTGGTGTACTCTCCCTCGGTAATGTTCAGCGACTTGAGAAGCGTTTGTAGATTGGGTGCAAGCGTGGCGGCCATATTCATTTCCCTGTAAACGGCGGAACTGACGCCCCGATTATCTCCCAAAGCCTCCCAATTTCCAAGGGCTGAAACCGGATGGCAAGAGGATTATAATATCGACAGGAACAGATAAGGATATTCGCCATGGGTTTTATTGAACAGCACCGCAGCCCGGAAATTGCCGCCGAGCAGGCCCGGTTTATGACCAAGGTTTACCTCTGGATGGCGTTCGGGTTGTTTACCACCGCATACACTGGCTATATGGTGTCTGTTTCCCAGCCGCTTCTGGAACTGGTGTTTGGGAATAAGTTGATTTTCTGGGGGTTGCTGATCCTTGAGTTGATTTTGGTGGGTACGCTCTCTGCCTTGGTTCGAAAGCTCAGCGCGTTTGCGGCGGTCAGCCTGTTTTTTGTGTACGCGCTGGTCAATGGGTTAACGTTTTCGGTATTTTTCCTGGCTTACACCCAGCAATCGCTGATGAGCGCCTTTGGCATTACCGGCGGCATGTTCGCCGGGTTGTCTGCGTTCGGCTTCTTCACTAAAAAAGATCTTTCCGCCATGGGCGCGTTCCTGTTTTCCGCCTTGCTGGGGTTGATTCTGGCCATGGTGGTGAATATGTTCATGCACAATAGCCTGCTGGATCTGGTGATTTCGCTGGTGGCAATCGTGGTGTTTTCGGGACTGACGGCCTATGACACCCAGAAAATCAAGGCCATGAATGTGCTGGGCAACGAGGGGACGGGCGAGGACACCAAGGAAGCCGTCTACGGAGCGCTGGCGCTTTATCTGGATTTCATTAACCTGTTCATCCATATTTTGCGCTTGACCGGCAGCAGACGGCGATAAGCCTTGCGGAATATTTTGCCGGGCATCAGGATTGCAAAACGCGGCGGTTTCGGCTTTAATCGTTGCCTATGAGCAATCCCGCTAACGCATTCCCCGATAAGGCCCAACTCTTCGAGATGATTATTCGCGAAGGGGTGGAGGCGTTTAACGATTTTCGCCGCAAAACGGCTTATGAACCTTTGGACTTGTCCGGGCTGGACTTTACGGCCAAGGATATGACCGGCATCAACTTCAGCAACACCGATTTGACCGGCTGTACCTTCGACTTTGCCTATCTGGTTGAAGCGGTGCTGATTATGGCGGATCTCTCCCGCTCCTCCTGCCGGGAAACCGATTTTTACATGGCCACCATGGAAGAGGCCGAATTGTTGCATTGCGATCTGGAGCAGGCTAATTTTGCCAGCGCCGCCTTATCGGAGGCGGTATTCAACGGCAGTAACGCCTCCCGCGCCAGTTTTCAGGATGCCGACCTGACTGACGCGCGGTTCCAGAAAGCCCAGTTGCAGGATACCGACTTTACCGGCGCGATTCTGAAAGGCGCCGATTTTCAGGACTCGCAGAGCGCGTGGGCCATTTTTGAGAGTGTCCAGTACGATGAAAAGACCCGCTGGGGCAGTCAGCCGCCCGCTTTTGTCCAGCAGAATAGCCCTTCCTGACGGGTTGTTTGAAACTCGTCTTAACAAAGCAGATTAAAAAAGTTTTGGGTGGGGAATTATAATCTTGCGTAATATGAGTCGTCTTAACAGTCGGTTCCTCTTTGGTTGATTGGTAATTGAGGGTTTTATCTGTATTTCGCCTCTGGTAATCCGGTTTATACGGCTTTAACCACAGGAGATCAGCTTCATGCGGGATTCCGCGACAGAACAACTTGAGTGCTTTTCCAGGCGTGACTTTGGGATGGGGATGCTTCGTCCGCTCAACAGCCGTTCCATCTGGCTGGCGCTGGACGATAACCACGAGGATAGCCGCCGGGTTTGCTCCACAGAGCCTATTGGCCTGGAACGGGTCACGCCTGGCGAGCTGGCTCTCTATCAGCGGCAATTGTTCTATTGGCTGATGATCCGAAACGGTCCCTGTTTCTTCAGTCGTGATGCGGCATTGGAGCAGGGTTTGCCCACAGGTTTACGGGTCCGAAACTGATGTAAATCGTGTCTTATCATCGTTCTTTTGCGAGCAGCGCGAATATCGCCCCCGGTTTGGACAGGCCGGGGGATTTTTATTGAATGGATGAGGTTTGGCGATGCCGCGCAATAAAGAAGCCCCGAAAGGCATTTCCGGGGCTAGCGTTGTGAATGATTCTGAGTGGCAAACATTGACAAGAAAGGTGATCAAAGACTTGGAACCGTCTGTATTTCAGTTGTTCACAGGGGTTACAGAGTGTAAATTCCCGGCGTTAAAATTTCTTAAACCTATTACTTTTTGTTTACCGAAATAATCAGGCCGCAGGTAGAACAAAAGTGCGTAAAACAGTTAGTTCTACGCACTTTTGGAGTTTATTTGAAAAACGGGCTTTAGGCTGTGGCCCCGCTCGTCAAGGCGGCGGCCTGTTGCGTACCGTGTGGTTGGCTGCTGCCCAATAGCATCACTTCGCGAACGACCTTGGCGGCCACCACGGTAGACACGCCGGAAGGGTCGTAATGCGGGGAGAGTTCCACCACATCCGCGCCCACAAAGTTCAGGCCACGAAATTCCATGAGCCATGCCACAAATTCGCTGAAGCCCATCCCGCCCGGCTCAGGGGTGCCGGTGCCGCTCATAATGGAAGGGTCCAGCACGTCGAGATCGATGGTTAGAAACACCGGGCGACCTTGCAGACGGGCCAGCGCCTTGGGCAAATCTTCCCGTTTTTCCAGCAGTGTGCCGTGCTTTCTCATCCAGGCGAACTCTTCCTGCGGGCCGGAGCGAATACCCAATTGAACCAAGCTTTCCGGGCCAATGAGATCCACCACCCGCCGCAAAACCGTGGCATGGGAAAGTTTTTCGCCCAGGTAATCGTCGCGCAAGTCTGCGTGGGCGTCAAAATGCAGTACCGCCAAATCCGGGTATTTTTCCACATACGCCTCAATCACCGGGAATGTTACCAGATGCTCTCCGCCCAGGCCCAGCCAGCGTTTATCGGCTTGCACCACTTGGCGGGCGTTTTCGCGAATCATGGTTAAAATGGCGTCCCGATTGCCCAGCGGGAACTCCAGCTCACCGGCATCAAAGTAGCTGGTGTGGGACAAATCGGCATCTTGCAACGGAGAGTAGGTTTCCAGTCCCCAGCTTGCCGCGCGGATAGCTTCCGGGCCAAAGCGCGTACCGGGACGGAAAGACGTGGTGCCATCGTAGGGCAAGCCCACCAATACCCAGTCTGCTTCTTCAAAGGTTTCGCAAGCGCCCATCCAGTCGCGGGGAATAAAAGGGCCACTCAGCATTAGGCTTTTACTCCTGCGGTTTCCAGCTCAAATACTTGTTTTACGTAGTTGGGAAGGGTAAATACCAGCGGATGCAGCGCCCGGTTGTAATAGCGGGTGGTTTTTTCCAGTTCGGCGGCGACGCTCTCGTTGATATTATCCAACGGCTTAATGCCCTTGGAGCAGAAGCTCCAAGTCCACTGCCCGCCAGGATAGGATGGGATGCAGGCCGTATACGGCTGCACATACGGGAATACGGAGCGCAGCAACTTGTTAATGCGCTTGCATTCTTCCGGAACCGCCACCGGGGATTCGCTCTGGCAAGCCATAATGCCGTTTTCGGTCAGGGCGGCCAGGGTGTTCGTGTAGAATTCCTGGGTGAATAGCTTCTCGCCGGGGCCAATCGGGTCGGTGGAATCAATCAGGATCACGTCGAACGTGTTCTTGTGGTTGGCAATGTAGGCCGCCCCGTCCCGCACTTCAATCTCCACGCGCGGGTCATCCAGCTTGCCCGCGATGCTGGGCAGGTATTTCTTACAGACCTCAATCACGTCGCCGTCAATCTCGCACAGCACGGCGCGCTCCACGGAGGGGTGTTTCAGTACTTCGCGGATGGTGCCGCCATCCCCCCCGCCGATGACCAGCACGTTCTTGGGGTTCGGGTGCGCCAGCATGGGAATATGGGCGATCATCTCGTGGTAGATGAACTCATCCCGCTCGGAGGTCATCACCATGCCGTCCAGCAGTAGCATTCGGCCCAGCGCCACAGTTTCCACTACGTCAATTTCCTGGAATTCGGACACGGAGTGGTGTAACACGTCCGATACCTTGTAGCCCAGCTCGGTGCGATCCTGAAAACGTTCCCGAATCCAAAGGTCCATCTGCAAATTCTCCACGTTAATGTGCGCTAAAACAGGAGGATACAGGGAAAATTCCCTGAAATAAAGTATTTAGTCCCCGGTTCAGGAACTGCCGTCGCCCTTGGTGTCGGTTTGAGGCATAGAATTAGAGAGCAGTTTAAACCGTTTTACCGGCAACCAGCGGCACTCTTTCTTCCAGGCTGCGGGGGAAGTTAATGCCGCGCAGGGCTTCGTGGCGTTCCACGTTCTGCACTTCAAAGGCTTCCTGCACCAGTTGGGCGACCCGATCCAGGTCGAAGTGCTTGCAACTGAACACGTCAAAGAAGAAGTAATCCTTGTCGGTAAAGGAATGGAAGGTAATGTGGGATTCCGCGATGATGACCGTGCCGGTAATGCCCTTGTCTTCCGGGATCAGCCCTTCGTACGGGAACACATAGGGCTGGGTGATCTTGGTCATGCCGATTTTTTCCGGCAGTTCGTTCAAGAACTTGAACACGTATTCCAGGTTGCTGATTTTCTCCAGATTGCAGCCACTGCAATCCAGCATCAGGTGAGGGCCGAATTCAGAACGTACAACAGTCATTGGCGCTTAGCCCTCCCCTTTATTGTCAGAACCGATAATAGCTGCGCCTGCCGTGGTGGTAGCCATCTGGGCTTCCACATGGAACGGCGACTCAATCATTTTCTGGGTTTCCGTATTCATCAAACCGCGCTTCAACTCGGAATAGAACGCGGAACCCGCATGGAACTTCTCCCGCAGGAAGTCGTAGGCCACCCTGGGATCGCAACTGTCGCCGCAGGTAAACAAGTCCACGGCGGCGTAACCGTACTCGGGCCAGGTATGAATCGCCAGGTGCGATTCGGAGATGATTACCACGCCGCTCACGCCGTAGGGGCTGAACATGTGGAAATTTTTGTCCACAACCGTTGCGCCGCAAGCAACGGCGGCTTCCGTCATCATGTCCTCAATCATCTGGACATTGTTCAGGATGTTGGAATTGCAGTCATAAAACTCTGCCAAAAGGTGCCGTCCCAGGTTGACGACCGTGGAATCAGGTTTCACGTTCAATTCGGTAGGATCCTTTTCTGGTTACGAGGAAGTAATAAAGATTTAGGCGATACGAAAATGAGAAAGTACAGGATAGAAATTCTACAGTCTCACCTGTACATTTCAAGAAAAATTTTGGTGGGCTATGGCAAGCGTGTCTGTATAAAATCGGAAAGCCGCCGGTAATTGCGCCCTGACTTTCGGGCGTCCAAGGCGTCGCCGCTTTATGGCCTTTGCCCGAAAATCCCCACTGGCAAGGAGACTTGGCGATTCCAGCGCTTGCCATGTTGAGGGTTGTAACAAATTTGGATGTCAATTTTCTGGCTTTTCCCCCGCATATTGGTTTTGGATGCGGTATGCTATATCCTGTTTTCACATGTGTGGCAGGCAGTACCCCCAAACAATGAGCAATACGAAAAAAATCAGTCTTCTGATTCCGGTGTATAACGAGGTTGAGTCCCTGGAAACCCTTTTGGAGCGCGTGGAGTCTGTGGATTTCTGCGGCTTGGAGAAGGAACTGGTTATTGTGGACGACGGTTCCGAGGACGGTACGCGAGATATCCTTCGGCGGCTGGAAGATCAGCATCCCCAGTACCGCATCATCTACCACGCCCAGAACATGGGCAAGGGCGCCGCCCTGCGGACTGCCATCGATGTGGCTTCAGGTGATATCATGGCGATTCAGGACGCCGATTTGGAATACGATCCCCAGGATTACCCGCCACTTATCAAGATGATTGTGGATAATCAGGCCGATGTGGTTTATGGAAGCCGTCTGAGCGAGGGCAAAACCAAGGAAGCCTTTGCCGGATTGCATTACCTGGGCAACAAATTCCTGACCCTGGTGACCAACCTGCTTTACAGCACCCGGATTACCGACATGGAAACGTGCTACAAGGCGTTTCGTTCCGAGATTTTAAAGGGTATCAAGATCCGATCCAACCGCTTTGACTTTGAGCCGGAGATTACCGCCAAGGTGCTGAAGAAAAAGTGCCGCCTGGCCGAGGCTCCCATCTCCTACAACGGGCGGGCTTTCCACGAGGGCAAGAAGATCACCTGGGTGGATGGTCTCTGGGCGCTTAAGGCGCTGGTGAAGTTCCGGTTTATCGACTAGGACGTAGCGGGCATGGTGGGGTTATTCTGGCGGCAATATAAAACCGATGTCCTGTTTGTCACTGGCGTGGTGCTGGTGGCGGGAATCCTGATGGGGCTGATGCTGAACCCTTTCCTGACCGTGGTGAACCATGACAGCGCCATTTTCTGCATCCTGGCCCAGTCCATCCTCAAGGGAAACTACCTGCTGACCTCCGAACCCAATCCGCAGCCCTATTTCACTTTTCCGCCATTATTGGCGCTGCAACTGGCTGGCTTAATGCAGCTTTTCGGCAACGAGGATCTTCAAGCCATGCAGTGGGTGTTCAAGGGCTATATCGATTTGTTGTTTCTGGCCAGCCTGCCCCTGTTTTACGCCTGGGTTCGCCAGATGATGTCCCGCCGGGACGCCATGATCCTGACCCCGCTGGTAGCCGTCAATCCGATTATCTTCAAGTACAGTTCCGATATTCTCTCCGACACGCCCTACTGGGCCTTTTCCATGCTGGCTATCTATGCGGCGTGGTGTTTCTGGAAGAATCAGGAGCCTCAGCCATCCGGAGCGGGCAAGCCAATGGGGTGGTTTTTCCTCACCGTGCTGATGATTATTCTGTGTGCGCTGACCCGACAGATAGGCGTGGCCTTGGTGGTGGCTTTTCTGGCGACTTTATCGTTCAAAAGGCAATGGAAGCTACTGATTGCCGCCGCATTACTGTTTATTCTCACTGTGGGCGGCTGGCAGAGCTACGAGCATTTCTACCGGCTCCAGCACCGCAGCGATATCAGCTCCCTGAACCAGCAAGGTGTGCAGGAAGTGCTGGATAAATCGCCCATCAAGCTGGAATACGTCAAGCATTTCCTGGTGGATCGGCCCGTGGATCTGGATCAGAACCGCATGCAGACCACTCCGGCCATTTTGCTGCAAAACATCGTGGATCGCATCGAGGCATATACGAAACTCTCACTGGATCATCTGCTGCCGGGCTTTAAGGCGAAAGGGCACAAGGTTAACCTGACCCACTTGTGGCCCCTGATGGCGCTCTTTTGGCTTCTTTTCTTTACTGGGTTTTGGAACCTGCTCCGACGCTTCCCGTTTGGGGGGCTATACATCTGCGTCTATATGGGTGTTTTGCTGGTTTACCCGTATATCAGCCAGCGCTTTTTGTTGCCGGTGTTCCCGATTATTCTGCTTTGCACCTATTCAGGCATTTTGACTATTCGTGACTGGCTTTCAGCAAAGTTCACCCTGTGCCGCAAACTGGCGCCCGCTGCGGTGCCTTTGTTTTTGCTCCTGGCTTTGGCCGGGCACTTACCGGATACTGTCCGTTGGGTGAACGCCGGGTACCAGTTGAAAAAGGCCAACCAGGGGCCGTCCTTGCGCAAGGGCAATAAGGCGTATTACGAAACCTTGCTGTGGCTGAAGCGCAATACCCCGCAAAACAGCCTGATTATCAGCCGGAAGCCGCCGGTCGTTTATTTCTACAGCGGACGACGCTCCACGGCGTTTCCGTTTACCGCCCACCAGGACAAGCTGTTTGCCTACATTCAGGAAAAACGGGCGCGTTACGGCAAGCAGTTTCCCCATATCTACATTTTTGAGGACAACGTGTTCGGTAGCAGTACCCGTTATCTCAAACCCACGGTGGAGAAATACAAAAATCATCTGTCGCTGGTGTACACCGATTTGGTCACCCAAAGCCGGGTTTGGCTGCTGAAGGACTAGCCGTCGTCTGGCGATGGGCTAGTATTTTTTAGGGAACTGCTGGACAGGTTCGGCTTGGCTGTGATAAAACCTCCAAGGTTTTGTCTTTTTACAAGATCCATTTTTAACTTGCGGGCCGGAATCGGGTTTTTTACCGATGCTGGCCGGACACTGCTCCCTTTAGGATGAGTTTGTGTCCCAACCTGTGATCATCACTTTTTTGTAGAATTTTAAAAACAGAAGCTGAAAATAGAGAATTAAATGTCAGAGTTTTTAAACCGTCTTGATGCGCCTATTTCCCCTCGTGCTTACCGGGGACGGGTTTTGCATGCGTTAAACGCCGAAGAGTCCTGCTATTGGCAGGACGGGGGATTGCTGGTCGACTCTGAAGGCAGGATTGCGGCCTGCAACGATTGGGCGGCCCTTGAAAAGTCCAACCGGCTGGGTGGTTTTGAGGTGGTGTCCTTGCCGCCAAACGCCTTGATGGTGCCGGGCTTTGTGGATTTGCACGTGCATTTGCCCCAAATGGAAGTGGCCGGTTGCCAGGAGGCCAATTTACTCTCCTGGCTGGAGCGGCATATTTTTTCGGCGGAAGCCCGGTTTGCGGATGCGGCCCATGCCCAAGCCGTGAGCCGCTGGTTTTTTGGAGAGTTGCTGAAAAACGGCACCACCACGGCGGCGGTGTTCCTCACTTCTCATAATGACGCGACCCGGATTGCCTTTGAAACCGCCCTGGCCCTGGGCAACCGGGTGGTTATGGGCCAGAACCTGATGGATGTGAACGCGCCGGACGCCCTGTTAAAGCCTGCCCCGCAAATGCTGGCGGAAACCGAGGCCCATTGCGAACAGTGGCACGGGCGGGATCGGGGCAGGATTCAATACGCCTGGATGCCCCGTTTCGCCATTACCAGCAGCGAGGCATTGCTGGCGGGCATCGGCCAGTTGCGCCAGAAATACCCCGACGTTTATCTGCATACCCACCTGTCCGAGCAATTGGGCGAAATTGAGGCGGTGCGGGCGCAGTTTCCCTGGGCGACGGATTATACGGACGTGTATCAGCGTTTCGGCCTGCTGGCCCCAAAAACCATTCTGGCGCATGGCATTCATCTTTCCGATGATGAACTAGGGCGAATTCATGTCGCGGAATCAGCGCTGGCGCATTGCCCTTGCTCCAATTTTTTCTTGAAAAGCGGCCGGTTTCGCCTGTTAGATGTCCTGGCCCGCCGGTTGCGGTTCGGCCTGGGTTCCGATGTGGGTGCGGGGCCGGAATTGTCCATGTTTAAAGTGATGAAAGACGCCCAGTTCATGCAGGCCGATGCTCTGGTTTCCTTGCAGTCGCTGTTTTACGCGGCCACCCTGGGCGGCGCCAGGGCGTTGTTGCAGGAGGATCGAATCGGCAATTTTGAACCCGGCAAGGAAGCGGATTTCCTGGTTCTGGACCCCCTGGGGAAATCCTGCATGGCCTTGCCCGGCGGGGAGGCTGGCAGCCTTGATGCGCAGAGCGTGGCGCAGAATGATCCGGAGGGGATTTTGTCCCCGCTGGTTTACATGGGGGATGAGCGGTTGGTGCGGGCCACCTATGTTCGGGGGCGAAACGTTTACGGGAATTCCGGGGCATAAAGGGTTTTTGCGCCGGGTTTTAGCTGGCCGCCCATGTCCCGGGAACGCCTCTGAACCATGAGAAAAACCCTTTTACAGCAGATGGGGGATATCGAACCCCTGCTGCCGACATTAGAATTGAAAAGAGGATTGAAAAGATTCAGTCTCTGATTAGACTCTGAATCAGGGAACCCATCACAAGTTCTTATGGGCATCATCTCTTTGGGAAAGTATCCAAAGTCCGCATGGGGCGGGCTTTGAGTCGGTGAGTGAGTTCAGCGTGGAGCCGCCATGACGCATTTGTTGAATGAAAACGACCAGCATGAGGCGGGGAACCCCGAAGCCAGGCTTTGGGCGCAATACGGAACCTCCCTGATTGAGGATTTGAACGATACGTTTGACCTGCTCTGGCGACAGATTATCCGGCCCGCCCTGAAAGCGATCCGAAACACCATTGCCGTTTACTGGCCAATTGCGTACTCGGCCCCGGTGCAGGCCAGGCAACTCAAATTCGCCCAGCCGACCTGCCGCAAGGTGGCCCATACCAGCGAAGCGTTTCGCAAGACTTACGGCCTGTCCCTGGAATCCGCCATCGCCATGCGCAAAATTCAAGGCTCGTTGGGAGAGGATTGGGCCAGCGCCATTCACGCGCCAACACGGGTGCATCAGGGTAAATCCAACCGCTGGGCCGATGCCCGCCAAAAGCCTGCAGCGGTTGCTATCAAGCCTATTCCGCCAAGTGAATCGGTTATTGCAGCCCCGTCGTCCGTCGTCAAGCCATCCGGTCGTAACGCCCCGGCTGCCAATGAGGAGATTCTCGGCCTGGATGATATTTTTACCGGCCCGGTTAAAGGGTTGTTTCTGGAGGGAATTCAGGCCGCCTCGGAAACCAGGGTCGTCCAACCCCAGACAAGCCCCAGGGTGATTTTACCGCAACCGGAAAGCCTTCCTGGGCGAACCGTGACCGAAACCCGGCCGCTCCTAATAGAAAAGCTGGAATTGGAAAAGGTAGAAAAAATAGAAAAAGCAGAAAAGCCGTGTCGCTTTGACGATGCGGTTATCCGTCAAGTGCGGTGGCCTGTCGCCGATGAGCCGGGAACTGTAAAACATGATGGCGTTTTGCCGGACATGCCAATGTATGAGCTGTACGCGCCGGAAGAAACCACGACGGCATGGTTCAGCATGATTGAAGCCACCCCGGAAATTGTTTCGCAGGCCGCCGCGCCTGATTCTGAACCTGCCCCGGTTGAGCCCGACGGAACAGCCGACATTGGCCAGGGTGATGATTCTGATCGGGGTGCTGAATGCACGGATGTGGGCGGCCCAGGCCAGAATTCAAGCGATGATGGGCCTGCCGCCAGCCAGACGGACGTTGCCGAGACGAAGCCACAACAGAAGCCGACTTCCTTGCAAACGCCCAAGCCGCTTCAGCCCGTTGCGGAAATAAAGCCGCCCAAACCGGAGGCGCGTAAGCTGTTTCCGGATTACAGGCCACTGGATGAGAATGAAAGCGGGTTTGACCATATGGCCCGAAATAACCGCATTCTCTCCCGCAGCATTAGCAACCTGGTGGATAGCTATTTTCAACGGGCCGCGCAAGAGGAAGAACCTAATTTTTATTAAGATAGGGGCTTTCTCAGTGGCGAGCCGGGCTGTTACAATGGAAGGGTCGTTTGTGCTGGCCGCATGGCCTGATTCGGCAAGATGAAACAGCAATATGCAAAAGCATTCAAACAAATAGGACAGGAAATAGAAGAGAGGTAGCGTCTCAGCCTGAATGGAATTAACCCTGAACGAGCAGATATTGCGACTCCTGCTAGCCCTGTTGCTAGGCTCTGTGGTAGGCATGGAGCGGGAGTACACCCAGCAGTCCGCCGGGTTGAGAACGCATATTCTGGTGTGTTTGGGGGCCACTATTTTTACCATCGTATCCATTTCGGACATGAGCCTGGGGTTGGTGCTGAAGGATGCGGATCCGAATCTGGCCTATAAACTGGTGCGGGATCCCGCCCGGATTGCCGCCCAGATTTTGCCCGGCATCGGTTTTATCGGCGGGGGGGCGGTGCTGCGTCATGGGGCCAGCATTCGCGGGTTAACCACGGCGGCCAGCCTGTGGATGATCGCCAGTATTGGCATGCTGATCGGGGTTGGCTCTTACCAGTTGGCCATTGTGGCCACGGTGTTCTCGTTTCTGGTGCTGTTTATCATCGGCGGGCTGGAGCGCAGCATGTTCAAGAAGCACCTCAAGAAATTCACCCTGTTGCGGGTGCAGGTGACGGCGCGGGAAAACGCCCTGACCGAAATTGAGCAGTGGCTGGATAAAAGCTTCCCGCGTAAAACCGTGGAGGTGAAAACCCAGCGCAACGAGGAAGCCAATACCGCCACCATGAGCTACACCGTGGACCTGAGAGGGGTACAGGCCGATGTGAACGTGCTGTCCCGCAAGCTGAACGCGCTGGATGGGGTGCTTTCCGCAACGCTCAAGGTCTTTCACGAAGAAAAAGAGGATTGACGGTGCTTCGCCCTGGTTTCCAGATGCTACCGGCGGCTCGGCGGGTTTAATCGTTTAATTGGCGCTGTATCAGGGGCAGATTTTCCTGCATTGCCTTCAGCACGGTCTGGGCGGATGGGGGCCAGGGCAGGGGCGTGTCATCAATGCGCCGAACGGGAATGATGCCCTGAGCTGCGTTGCATAAAAAAGCGCCCTCCGCCTGTTTGGCAAGAACAAGGGGGAGAGGCTGGCCGGCTTCTGTTGCAACGCCGGCCTGGCTGGCTGCTTGCAGAACCTGCAAGCGGGTAATGCCCGGCAGACAACCATCTCGTTGTGGATCGGGGGTGTGCAGCGCCCCGTCCCGAATCAGGAAAACATTCGCGGTGCTGGCTTCGCTGATGCAGCCTTGCCGGTTGATGAACAGGACGTCGTCAAAGCCTGCCGCCCGGGCTTGCCGTTTCAGGAGAATCAGGTCGGCCATGGGGCCGGTTTTAATGGCGGGCAGCGGACGCCCATAATCGGCGCTTTGCAGGGAAAGCCCGCTGACGCTGGGCATGGGGGCCGAACGGGTGGAAATCAGCAACCGGCACGGAATCGGCTGGGCGGAATAAAAGTCCCCGTAGCCGTCCACATCCGCAAAGGCGCTCAGGCGAATGACGGGTTCTTCTGGCTGATACAAGCCGCGAATTTCCTTTTTTAGCAACGTATGGGAATAGCGCCAGTCCAGTCCCAAGCTGCGGGCATCGTGGGCCAGTCGGTTTAAATGGGCGTCCAGCCATTCATCGGCAATGGGCAGCCGCAGTGTGGTGTACGCGCCATAGCCAAACAGCAGCCCCACGGGGAAATACCCCGCTTCCTGCAACCGACAGGCATGCGCATTCAATTGGATCACTTCCCGGTGCATGCCGATGAATTCCTTTTTCATGTGGTTGCGATTGTTGTCCGTGATTGCCGTTAGCGATTTTTGGCCAGCGCGCCCGTTCGCACCTTCAGGATGGTTTCCACCAGCCTGCGAATGGCGGCGGGCGGGGCGACCGGCTTGCCGTTCCGCGCGGCGGGCTGAATCATTTCCGCATACTGGCGGGCGAACTCGATTTTATCGAATGAACCCAGGTTGTAGGATTGCCATAGCGTCCTCAGCGCCTGAACCCGCCCTTTGCTCTGGTTGCTGGCCGTCAGCTCCTGGAAGCTTTCGCGGGTCACTTCCGGGTAAGGCTGGTAGTTCAGGTTAATGGCCTTCAGGGTCAGGTTCAAATCGTATAAATCCTCGAACTCGCCTTCTGCAATCTGGAAAATATAATCTTGCGGGCGCTTCAGCGGGGCCAGTTCCTGAGCGATTTCCGCCGCGTCGCTATCCAGCACGATGCAAATGGGAATATTCAGGTACCGGACGGCCTCGCCATAAATGGAAAGCACATGGTTTTTGCCGCCTGCGGGTAGCACATCAATGCCCAAAGCGTTCAAGTCCAGTCCCATGGCTTCCGCAAACAGGGGCAGCAGTATTTTTTCGGTCTCGCCCTCTACAATCACCAGGGCTTGCACCGGGCGAGGCAAGGCATGGCGGGAGGCGAGGGCCATGCATTCCTTTTGGCCCAGCAGTTGCTGTAAGCGGCGAATGGCGATTGCCAAATTGTCCGGGGTAATGGCCCCTTGCGCCCAGTGCTGCTGTCCCAGCAGTTCCTGAATGGATTTCAGGCGGGCCAGCCGGGGAAATCTCTCCAGTTCAACGGCATCCAGAGAGGCCAGCAATTCCGACCACGGAAGCGGGCTGCTCAACCTGCGACATGCCAGGTAGGCCAGCCGCAGGGTGTGGTCGTTTGCTTTGCCGGGCGGCTGGTCTTCCAGAGCCTGCAAAAAATCGGTGCGATACCCGTGCCGGGTCAAAAAGGTGGTCATTTGCTCCCGGTTAAGCGCCCCCTGGTAGTAATAACTGTGCATGGCGCCGGTGTCGCGGGTGCCTATCTGCTCAATATCTTGCCGTACCCAGGGTTCCGGGTTAAACGCCAACAGTTCCTCGCTCAGCAGAAACAGGGTCAGCCAGCTATCGGCCACCGGGTCTTGCACGTCGAAAAGCGATTGCCACAACGAGCCGTAAATTTTCTCCAGAAAGGGTAACGGCAGCGCCTCCAAAACCTTTTTAGACAGTCCGGCGGACAACACGTTGGTTTTAATCAGCCGTTCGAACACCTTGGCTTCCTGGGCGGGCGGAAATTCGAATTTCAGCAGGCGGTTGGCGGAAGCGGCCAGGTTATCCCTGCCGGGCGTCTTAAAACTGAAAGCCATCTCGCTATGGCGCGCGTCCGGCAAAACCACTTCGATGGTTCGCCTTGCTGTTTCGGGCAGGCTTTGCTGGGGCGGGGCTGGTTTATCCTGCGGTTCCGGGCTTAGGCTGTTTCTGGATTCGGGGGGAATAGCGGCAAATCCCTACACGTTGCTAACAGCAGCATTTTAGCGTTTGTAAACCGTTGCGTCTACAGGGGTGTTCTGGCGACCTGCCAGCCAAATCCTGCGACATTCTCCAAAAATGCCCCGGATAGCCTTCATCGCTTTTCCCGCTTTGAATTTGTGCCGCATGGGTGGCGTCTGTGCCGTTTTAAGCTAGAATAGTGAATAAACTTCTCTGGATTTGTGTTTCGGGTTTGTGAGGAAAATGCCTAACGGCCCGGCTCGATGACGGAACCAACGGTTTTCCGCCATTAGTTACATGGAGAGAAGTACCGAATCAGCAATCCATGGAATCCGATATGATTTCACCCTCCGAACCGACCCAGGTCAATGTTCAGGCTTCCCAGCTTGAATTGCGTCGCATGCGCTCGCAGGACGTGCCTGAGGTGATGGAGATCGAGTCGGTGTCCTTTGGCAGGCATCACTGGTCGGATGATTCTTTCTATAATGAAATGAACAACCAGGTGGGCCGCTACTATGCCCTGATTCACCAGGATGTACCCAAGCTGGTGGGCTATTTGGGCTTCTGGCTGATTGCGGACGAGTCCCACATTACCACCGTGGCCGTACGGCCCGAATACCGGGGCAACGCGTTGGGCGAGCTGATGCTGGTGCAAAGCCTGGAGCGGTGCATGGGAAGCTCAATCCACTGGGTGACACTGGAAGTGCGGGTTACGAACTACAACGCCCAGAATCTTTATTACAAATACGGTTTCGCCTCGGTGGGCGTCCGTCCCAAGTATTACCAGGACAATCAGGAAGACGCATTGATCATGACCACGCCGGACATCAATTCCGCCGATTACCGCAAGTTGTACAACAAGCTGAAAGGCGAGCTTGAGGCGCGCCTGGGTGGTTTGCCCCGCGGGTTTGGAATGTAGCATGGGCCGCGACACTGTTATTTCAATCGTCGGTATCGACAAAACCGCCCCTGAAAACCCCCAGGAAGACTTGCAGGCTGCGACCCCCGGCCTGGATCCGGATTCGGAACACCGGCGGCCTTTGTTGCAACGGGCTTCTTATCCACCCAGAATCAGCCTGAACGGTATTCTGGTCGGGTTATTGTGTACCCTGTTACTGGTGGTGATCGGATTTGTGCCGGTTTCACTGCCCAGTCCGCTGAATATTGGCGGACATGCCACTGCTTATAGCCAGTTGAGCATGATTCAATACACTTGCCAACTCCCATTGGCCCTTTTTATAGGGGCTTTGCTGGGGCCGTTCATGGGGACGGCTTCCGTACTGCTGTTTTTGCTGGTTGGGCTTGGCGTTGAGCCGGTGTTTGCCAATGGCGGCGGATGGCAGTACGTTACCCAGCCGGGCTTTGGCTACCTGCTTGGTGCGGTGATTATGGCCTACCTGGTTGGCAAGACGTTCCACAAGGCGTTTCAGAAACAGGACAACGCCAGCCGCTCGCTTAAAATCTTCGGCCAGGCCATTGCGGCCGTGGTAGTGCTGCACCTGCTGGGTATGGTCTACTTAGTGGGCCTGAGCGTATTGGGGCAGTTACCCTGGAGCGACTTGCCGGGCTGGATGCTCCGGCTTTCCGTGGAAACCGCGCCGTACGACCTGCTGGGTACCGCCATTTTCCTGTGTATGGTGCGTCAAATCAGGCTGGCGCTTTGGCTGGTGCTCTACTGAACTTTCAAATTAGGCGCGCTTGCCATAAGATAGAGTGAACGAGAATAGGTTTACCCAATGCCCAAAACAGTAGATTTAGCAAAGAAGATCCTGGTCAATAACAAAGTGAAACGCTTTGTGGACTTGAATACCGACCTGGGCCAAAGCCGGGATTCGGCTTTTTTCAATAAAACTGGTTATGAACTGTTGAACGCGGTCACGTCCGTCAATATTCCCTGCGCGGTGCATGATGGCGATCCCAGGGAAATACTGGAGTCGATTCGCCAGGCCAAGCGCTTTAACTGTACCATTGGCGCTCACATCGGCTATCCAGATCCGGCCCGGCACGGCTATGAACCGATGCAGCTTTCCGAAGAGGATTTGACCGCCTGGATTTATGTGCAAATTGGCGCATTTCAGGCTATGACTCGCTCCGAAGGGCTGGATATTGAGCATATTCGCCCGCATGGCGCTTTGTACGCCGCGTTTGTGAATGATTCCAAAGTGGCGATGACGGTGGCCAGGGCGTTGCATAAAATGAACAACTGGTTCGTGCTGGTGGGGCCAGCCGGGCCGGTGCTGGAACAGGTGGAAAAGGAAGTGGGCATTCGCACCGCGCCTGAAATTTACCTGGGTAAGCGTTACACGAGCGAAGGCAAACTGTCGCTGAACCGAGTGCAGGAATTCCTGCCGCCGCAAGGGGTGATGGATCAGGCGCGCCAGTTGATTGGGCAATCTGCACTGACCACCGAGGACGGAAAAACGGTTCCGGTCAAGTTCAAGACCTTGCACATTAGCCCCACCCTGCCCCAATGCACGGAAGTGGCTGATCGGGTGGGACAATTGCTGATTCAGCCGGTTTCCCTGTCATTGGCGGATATAGGAGCTTCGGGTTGGTTATGAGTCCCGCGAACGAAACGAAATTTGATCATTTTCTAGTGATAGGAACCGGCGGCTCGGGCGTAACCACCGCCCTGGATATTTTTGCCGACCTGGGTTTCCTGACGGTGGCCGGGGTGGATGCTGAACAACTCCACAATACCCTGTTGCCGTTGGCGAAAGGCCAGGCACCGGTCGCGTTTTCCCTTCGCCTGGGGCCGAAAATCGATGCCGCCGCCGTGGTGGAATCCGTGAAAAGCCTGAGGCAGAGCCTTCCGAATCTTAAAGTGCTTGCCCTGGATGCCCCGGAAGAAGTGCTGGTGCAGCGCTATCTGCAATCGGAAAAAAGGCATGCCTTTGAAAACGGTGACAATGCGGGCTTACAAGTGGCGGTAGCTGCCGATAAAAAGCAGTTTGCCCCTATCAAGGACTTGAAAGAGTATTCCATCGATACCAGCACTACCACTGCGATTGAGCTGAAGCATAAAATTGTTCGGGTGCTGGGCTTGCCCATCGATAACCAGGACTTTACCGTTTATATCAACACCTTTGGCTTTAAGTACGGCGTTCCGCAGGATGCCGAGCTGGTTTTTGACATGCGATTCATGACCAACCCGTTCTACGATGAGTCGCTCCGCCCCATGACCGGGCTGGACAAACCCGTGCGGGACTTCATTTTCAACCTGGATCACGCCCGTATCTTCTTTGACAAGTGGGCCGATCTGGTTGCCGAAATGCTGCCCCTTTACCAGGCGCAGGGGAAAACCCGGCTTTCCATCGCGGTGGGCTGCACTGGCGGCAAGCACCGTTCGGTTTGCATGGGCGAAGAATTGGCGAGCCACCTGAAGCGGCATTGCCCTGCGTTCAATATAGTAATCACCCATCGGGAAATGTTAAGATGGGGTAAGCCGATGGATTCAAGCTTGAATTCAAGCCCCGATTCGGCCAAGCTGTCCCAAAGCTCAACCTGTTCCGTAGGAGAGTCCTGAGAACAATGCTCAAGTTTCCGCGTTTAGCCACCTGGCTGATGCCGGGCCTTTCCATTAAACGCTGGATTGGCATTGCGACCTCCGGGGCGGTGATGCTGTTTGTGGGCATGGCGCTGGTGCTGAATCTTCAGCCGGTCACGACTTTTATCGATTTTCTCAAGTTCCTGGCCAAGCTGTTTCCAGCCCATTTTAGCGGGCCTTTGCTGGTGATGGCCGGGTTCGTCATGTTTTACATGGGGTTACGCAAGGCGTATATCACCGTAAAAGTGGCCATTCAGCATGAAGGGAAGGATTCCGACCTGCTGGAGGCGCTTTACCGGCAAAACAAGCTGATTCATGGCCCCCGGATTGTAGCGGTTGGCGGTGGAACCGGGCTTTCCACCTTGTTGCGTGGACTGAAAAAATACACCTCCAACATTACGGCGATTGTAACGGTGGGGGACGACGGCGGCAGTTCGGGCCGGTTGCGGCTGGAACACAGCATTATCCCCCCGGGCGATATCCGCAATTGTATTGCCGCCTTGGCCGATGAGGAACACCTGATTACCGAACTGTTCCAGTATCGGTTTAAGACCGGCTCAGGGCTGGAAGGCCATAGCTTCGGCAACCTGTTTTTAACCGCCATGTGCCAGATTACCGGCGACATGTTTTCCGCAATCAAGGAATCTTCAAAGGTATTGAGCATTTCGGGCCGGGTGTTGCCTTCCACGCTGGAAAACATCAAACTGGCCGCCGAAATGGAAGACGGCACCGTGGTGGTGGGCGAGTCCCAGATACCGGAGGCCAAGGGCAAAATCGCCCGACTCAAATGCATTCCGGAATCCCCGAAGACTATTCCGGAAGTGGTGGAAGCCATCCAGCATGCCGAACTGATTATCCTCGGCCCGGGAAGCCTGTACACCAGCGTATTGCCGAACCTGTTGATTGACGAGATTACCCAGGCCATTTCCAAAAGCAAGGCGCCCAAGCTGTATGTGGCCAACATTATGACCCAGCCCGGCGAAACCGACGGCTATTCGGTCGGCGACCATGTGCAGGCCCTTCTGGATCATTGTCCGTACCCCAATATTATTAACGGGGTCATTGTGAACAACTGGCTGCCGGAAGCCCTGCTGGAAAAATACCTTAGCCATGGCTATCAGCCCGTTACGCTGGATCGCGAGCGGTGCGCCGCAATGGGGATTCAGGTGGTGGAAAAACTGCTGGTGGACGAGGCGGAGCATCAGGTTGTCCGGCACAATCCGGGGCAGTTGGCGCGTTCCATTATTCAGTGGTTCAAGCGCGAATATTCCGCCAAGGTGAAGGTATTGCCGCCGGTTACACCCTTGCCGCTGCCGACCGGGGTGGAAGAAGTGCCGCCGCTGGCCGAGATTCCCCCACCCGCACCGTTAAACGCCCAGCAATAGGGCGGCTGACATAGAATCTGCTTTGTACCTTCTATAAGCTATACGGGATGATTTCTCTGCTTCTGGTAGAGTGGGAGAGCTTTCTTACGATTGGGAATCCAATGGGTTCCTGATCCGGATTAATATCTGGCGGCAGACTTCACTTGAAATCTGGCGGCAAGAAGACTAGAATGGCAACGGCATCCCCAAACGCAAGGAATGTTTTTGTGTCTGTCCATATTCAAGAGGGTTCCGATCAGCGCTCCCCGGAGCAGTTGGTTCGGCGTATTACGCATAGTGTGGCTTCCCTGAAGCGAAAGAAGGAAAAGGGCGAGAAAATCGTCACTTTAACCTGTTACGACTACAGCACCGCCCGAATTCTGGACGATGCGGGGATGGACTTGCTGCTGGTGGGCGATTCCCTGGCCATGACCGTGCTGGGCCACCCCAATACCCTAAGCGTGACCGTGGATGAGATGCTGCACCATGTAAAAGCGGTGGCCCGTGGCGCCAAACATGCCATGGTGGTGGCTGATATGCCGTTTATGAGCTACCAGGCCGATCATGCGGAAGCCGTTAAAAACGCGGGCCGCTTTATTCAGGAGGGCGGCGCGCAGGCCGTCAAGTTGGAAGGCGCTTCCGAGCGGGTGGTGGAGGTGGTTCGCCACCTGGTTGAAATCGGGATCCCGGTGGTGGGGCATTTGGGTTTTACGCCGCAGTCGCTGAATACCCTGGGCGGCTTTAAGGTGCAGGGCAAAACCCTGGAGGATGCTAAGAAACTGATTGGCGGGGCGCTGCGTTTGCAGGAAGCGGGCGTGTTCGCGCTGGTGCTGGAAATGGTGCCGGTGGAGGTGGCCTCGCTGATTACCCGGCGTTTGCGGATTCCGACCATTGGCATTGGGGCGGGCAACGTGTGCGACGGGCAAATCCTGGTGGTGGACGACCTGCTGGGTCGCTACAGCGAGCTGAGTCCCCGTTTCGTGCGTAAGTATATGGCCTCTTCTCGCCTGATTCAAGAGGCGGTGAGCGCTTATGCCCAGGATATTAAAACCGGCGACTTTCCCAATAACCAGCAGGAAGCCTTCGCCTTTCCCGATGAATTGCTGCCGGAACTGGCGGCCCAGTTTGAGAATCTGCTGAAACAGTACGAATAGCCCGCCTTTTGTGGGACAATACGGCCCGTCAATATGCTTGGGTAAGGATGCAGGTATGCAGGTAATCTCCACCGCCACGGAATACGATGCCATTTACCAACAGTGGCAAGATCAGGAAGTGGCGTTGGTGCCAACCATGGGCGCCTTGCATGAAGGTCATCTGGCCCTGATCCGTTTGGCGCGACAAGTGGCGGATGTGGTGGTGGTCAGCATTTTTGTGAATCCCTTGCAGTTTGGCCCCCAGGAGGATTTGTCCCATTACCCCAGGCCGCTGGAGCAGGATTTGGCGCTTTGTCGGGAGTTGGGTGTCGATGCGGTGTTTACCCCATCGGTGGCTGTTTTGTATCCGGAAGGTATGGACAACGTGACCACGGTGGTGCCGCCTGTCAGTTTGACGGAGCGTTTTTGTGGCGAATTCAGGCCGGGGCATTTTACCGGCGTGGCGACCGTGGTGCTGAAGCTGTTTAACCTGTTGCGCCCGCAGGTGGCCGTGTTCGGGGAAAAGGACGCCCAGCAACTGATGGTGATTCGCCAGATGGTGCGCGATTTGCATTTGCCGGTGCGGGTTTTGCCGCACCCGACGATTCGTGAGGCAAGCGGGCTTGCGCTTAGCTCGCGTAACCGTTACCTGGAAACGGAGGCTGAACGCCGGGCCGCCTTGTCGCTGTCGGCCATTCTTAACCGGGTTCGGCTTAGCGCGCGGCAAGCCGTGCAGGCTGGTCAGCCGCCACTGAACGCGGAAACGACTCTCGGCGAAATCAGCAGGGAAGTGCTGGCCGAGCAGAGCGGGCCGGGCGTCACAATTCGTTTGCAATACCTGGCGGCGGTGGATAAGGACACCTTTGAACCCATCCATACGCTAGGGGCCAATGCCAAGGTGCTGGCTGCCGCTTATGTAAATGACGTGCGGCTTATCGATAATATGGATGTGGAATAGGGATCTTGCCAAAGCAAGGCGCTTTGGCCGTTTTAACCCCGCTGCTTAGTACTCAATTCCTTTGCGGGCTTTTACGCCAATATCCCAGTAATGCTTGATAGGCCGGATTTCTGAGACCAGATGGGCCAACTCGATCACTTCCGGGTGGGCGCGTCGTCCGGTCAGCACAATTTCCAGGGAAGGCGGCTTGTTGATGAGCAAATTCTTCATTTCTTCCAGGGGGATTAGTCCCAAATCCACCGCAATGTTGGCCTCATCCATCACGATCAGTTGGTATTTGCCGGAGTGAACCGCCCGTTTGGCGATTTCCCAGCCGTTGGAAATCTCGATGGCGTCCTCTTCCTTCATGTTGTGGGTAAAGACGATGCGGTTCAGGCCAGCTTGCACAATGGTCAACTGGCGTGAAATCTGCGGGCTGAGTTGCCGCGCGGAAAACAGCTCGCCGTAGTCGTTGCCCCCTTTAGTGAATAGAATCACCAGCACATTCCAGCCCCTGCCCAGCGCGCGGAAGGTGAGTCCCAGGCTGGCGGTGGTTTTGCCTTTGCCATCGCCGGTATACACCTGAATATAACCCAGTTCCGAGAACTTGGGATTGATCAGCTCATTGACGAAGCCGGTTTCGGAAGGCTCCGCCTGCTTGGCATTGTCCGCCTGGGAGGCGTTTTCTTCCCCTGTGTCCGGGCGGTCTGTACTCTGGCCGCTGGTTTCCACTTTACTCTCTGTGTCTTTCATACCTACCATTCAACCAGATTCGGGCCGGTTTGAACAGGAGAAGAAAACCAATGTCCCTGCCTTCTCAACAGGTTCGCTTTGCCTGCAACAGGCGGGTTAATTGCTGAAAATCTCCTGGCACAGGAGTTTCTTTCCCAGATAGATCCGCTATTTTATTGCCGGGGCAAGTCGATCCTTGATTGAAGCAGATCAGGATACTCAACGGGTCATCTTCCCATGTGTTCGGGTCGTCTGCCCCGTTCCAGTCAATTACGATGGCATCGTAATTAGTTAGGGACGGTAAACGTGGCAATCACCCGAAGGCCAGCGATACCAGTAACTCGCTCAAGGTGAAGCCGGAGGAGGGAGCGAGGCAACGCTGTTGCGTTGGCAAACCGGCGAACGTCAGCCTGAATGGTGCAAAGGTCAATTTTTAGCCGAGCCTGGGAGAAGGGGGCAACATGCGTATTTCCGGCGAATGGCCGTTCAACCTGTTCCCTGAATCGACCATTGGGCCAAAAACTTGCGCTCAGGCAATATTCCCAATGACGGCGCTTAACACATTTGCGCCTTGGAAACGGCCAGCTTCTTCTTGATGACGTCAACATGGTGACTGATGCTAGGCTCCCGGTCGCGTCGATCATCAATGCGCACGGTGCTTAATACCCGTTTCGCCCCTTCCGAGAACGCGGCTTCATGCATCTGGCCAACCAGGGACAGCACCTGGTACAGCTCGCCTTCTATGGTGGTGGACATGGGGCCAATCTGGTACTGGAGCGCCGAACCGGAGGCAATAGCTTGCCGTAGAATGCGTTCGGCGGCCACGATAAAATCGCTTTCACTGGTGGAATCCGTCCCGATGGGGTCTACCGCCAGTTCAACCAGAACCTTGGACATCTGCAATTCCCTCCCTGCTTATTGATGGTGGCGTTGGGGCAAGCTTATGTTTTGCCCAGGCCCGGATTAAAGCCGGGCTGCTTTTTACCGGGATGCTCCCGGCTGATTGGGCGTTTTTCGGTATCCGCCACAATTCGTTCAATGCCCCTGCCAATTAATTCCAGCAAGTCGGTGGTGGTAATAATGCCCACCAGCTTGCCTTCATCCACCACCGGCAGACAGCCGACGGTGCAACCCCGCATCAGGTTGGCCGCCTCTCTCAGGCTGGTGTCCGGGGTGGCGATCACCACGTTTTTGGCCATGGCATGACTGACCAGCATTTTTTGTCGTTGTCTCTCTTCACTCAGCCCGCCTAAGTCCCCAATCGACAGTATGCCGGTAATGGCGCCGCCATCCATCACTACCAAATGATGGATATGGTGTTGCCGCATGCGCTGATAGGCTGTTTCTGCGGTTTCCTGTCCGGAAATCGTGTGGACATCGGTATTCATAAAGTCTTGCAGGCGCATCATCGGTTCCTTTTTGGTTTCAGGGTAATGAATGGAGGGAACACAATTTAACGGGTTTAAACAATCCGTGAATTGAGATGGGACTGATTCAATACTTCCTCAATAATGCCGGTTAAACCGATGCCAGGTAAATTGCCAGCCCGTTTAATAATCACCTGTCTAGGCGGATATTAGTAACGTTTACAATTTACTTGCCGTTTTGTTCCGCTGTAAATAAAGGCACCTTAAATTCACGGTAGGTTGTTTGTAGGTTCATTGCATTAGAAGCGAAAAGACAAGGAAAATCATTGATGGCCTTAATGCGCCCCTTGGCAGAGATTTGGGATTAGATGGAGCAGAACTTTCATGAGATGGGAGCGTTCCAGTTCCCGGCCTTTGCGGAATTTCGATCGTTTCCGGCTGCTCGTGGGGAAAGGCTGGCTCGCCCCTGGTTGCCCCCGGTGGATATTTCCGAAACCGACAGCAGCTTGTTGCTGAAGGTTGAGGTTCCTGGCATTAAGGCCGAGGATTTGCAGGTGGGGATTCTGGAAGATCCGGTGGTGATTCGCGGGGAAGCCCGTGAGGAAAAAGTGGAGGAGAAGCGGGACGTTTACCGCCGGACTCCACTGCCTGAAAGCATTAAGGCGGAAGGCGCCACTGCCGGGCTGAAGCATGGCGTCCTGAATTTGCAACTGCCCAAACTGACTGAGAAAAAAGGAAAGCGAATACCGGTTCAAACCAAATAGCCAGAAGCCATCTGACTCGGTATCCGCCCTGCCAAGACGGGTGGATACCGTTTTTTTCCGGCCCGTTTGCCGTAAGCCCGAACGGTCTGTAATTGAATATAGTAGCTATTTATCCAATTTACAGGCAGGTACCTGTTGGCGGACAATCAAGCAAGGCTCCCTGGGAGCCTGTTTGTGACTTGCGGATGACTTGCAAGAGCGGGGCGTCAAACTCATTGTGAAAATTGCGTTTTTTTCCACTAAAAATTACGAGAAGGAGTATTTTCGGCAATTCAACGCCGATGACCGGCTGCAGCCGGTGTTTTTAGAGGAGCGGCTGACCGCCAATACCGTGGCGCTGGCTGCCGGTTTTGAGGCGGTGTGCGTATTCACCAACGACGTGGTGGATGCGGCGGTGTTGAAGTCCCTTGCCGCCCAAGGCGTTCGTCTGGTGGCCTTGCGCTGCGCCGGGTACAACAATGTGGATTTGGGCGCGGCGGACGCGCTGGGCGTTGCCGTGGTTCGCGTACCGGCCTATTCCCCCTACGCGGTGGCCGAATACACGGTAGGCATGATTCTGACCTTGAACCGGAAGTATCATAAGGCATATAACCGGGTGCGGGAAGGCAACTTTACGCTGGATGGCCTGTTGGGATTCGATCTGATGGGTAAAACGGTGGGCGTGGTGGGTACGGGACGCATCGGCCTTTTGGTGGCCCGGATTTTAGGGTGCGGTTTTGGCTGCAAGGTGCTGGCTTATGATCCATACCCCGATGCAGGGTTCAGCGAACTGGAAGGCCCGGACGGGCCGGTGGGCGAGTATGTGGATCTGGCCCGGCTGTACCGGGAGTCTGATGTGATTTCGCTGCATTGTCCCCTAACCCCTGAGACCCGCCACCTGGTTGACGAGCCTGCCATTGAGCAGATGAAACCCGGCGTGATGCTGATTAACACCAGCCGGGGCGGCGTGGTGAACGCTTGCGCCCTGATTCGGGGGTTGAAGTCTGGGAAGATAGGCTATTTGGGCCTGGATGTCTATGAGGAGGAGGCTGACATCTTTTTTGAGGATCACTCGGCTTGCGGGATTTCGGATGACACGCTGGCCCGGCTGCTGACGTTCCCGAATGTGCTGATTACCAGTCACCAGGCGTTTTTTACAGAAGAGGCGCTGAAAAACATTGCCCAGACTACGCTGAGTAACATAGCGGCGGTTGAAAGGCAGGAAGCCTGCCCAAACCGGCTATTTGCGGCCTCTGAGGCATGAAAGCCAAGACCCGAACCTGAAGGGAGGTAGACGACATGTTTCAATCCCAGGCGGAATCAACAACCCAGACCATTACTGGATTGCTGACGGATGATCATCATGCCATGGAGGCCATGCTGGAGGCATTTTTGAGCCACCTGAAGGAGATCTGTACCCGGCAAACCCCCCAAGCGGAAAGCAAGGCGCGTGATTTGCTGAAACAACTGGTTACGATGACGAATATCCATACCGCCTGCGAGGAGCAGGCTCTATTTCCGGCGCTGGGGGCGTATTATCCCTTGCCGGTTCTGGAAATTGAGCATGATGAAATTATGCTGGCCCGTGCGGCGTTGGTGTTGAAAACGCTTCAGTATTCCTTTCCGGAAGACTGCAATGAGCGGATTTACAGGCAGGGATTGACCCTGATGGAACAGTTGCGGGGCCATTGGCGCAAGGAGGAGCAGTTTATCTTTCCGCTGGTTGAGCAATCCCTCTCTGCGGAGGAAAAATACAAGGTATTGACTGAGATGCAGAGGCTGCGCGCCGGTGCGGCCAAAGTGGATGATCCGGCTTCCCCGTATGCGCAACATCGGTTTTATCCGTTCCGGTTTCCGCTGGGTTCCACCATGTTGGAGAAAATTCGGACGAGAACGATTGCCAGGGAAGGCAAATTACAGGTGAAAACCGTGGATTTAGAGGCGGGTAAATCAATAGGGACTCACTGGTCTCCGATGCAGGTGGTGCTGCTGGTTTATGAAGGCGAGGCGATCTGGCGTTCGCGGGATACCTCGCTGTTGCTGAAAAAGGGGGATGGCATCCTGATGGACCCCAAGCTGCCTCATTCCCTCACCGCCCAGCAGGACACCAGCTTCCTGATGCTGCTGTTTCATTCCAAAGAGGCTGAAAAGGCGACCTGACCGGGAAACTACAGGTTTTTTGCAGGCGGGGATAATGCGGGCAAGAGTCTTTGAAATCCGGTTTCCCCGCTCTTGTTTGTTTATTGAGCATGATGATCTGGTCGGCAATTCAGATCTTTCAGCAGTGTTTATATGAATAAATAGTGCCTTTTTTGCAAGTCACCAGTTTGTGTTTTCTCAAGTATTTCAGGGAATATGTCGCTTTTACCCAGTTGCTCCCCCCTCCCTAAACAGGTTTATCCGCCAAACGGCTCAGCGCAACTGGGCGGTTATGCAGCGCTGCGCTGTTGGCCCTCTGAACAAGTGAATATGGGACATTGTGTGCCGTATGCTCCTTGGGGAAGTGGCTTTCCATTGCCAATTTCTATGCAGCCGCAGTCTGGAAGCCTACCCCAGCCATCCCAAAGTGTGTCTGAAAAGAGTGCGTCTGAAAAGCATCATCTTAACCTGGCGGTGCTGGAGATGATGAAGATTGCCGCTGCGGTTTTAACCTTGCGCATGGCCTTTCACATGGTACCCAAAGGCTTGTCGGTGCTGTTGAGGCTGACTGAAAAGCAGTTCCGACTGCAATCCGATAATCGGTTGCTGCAATGGCTGGAAAACCGGGTGAGCGGTTTTAAAACGTTTATGGAAACCCGAAGCGGCGAGCATGGCAACAATCTTTACAAAAGCCTGATGGCGATTATTGACGGGTTGTTGATGCTGTATGTGGGCGGTGAGGTGGATCGGTATTTTTCCAAGAAGAATCAAAAGTTCAAGCCGCATGAAACCAAAGACCCGGAAAAAGTGGTTGATAAAGTGCTATTGGTGCTGATTGCCACGGAGCGCATCGAAAACGTGATGCATCATCTGTTTCACTGGCTGGACAAGCACCCGTCATCCGGCCGTCAGTTTATTTACGGAGAACTGGCTGCTCTGACCGCCGTTCTGTTTGATACCAGCGTGAAAATCGCCAGCGATCGCTACAAGCTGAACAAAAACAATGGCAAGCCCGCTTCCTCCTCAGGCCCTAAGGCTGGGCTGGCCAGTCCCTTCCAGTCCGTCAACGGGACTCCTGATCCGGCTTTTCCGGGTGATCGGTTGGTCAGGACGGGCTAGGCGAATTCCCGATAAAGTATGGCTGGCAAGCTGGAATAACCGACATTGGCAGAAATGCGCCCAAAAGGGCTGCCTTGGCATGGCGTGGAAGCCGTAGCGCGACGAAAGAGATATGGGCCGCTTAATTAAAAGCTTGGCAATATTGCTGGCAGGCCAGGTAGTCTTCCTTGGCGGGGGTCAAAAAGCTGGCGTTTTGTAGCAGCAGGCTTTGGGCGCTCAGGCTGGTTTTTTTGACCTCGACAAAATATTGATAGGCATAGGATTCCAGGTTCGTTTTAACAAAATCGTATACGGCGCCGGGAAACACATTGACGTCGACCGGTTGATCCCAGGTGGAGATATCTGCCCAGGAACGTTTCAACCTCAGGATTTCCAGGTTGTGTCGGGTCATGAAGGACACGATATTCTGCAAGGTGAAAAACTTGATATGGGTTGAATCCAGAAGACCCATGGGGGTATAGTTAAATTGGTTCAGCAAGAGTTTTAGTTTAATCGACCCATGGCTGATATTGGGAATGGAGAACAGAAATGTGCCTTCTGGCGTTAAATAATTCGCCAGATGCGAAACCACTTCATCCGGATACAGCAAATGCTCGATTACATCCGTCATGACGATATGTTCGACCGGCTCTATGGGGTAAGGCTCCAAACGGTTCAAATCCAGATTCAGAACCTGCTGGTAGCAGTTACGGCTTCGCGCCTTTTCCGCCATTTCCGCATGGTACTCTATGCCCGTAACCTGGCAGCCTTTTTGCGCCAGAACTTCACCTATATAGCCGGTGGCGCAGCCGACTTCCAATACTTTGCTGTTTTCCTTGACCGCCAGGATGGCTTGAACCACGGGGCTGTTCAGGTCGCTCAAATTAATTTGGAAGTCGTAGATCATAGCTGTCCCTCAGGTGTAAAGTGTTGATGCCTTAGCTCATTCATAAGGGCATCACCCATGACCGAGCAGGCGACTGAACCGCATAGCAATATTAATTATAGGAATCCAGCGGCCCAAGCGTATCCTATATTCGAAGGTTTTTTCCGGGGCTTCGCATAGGGCAGGCAAATGCGCTGGCATTACCGCTTTTATCGCCCGATATTGTTTGCATCGCAGTGTTATAGTATGAGGTGAGGGGATTGGGCAGGGTAAAGCCCATGGCATCCAGCCCATGCCAATGATTGACCAAAGCGCCATTTTCACAGTAGGCTGGTAGTGAATAATTCTGTTGAAGTACCGATCAGTAAAAATTGATGTTGCACAACTCATTATTGAAAACCAGGGATAATTTCCTGTCCGAGCTTGAGGCGGAAGCGATTGAAATACTGCGGGAAGGCGTTGCGGCGGCTACCAACCCGGTGATGATGTATTCCATCGGCAAAGATTCCTCTGTCATGCTGCATTTGGCCAGAAAGGCATTTTATCCGGCAGTGCCGCCGTTTCCGTTGCTGCATGTGGATACCACCTGGAAATTTCGCGAGATGTATCAGCATCGTGAGCGTATGGTCGCGGAAAGCGGCATGCGGCTCATCGTTCACCGGAATGAGGAAGGCTTGGCCAGCCATATCAACCCTTTTACCCATGGCTCCTCTTATTACACGGATGTGATGAAGACAGTCGCATTAAAGCAGGCGCTGGATCTGCATGGTTTCGATATTATTTTCGGCGGCGCCCGCCGGGATGAGGAAAAATCGAGGGCCAAAGAGCGTATTTTTTCTTTCAGAACCAGCAGTCATGGCTGGGAACCCAAAGCGCAGCGCCCGGAACTCTGGTCGTTGTACAATACCCGTTTAAGGCCCGGCGAAACCCTTCGGGTTTTTCCGCTTTCCAATTGGACGGAACTGGATATCTGGCAGTATATTTACCAGGAAAATATCCCCATTGTGCCGCTTTATTACGCCAAAAAACGGCCCGTGGTATGGCGCGGCAACACCTGGATTATGGTGGATGACGAGCGCCTGCCTTTAGAGCCTGGGGAGCGTCCGGAAATGCGGCAGGTGCGTTTCCGGACGCTGGGATGTTATCCTTTGACCGGCGCGATTGAAAGCAATGCCGAAGGTTTGGAGGATATTATCGCCGAAATCTTTAACGCGCGTTCCTCCGAACGCCAGGGACGCCTGATTGATCATGATCAGGCCGGTTCCATGGAGAAGAAAAAGCAAGAGGGTTATTTTTAATGGAAAGTGCGGCGGCGCTCGCTGAGAATATCCAGTCGTTTCTGGCGGAGCAGGGCGAGAAATCCATGTTGCGCTTTATTACTTGCGGGAGTGTGGATGACGGGAAATCCACTTTAATCGGCCGTTTATTGTATGAATCCAAGCGCATTTTCGACGATCAGATGAAAATGCTGGAAACCGATTCCAAGCTTTATGGCACCCAGGGCGAAAAAATTGATTTTGCGCTCTTGGTAGATGGGTTGCAGGCGGAGCGCGAACAGGGCATTACCATTGATGTGGCCTACCGTTTTTTTGCCACCGACGCCCGGCGCTTTATTGTGGCCGATACGCCCGGCCACGAACAATACACCCGCAATATGGCCACGGGCGCTTCGACGGCGTCGCTGGCCATTATCCTGGTTGATGCGCGCAAAGGGATGTTGACCCAGACCAAGCGTCATTCCCGCATTGTGTCCATGATGGGCATTCGCCATATTGTGCTGGCCATTAACAAAATGGATTTGCTGGATTATAAGCCGGACGCCTTTCATGCGATTGAAGCGGAGTACCGGCAGTTTGCCCAGGCCCACTGCCAATTTAAGACGATTCAGGCCATTCCGGTTTCGGCGCTGGAAGGGGATTACGTTGTGCAGGCCAGTCCGCGCATGCCGTGGTATAACGGCCCTTCCTTGCTGGCCTATCTGGAGGCAATTGATGTTTCCTCATCCCTGCGAGACCAGCCATTCCGCATGTCGGTGCAATGGGTCAACCGCCCGAACCTGGATTTTCGTGGCTTTTGCGGACGCATTGCCTCTGGCCTCTTGCAGCCGGGTGATCCGGTGCGTATTTTGCCCTCCGGCAAGGAAAGCCGGGTTCGGGAAATTATTGGGGGCCAAGGGGCTTTGGCTTTCGCGGAAGCCGGTCATTCCGTTACCCTGACCTTGGCGGACGAGCTGGATATTAGTCGGGGCGATCTGATTGTATCGGCCGCTCAACCTGCCCAAGTGGCCGATCAGTTTGAGGCCCGGCTGCTTTGGATGTCCGATACGCCCTTATTGCCGGGACGCCCTTATATTGTCAAACTGCACCATAAGGAAATGACCGCGACGGTTACTGGCATTAAATACCTGGAAGACATTAATACCGGCGCCCATCTGGCGGCTAAAACATTGCATTTGAATGAAATTGCGGTGGTGAATCTCAGTTTTAGCCAGCCTGTCGCGTTTGAACCCTATTCGGTGAATCAGGCTCTGGGCGCTTTTATCCTGATTGATAAGCTGAGTTTTGAAACCCTGGGCGCGGGCATGATTGAGTTTGCCCTGCGCCGAGCCTCCAATATTCATTGGCAAGCGCTTGAAATCAACAAGCGGGCGCGGGCGCTGCCTAAGCACCAGCAGCCGAAATGTATCTGGTTTACCGGCTTATCGGGCTCCGGAAAATCGACCATCGCCAACCTGTTGGAAAAACGCCTCCATGCCGAAGGCAAGCATACCTATATTCTGGATGGCGATAATATTCGGCATGGCCTAAACCGTGATTTGGGCTTCACGGAGGCGGATCGGGTGGAAAACATCCGCCGTGTCGCAGAAGTTGCCAGGCTGATGGTGGACGCGGGGCTGATTGTGATTGTGGCTTTCATCTCCCCGTACCAGAGAGAACGGCAACTGGCCCGCGAGCTGTTTGAGGAAGGGGAGTTTATAGAAGTGTTCGTGGACACCCCGCTGGAAGAATGTGAGCGGCGGGACGTGAAGGGCTTGTATGCCAAGGCGCGCCGTGGCGAACTGAAAAACTTTACCGGGATTGATAGCGACTATGAGCCTCCCGAAGCGCCTGATGTCCATATTGCCAATATGAACAGTACTCTGGACGACTGCGTGTCCCAGGTTCTGGATTTCCTCTCATAGCGATTGATAAAGAAGCGGGCTTGTGTTTAGCGGGCTGTATGACCAGCTTGCGCCATCCGGTTTTGGGAGGCGAGGGAATTGACCAAGGTTTCGGCGAGTGTTTTGGCCTGTTGCCGAATTTCAGGCACCGCTGTGGACTCCCAAAGCAATCCTTTCATGGGGGGGCCTAAGGTGTATAAATTGGAGGCCGCGCCCTCTCTGTTGAGCAGGCAACCGTTGGGCAGACAATTCAACCCCATGCCTAACCGATCGGGGACAATCAACCCGTTTTTGATGAGATTCACCACCAGAGCATCCGTTCTTTGTAAAAAGTTTGCCCCGGAACCGGAGCAGTTCAACACGTAGTCCACTTGCAAACATATCGACTCAGCCTGTTTTCTGGGTTGAATGATCACCTCGACCCGATTATCCGATTCCTGGTATGCCAGAATACGACCTGCCAGGATTTCAAGCTGCCTGGTTTCAATGAACTGTTCCATTTGCCCCGCAATTTCAGGCGGCATGCGATGGCGGTGACTTTCCCAGTAGGGTCTTACATGGCGCAGGAAGCGCTCTTTTTCCGGCTCCGGCAAGTCTTGCCAAAGTTGCTGGGTCTGGGGCCGAAGCCCGTCCACCAGAGAGCGCCAATTGTTTTCCCCCTTGGCCAAAATTGCCCGGAACTGTCGAAAAAGTTCTCGAACCGATGGGGTGGGATGCTTGCCAAACGGCTCGATTAGCGGCTTGCAAGTTAAGTCGTGAGCCTGCGGGAGCAACCCTCTTCGGGACAACGCAATAATTTTGCCCCGATGGTTTTGCGCTTGGAGCTGCAATACCTTGTCCACCATGGTAAGTCCTGTTCCGATAATAAACAGGTCGGCCTCTGGCGGTATGCTGGTAATTTTTTCGGTAAGCCAAGGATTTGCGATGAAGCGCGCGCTCTGGTAAAAAGGGCTTTTCGGGAAATTGGGAATGGCGTTGGGACTGTTGCCCAGCGCAAGTACAACCCTGTCTGCGGAAAGAGAGGAGCCATCTTCCAGCGCAATAGCATAGCTTTCTCCTGAAGGTTGAATTGCGATGGCCTCTTGGTGAATTTTCTGGAAATGGGCGGTGGCTGGTCTGGCTTGCTCAGCCTCATTCAGGCAATGGTTTAAATAGTCCCCAAAGCGTTGACGGGAGACAAAATCGGTTTCTTGGCTGTCGGGATTCTTGTTTTGCAACCAGTTAAGAAAATGCTCCGGCTCATTAGGAAAACAGCTCATCTTGCCCGCAGGTACATTCAGCAGATGCTGGGCAAACGGTGTGCTATAAGCGATTCCTCGTCCAAACTTAGCACGCTCAACCAAGGTAATATCCAGCATTATATCGGTTTGATGCTGCATGAGTTGAATTGCTGTAAGGGTTCCGCTAAAGCCACTGCCTATAATCACAATTTTATTCATAAATAATTAAATTGCCTGCCTACATTGCTAAAACTGGTATTGCCTGGATTATGGGCTGATTTTTGATTACTGACAAATAAACCAAGGGTTCAATAGATTTTCTTTATTATAAATCAGTTCCTGTCCGTTCTCAAAATTAACGACTGATTTACCGCTTTCCTTGGCAATAATGTGGGCCGCCGCAGTATCCCACTCCATGGTTGGCGCCAGGCGAGGGTATACGTCTGCTTTTCCTTCCGCTACCAGGCAGAATTTCAAGGCGCTTCCCGCCGGAATGAAATTGACTTCCGCGTAGCGTTGTTTCTGCTCGCTCAGGAACGCTTCCATGGCTTCAGAACCATGGGAGCGGCTGCCCACAATGGTAATTGCGCCCTGCTTCGGTAACGGCTTTGCCTGCAATTTTACAGGGGGTTTCGTTGATTCTATTTTGAAACTGCCTGTTCCCTGAACTGCGTAATATAAAATATCTTTTACCGGGACATAAACGATTCCGGTAACGGCCCGCCCTTGGTGAATAAGCGCAATATTCACCGTGAATTCGCCATTGCGATGAATGAATTCCTTGGTTCCGTCCAAGGGATCCACCAGCCAGAAATACTCCCAGTTCTTTCTGGCGTCGTATGGAATCTGGCTGGATTCTTCAGACAAAATTGGAATGGCTGGAAATAATTTCTCCAAACCTGATGCGATGATCTGATGTGCAAGTTGATCCGCCTTTGTTAGCGGGCTATTGTCCTGCTTGTATTCAACTTGGAAATCCTGCTCGTAAACTTTCAGGATTTCCACACCCGCCATTCGGGCAATTGTCAGGATGGATTGCAGGCATGATGGATTTTGTTGAATTGCGGAAAGCATTTTCTTGCAAATTTTCTGGCAACAATAAAATAAGTTGAATTGGAAATGAGTGGGCTTTTTGACATGTTAGTATGAATCGCAGCGGTTTGTCCACGCGAACCTTGTAAAATTGTCCTGTGTCTCCGGTGTGGCAGACCATTAATGGTATATTGTGGCAGGCTCAAGATTGAAATATATGCAAGGCTCTGTTAGAATTGTAATGCTTTAAAGTGGTAATATTTTGCTTTCGGGATTCTGCCTCTCCCAGGTTAGGTTTTAAATAGCGACTGAAACAAACAATGCGCCAAAGTAATGATAAGATTGTTATTTTCATACATATCCCAAAGGCTGCCGGTTCAACTGTCGTCGATATCCTGAAACGCCAGTATTCGCCCCAATGTTGTTACCGTTTCAGGCTTCAAAAGGATGAAAAATTCAAGACTCCAGAGGAAAGACAGGCTTATAAAGAGGCTCCGGTCAATAAGAAACTGTTCGTGACAGAACATACCGTTGCAACATTGCAGCAGGACTGGTTCAGGCAGGAGGATCTTAAGGTTTTGACCGGACACTATGGCTATGGTATCCATGAGCAAATCAGTCAGCCTGCTAACTACTTTACCATTTTAAGAGAGCCGATTAAGCGTACTATTTCTCAATATAACTACGTGGTTGAAAGGCGGCATCTTCACAAGCGCTTTTCTCCACCTCGCTCGCTTCGTGAATATGCGGATCAGAATGTTACGATTGATAACTTGCAGACCCGTATGCTGGCAGGTGAAAGTGGTCTGCCGCTTCAGGTTGGGTTTGGTGAATGCAACGAGGAGATGTTCCGCAAGGCCAAGGAAAATCTGGTGAATGGGATGGGTGTTCCGGGGATTACGGAAAGGTTTGATGAAACCATTCTGTTGCTGAAACACATGTTGGGTTGGACTGGTTTCCCCTATTACCGTAAAGTGAATGTTACCAGTAAAAAGCCGGAAATCAGGCGGTTTCCCAAAGCGGATATCGATTATATCAAGGCGTTTAACCAGTATGACTTGATGTTATATGAATTTGCCCTGGAGCTTTTTAATCAAAAGATTCGGGAAATGGGCTCCGGGTTTCAATGCGAACTGAAGTTGTTTAATGCGCTTAATCCGCCATGTGGCTATTTGCTTGAAAGGCAAAGAAAATTTGCAAATTCATATGCTGAGGTTAACAAGCAAATCCGCAAGCATCCCATGATAAGACCCTGGTTAAAGTTTATTTAAGCCCTAAGAGGCCGTCTGAGAAGTTTAGGCAGGGGCGATTCGTTTGAGCATCAAGTGGGTCATGGCAATATAAATGTCGCTCTGGCTGCTTGAAGCGGTTTTCTCATACTCTTTGGCCAAGAGTCGACAAGGATTGAGCCAACCAAAGGTTCGTTCCACAATCCAGCGATGAGGCAGAACTTTAAATCCCGCTTCGTTGCGTTTGACAATTTCTAAATCGATTTTCAAAACTGTTTTGGCCCAATCTTGCA
>CABHPA010000057.1 GCA_902168245.1 Candidatus Melainabacteria bacterium
TGATCTGCGCCCCATATAGGGAACCATTTAAAACTTGAGGTTTTTATTCATGGGAAGAAAGGAACCTTAAGCAATGAAGATTTCCAGATTTACAGAAGAGCAGATTATCGCAGCCATTCGTAGCCAGGTATCCGGTGAAAAGACGGTGGAAAAGGTGTGTCGAGAGCTTGGCATCTCAGCGGCCACGTTTTTTAAGTGGAAACAGAAATATGGCGGGATGACAATTTCGGAAGCCAAACGATTGCGGGCTTTGGAATCTGAGAATGCCCGGCTGAAAAAGCTCTTGTCCGAACGCACCTTGGAGCTGGATGCGCTCCAGGACGTGTTAAAAAAGTATTAGGGCCTACTCGCCGCCGAATGATTCAACAGGCCCTGGTCCGAGACTGGGGCCTGTCGATTCGCTCCAGTTGCCGCCTGGCTGGAATCAGTCGGAGTCATTTAAATCAACCCAGACGCATTGACCAGGATGCGTTAAGAGCAGAAATCCGACGGCTGGCATACCAACATCCCCGCTTTGGTTATCGCCGCATTCACGCCCTCCTGAAAAAGGGTTGGAAAATCAATGTGAAACGGGTACGACGAATCTGGCGCGAGGAAGGCCTACAAGTAAAAAAGAAACGCAGAAGACGACGCAAGGGGTCTGGCGTGACCGTCTTGGTACCAGAACAGGCCAAGGCCCCCAATCATGTCTGGACGTTGGATTTTGTACAGGACCGGCTCAGCAAAGGCACTGGGATTCGGCTGCTGACTGTGCTGGATGAATTCACTCGCGAAAGCCTGTGCATTCGGGTTGAGCGGCGTTTACGCTCAGAAGATGTCCGTTTAACCCTGGAAACATTATTCAAGGATTATGGGATTCCAGCTTATTTACGTTCAGACAATGGCTCTGAGTTCATTGCCCACTGTCTCCAGGGTTGGCTGGAAACCCAAGGCACCCGACCGTTATTTATTGAGCCCGGTTCACCTTGGCAGAATGGGAAATGCGAAAGCTTTAACGGCCGTTTTCGGGATGAATGCCTGAATTTAGAATGGTTTGATTCGCTCAAAGAAGCTCAGGTGGTCATTGAAGCCTGGCGAGACCATTACAACCAGGAACGCCCCCACAGTGCTTTAAACTACATGGCACCCCGACAATTTATTCAGCACTGGCGGCAAGAACAAAGTATACTCCGCCAAAGCGCTTAACTCTAAAAACTGCTGAATTGCCTGCCTGAAAGCAAACAGGCAGAATTTTCGGTGCGAAGGTATGGTGTATAAAAGCTATTCAAAACCCTAATCGGGTTTAAAACAGCTTTTATACACCGTTTTTTTGATCTCGACGACGATATTTTGAGAGTGTTTTTTGTCTAAGGCCATTCAATTGTGCTAATATCCTGAAACTCTAGCTTTGGATGGTACCGGCGGTGGGTCTCAGTCA
>CABHPA010000058.1 GCA_902168245.1 Candidatus Melainabacteria bacterium
ACCATGGGGGTATCCACCCGTTGCACGGCAGCGGCGGCCCCCAGTTTGTCTACCTCGACCACATAAGGAATGATTTTGGTTTGGGAACCGACCCAGGCCATCCCGAGGACTGCCAGAATATTGATGCCCAGACTCACAAAGGCCACTTTTTGCCAGATATTGCGTTCATACACGTATTTAGCGGACTCATCCTGCCAGCGTTGTCGGGCGAGCTGGTGAATGCCCGCATCCTGGGGAGAGGCTTTGCGATGGGCTTTATCCAGAAACGGAATCGTTGCGTTGTTTTTGGGTTCTTTCATGGTCCACTCCTAATTGCTAATGGAATTGTCTTCCCGGTTGGAACTGCGGTCCGGGTAATCCACGCCTTGTTGGGATCCTTCTCCGCGCATGGGGACTGGCCCTTTCCATTTCTGGTCTTTGGAATTGCCTGAAGGCATAAACTGGCTCAGGTTGGTGTGCATATCGAATCCATGGTTGAGGGATTGCTCTGCGGAACGGGAGGCGGTCTGGCCCAAGCTTTTGGAGGCATTGCCCAGATGCGAGGACACGCCATCCAGCCCAACTGATTTAGTGAGCCCGGATAAAGCCCCTGTGAAGCCTGCGGCGGTTCCGGCAGTGACCGCGGTGGCCATAGAGGCTGTACTAAGCGCCGAGGTGAACATGGCGCGTCCGTTGCTAAAGGCTGCGCCACTGATCATGCTCTGAACAAACTCGGGTACGATTTTGGCAAAGGTCAGAAAGACCACAGAGCCGCCCAGGATCTGGATGACCAATTGAGAATTGAACACGCTGGTATCCGCTTGCACGGCGGCACTCCATTTCCGCATTTCAATCACACCCAACCCAATGATCAGTTGAATGACAAACAGCTTGGTTCCCACGGCCAGGAGGCTCATTAAAAAGCGTTTGGCAATATCCCGGGTCAGGAAACTACCGCCAAAGCCCAGGAAAATGATGCCCGCATACGTAAAGACATAACTTTCCAGTAAAGCAACGCCTTGCAAGGCCGCAATCAGGGCAAAACTGATGGCCACAATAATAGCGGCGGTGATCATCAGGATATTATCCGAAAGCCGGGTCCAGCTTAGGGCTTGAATCAAGGAGCCCGCCATATTCATGCCTGCATCAAAGATGTTGGAGGGTTGCATGCCCGACATGCCGCCTGCTGCGTTATTGGCCGCTTCTCCCGCCAGCCTGAAACTTTGAATCATGGCAAAAGCATATTCAGAGGAATGGGTGAGTAGGGCGTAGAAAAAGCCCAGCACCACGAACTTTTGCAGTAAGGCCAGACCCCAGTCACTGAAACTCTCTTTATTGACGATCAGCTCTTTCCCCAGCCAAACGATATCCATTAGGGCGAGCATCCCGAAAATCGAGAGGGCAAAGCGCCGAAGAGGTGCCTCCCAACCTTGGGCTGCATTGGCATACTGGCCCATGAAAGAATCAAAAAAGTTGTTTGATACCACTTGCGCTAAGCAAGGCGTTGTCTGGATAAGGAGTAATAGTCCTATCCCTAAACCAATACGAATTTTGACTGCATTTTTCATTGGTGCTTAATACTTCCTTCCATCGTTTTCAGGAACCATTTGCCATTTACGGGTTGGCTTGTAGATTGGTGGGGTTAGAACCGGTTTAGGAGTGGGGGCCTGTAACACTGGATCTGCCTTTACAGGAGGCACTAGACAGATCGGGCGAGTGGTATTGAAATAAATGGCGGTTGCGGTACTGGATAAGAGCATGGTAGTAAGAACCCCCGCCACCAGATGCCACAATTTAATTTCAACTAAAGAAGTCAGATAGGTCAGGTAATTCAGCATAAAATTAATACTTTCTGCCATCAGTTTCTGAAACGGGAGTGACTTTAACAAAACGGGCATGCGCCGCTTCGGCGGCATCCTCCTTGTCTTTTTGGAGCTGGTAATAATTGGCCTGCATTTGTAACTGGGCCATTAGGAGTTGCCGCAATTTCTGGATCTGCTGAATGTTTTGAGCGGCCATCATATTGGCGATCTGCATGGCTTGCATCCGCCCTTCCGCACTGCCAGACATGGCTTGTAATTGTTGCATCAGGGCATTTTCATCCTGGAACGCCATATTCTGAGCACCGGCAGCCTTTAATGCATAAAGAGCATTATCATTGGCTTCCTGGGACCATTGCTGGTACTTGTTCTGGAGATTGACTTTGCCGCTCAGGTAGCCTTTATACCCCTGGTATCGGTTGGCAAATTGAGCATCCAGGCTTTTGGCGGAATAGGCCAGCGCTTTGGAATTCTGGAAGAGGGCATTGATCCGTTGTAAATCACCCATGGCATTGCCCCAGACATTCTGGGAGACGCCTTTGGAATTGGTGATCATGTTGTCATACTGGCTGATTTGGGTTTTGAGCTGTTGGGCCTGATTGGCCAACTGCTTCAACATGGTCAGTTTGTTGGCCAGTTGGGTGATTTCTGAGCCACAATTGACACACATCACCGCATCGGCAGAATGCGCGGGCCGAGCGAAGTAGATGGATGCGGCCACCAGGGCGATACTAAATGCCAGACTAAACCACCAACGTTGGTACATGGACTCTCCTTTCTTTGAGCCAAACAAAGGGCCATTGCTTGCCGTGAAGCGCTTTTAATTGCCGTAAATGTGCCAATGTTTCCTTATCCGATACCCCCACAAACGAGAGGGCAACGGGTCCCAGGCCCAAGTCAAAGAGCCTGCGGCCTTCCGGGGAGACGTAATAATACTCTCGTTTCTTTCGGGCGGTTTGGATAATACCGATTTCGGTTTCATTGAGGCCCATCATGGCGTAGAGATCCCGGGGGCCTGGAAATTCAGCCGTCCCGGTTTTATCCGCTTCCTCATTGGGCAAAAGAATCTTGGTGGGGCAAGATTCCAGCAAGACATCATAAATGCCGGAGCGAACCGCATCGGAGAGGCTTTGGGTGGCCATGACCACGGCGCAATTCTTTTTCCGAAGCTCTTTCAACCATTGCCGGATTTTTTCCCGAAACACGGGATGCCCCAGCATGACCCAGGCTTCATCCAAGAGCAGTAAGGCCGGTTGTCCCTTGAGGGTGCGCTCAAAACGGCGAAACAGATACAACAATACAGGGATGGCAATCTTTTCTTTCATGGCCATGAGCTCTTCAATCTCAAAGACGTTGAAAGTACTGTCTGTGAGGGTGTCTTCCCGGGCATCGAGGAGATCCCCATACGCCCCGTTGTGGGTGTAATGGTTCAGGGCGGTTTTCAGATCATCCGTGTCATTCACCCGTTGCAGGGTCATCAGAAAGTCGGTTAAGGAACGCTGATGCGGAGCCTTGGTTTTCCGCAGCAAGCGCATGGCCCGGTGAATCTCTTCTTGTTGGCGCGGGCTCACGGTTTTTCCGGTGCCCATCTCATAGAGGGTGGCGATCCAGTCTTCGGCCCAGGCCATCTCCGCATCACTGTCAATTTGAGCCAGAGGCGCAAAAGAGAGCGTCTCTTGATCACTGCCGATATCAAAATGCTGGCCGCCACAAGCATCCACCAAAGCCCAGAGAGAACGCCCCTTGTCAAAGGCGCAGATGGTGGCATTGGCATACCGTCTAAATTGTGCGGCAATGATTGCCAACAGCACAGATTTTCCGCTTCCCGTGGAACCCAGAATGAGTGTATGCCCCACATCCGAGGCATGCAGGTTGAACCGAAAGGGGGTGGCCCCAATGGTGGCGGCAAACAGGAGTGGGGGCAGTCCTGGCGGCATGAGGGGATTGGGGCACTGTTCATGGCCGGTCCAAATAGTACACAAGGGCAGCATATGCGCTAAATGCAAGGTATGCAGTAAGTTTTGGCGCAAGTTCTGGTGCACATTGCCCGGTAGGGTCCCTAACCAGGCTTCCGTGGCGTTCAGGGTTTCAATCTGGCAATTAAAGCCGATGCGTTTGACTTCCCGGACCATCTGCCGGGCATTGTCCACCAGGGTAGACAGGTTTTCATGCATCAAAATGATAGTTTGGGTGCAATGGCCAAACAAGACTTGGCCACTATGGGCCTGGGCCATGACATGTTGGGCATCCATGCTCATTTGGGCGGCATCCAGGTTCTCATGCCCGCCTTTCATCCGCAGAATCTGTCGGGTGGGATTGCTGATTTGCTGTTCCCACTCCATCCATACCTTTTTGACCTCGCCGACGGTCTGGTGTTGCTCCAGTGCCGTAAAACGCACATACCAGCGGCAAGCCATACGTTGATGGGCAATGGATTGCAGCATATTGGGAAAGGATTCTCCCGGGCTGCCGGTAATGCTGATGGCGGCGATATATTTGTCCCCGATGAGCGGGAAATCCCCTGGGGCAAAGTCCAGGCCCCCCAGTTGGTATTCCAACGGCAGATCGCTGGAAATATTGATGGACCGCCATTCATCGGTAATGGTCAGATTGGCGTAATTGACCAGATCATCCCGGTGGTGGGTGATCCCGAATTCATCTTCCACGGTATAACTGCGCATCCGCTGAAGCTGAAGCACCCCGCTGAGACTGTCTTCAAAGCTTTGGAGCGTTCGCTCCATGTAGGCCATGGTATGTTCCAGGGAGGTGACTGTCTCTTTGGGTTTGCCTTGATAAAACAGGCGTTTCCATTTGGGATTTTCGATTGAGGTGGGTTTATAGCGAACCACCAGCACAATCATGCTTTCAAAATGGTTGCCTTCTTTCAGAAACTGCGCCCGGCGTTCATCTTCGATGGCTTGACTGATAGGGTCAGGAAAATGAGATAGGGACGCATCCGGGTAATCGGCACTGGGCTTGTTAATGAGTTCAAAGCTGATCACCCAGCCCGCGCCAAAGTGCTGAACGAAAGCGCTATTCAACCGATGAGCCGCCTGGTTGCGTTCTGCGTGGGTCATACTGGCAATGTCTTTGCCGCTCACGTAATAGCCTGCCGTAATGGCCCCATCCTCACAGAATAAAAAGCCACTGCCGACCAGCTCAGTGATATTTAGAAGCGTGGGAAATCCATCTGGATAGGTGCGATATTCTTTGACATTTAACGCCAGCATGGTGACTCCTTATTTGAACAGGCGGGAGTGGGCGGGGTAATAGGCCTTGTATTTAAGGCGGCGGAGATAAATTTTACTGAGTTGGGGGTCGCGCTTGGCCATGAGCCGCAGCAAGCTCATGGCCCCAATCCACAGGAGGAAGGCCAAAATGAACTTCAGGAGACTGATATCCGACAAGAAGAGCATGAAGGCCAGGACCCCGGAGAGGATCACCAGCTTGCGTTCCCCGCCCAGCAGCAAAAGCGGCCGGTTGATGGAGCGGTTAAACGGCACGCGATTCAGCATCAGTGTAACGCCGCACTGATGCTGAATAGGCCAGTAATAAAGGGTTTAGCTGCCAGTAAAATAGACCCGCTGAGGATCATTACCACCATGCCCCGAACAAACCCGTTGATTTCTCCGCCGGTCATAAAGCCAAAGACCCCGCCGACAAAACCAATCAGCACCATGGCCAAAGAGACCGGCCCCAGCATGCTATCCACAAAGCGCTGGATGGGTGTTTCCCAGGGAAGCCCACTCCCCCCAGTTGCAGAAGCATGAGCCTGCTCGGGGAATAGTAGTACAAAGCCGAAAAGGGCCACGGGTAAAACCATGGGTAGCCAACGATTGAAACGATTACTCATGAAATTCATCTCCTCCTCTTGATGCAAGTAATAAATAAGTTAGATCCCAAACATACTGCTGATAAAGGGTTTAGCGGCCAGCAAAATGGACCCGCAGATGATCATTACCATCATGGATCGGGTAAAGCCGTTCATTTCCCCGCAGCCTATAAAGCCAGAGATGCCGCCTACAAAGCCGATTAATACCATGCCGAGAGATATTGGTCCTACCAGAACATCAACAAAATGTTGAATTGGAGTTCCCCAGAACTCAGTGGTGTTCGCGGTTTGAGCATGGGCTTGCTCAGGAAATAGCAGCACAAAGGCCGCAGGAACGATCAGCAAAGCTACCGGTGTCCACCGGCTGAAGCAACTACTCATACTTTGAATCTCCTCTCTTTTAGGTGGGTTATGGGGGATTAGAACACTGAAATGGTTTCATATTGCCCGGTTGAGGTTAATCCGCGAACCTCTAATAGTTCTTTGACCTTTCTGCCCTCTGGTGTTTTTTCCAGATAAATGATGGCATCTATGGCTTCTGCAATGAGGGCCTTTAAAGGCGTTTGCACCGCTATCTGGTTCAGTTGCTCCAGCCGGGGGAATGCTCCCAGGGCACTATTGGCATGCAAGGAGGCGATACCGCCGGGATGGCCGGTTGACCAAGCCGTGAGCAAGTCAAAAGCTTCTTTGCCCCGAACCTCTCCCACGATAATGCGATCCGGTCGGTGGCGAAGAGTCGTTTTAACCAAATCCTGAAGGCTCACGGTTTCTGTACTGCGCATCTGAACATAGCTAAAGGCGCTACATTGAAGTTCCACGGTATCTTCTAAAATAATCAGCCGATGTTCCGGCGTTAATTCGGTGATTTTGGCAATCATACCGTTGATAAAAGTGGTTTTACCAGAAGCCGTGCCACCGACTACCAGAATGTTTTTCCGGCCCATGATCCATTGCTCAATCACTGCTTTTTGACGGGCTGTCAAGCTCCCTGCGGATTCATACTGATCTAGCGTAAAGATCTGGCTGGCATGCTTACGGATGGTAATGGTAGTGGCGGCGGTGACTGGGGGGATGGCAATGGCCACCCGATAGCCGTTAAAAGGGAGCTCGCCTTCAAACTTAGGTTTTTCTTGGGTAAGCGTGCCGCCTACCAAGGAGACAATGACATTGGCCAAGCTTTCTGCTGAGGAGGGTTCAATAGTGCCTATTTGGCGAATCCCGATGCCATGGGCATCGATCAGGATTTTGCGATCCTGATCAATCATAATTTCATTGACATTCAAATCGTGGAATGCCTCCTGGATGCAAGGAGGCACTTCTTCTTCCCAGCGCTGAAACAGGCGACTTTGGGATTTTGAAGAACGACTCAATAAAGATGTCTGTGACATCTGAATGGCCCTCTGAAAGTAAAATAACGAACAACTACACTATTTATTAATGGATAAAGCTTAATTGTAAAAACTGGATTATGCAAGTGGAAATATTGCTTATATTTATATTAAGTAATACGGAGGTGGTAAAGATAAGAAACAATGCATAAAGTGTTTTTATGGCTGAAGCAAGGAATAAAGGGGCTGTGCGTATATGTGGGCCAATTGGACGGCTTTATTCAATCCAATCCCCACTTTCCCATTCTCCAGATCCAATAGAAAATCCTGGCTGATATCGGCTAAGGCTGATAATTCTTTCTTTTTAAGACCGGATGCTAAACGGGCTTTAATTATATTGTCGATAAAGATTTTACGTTCGTAGGGCATTGCCAGGTTGCTGTCTATGGCATTACTGTAGTCTGCCCAGATAGAGGAATCGGAAAAGTCATAGTGTCGTTCAAAGTCTGGCTTCAGTAATTGAAACAGGGGGACTTGCAGGGCGTGAGCCAGGACACTCATGGTATCAATACCGATATTGGCGACACCCCGTTCCAGAGCGGAAATATATCCTTGGCCAACGTGAACAATGTCATTGAGCTGATGCTGGGTCAATCCTTTGGCCAATCGCGCTGCCCGCAGGTTTTTGGCAAATAGGCGCAATTCAGCCGGGACTGGCTTTTTTGTTTCCAGTGTGGGCATATGGACTCTTTCTGTTTAGGGTTTAGCTCAAGCCAGACCTCAAACTGAGACAGTTAAGGTCGCCTATAACCCTCTTGAAAGGCCATTATGCGATCCGGCAGGGTAGAATTGCAACCTGGAAAGCTCAACTATTTATGCTATTGTCAAAGTACGCTTACCAAAGTTGAGACGTTTGGCCGATATCCAGCAGATTTTGCAGTTCCAGCATCAGTTCGGCAATGGCTGCTGCCTCGGATGGAGAGCGAGCCTGAATGCTGGCCCATGCTTTGGAAAAACGCTCTGGCATGGGGTTGGCCTCCTGAATCAGCTTGATCATCTTGAGTTTGGCCAAAACGGAGGCATGGGCTTCCTGGTACTGTTTTTCCAAGATGGGGCAGACAATGCCAAAGGCGTCTTGAGCACTTATTGGACTCATGGTTAGGCGCCTGTTTTCTGGCAGTTTGTGTGGTTAGGCTGCTCATCGATGGCTTGGATCGATTTCCATACCTGAGGTGCTGGGGTTGTGATTGGCCTAGGGAAGGGCTGATCATACCGTAATAGTCTAGCCGCAACGAGTTTGGCAAAGGTGTTTCTTGGATGCTGCTCAGTGGGCGGTTTTTCAAACATGATCAGGACAACCCCTCCTGGTTGTATTAAGATAAATAACAACCACTGCTCCAATCCGAGCGGTGGTTTTGTTGTTTTTAGCAGGCGTCACATTTTTGTGACGATTTTAAGGGTACTGGAATCTGGTGAGTTCTGTCAAGAAATTAGCTGCAAAATTGGTGGAATTAAGAGCGGAGCAATCGATTTATCAAGTGGCCAAAAGCACTGGCATTCATAGAGAATTGATAACCCGCTACGAGACTGGAGAATCAATCCCAGGAAATGAGAATCTCAAGATTTTAGCTCATTTTTACCAAATGGATTACGAGGTATTAAAACTGTTGGCTTTTGAGGATATCTATCCAGAGCATTCTCAGGAGCGTCAGCTCTTACTGAGGTGGTTGAGGCAACTAGAAACAGGACTCAGCTAATTCTATAAGTGCGTCCTGATAAGGGTGAAGGCTGGGATGTGCCTGCAAAAAAGGAGAACGAATGGTAGAATGACTGCTACTTGGTAATTTTAGCTGCTAACCTGCCGCTTCAAGTTGGTTTGACTTTGGAAAAAATAGAGCTGGGGAAACATTAAAGCGATTACTTAAGGCTTGAATCTGGCGGGTATTCAGGCTTCTCTTTCCGCGTAAGATTTCAGAGACTTTGGCCTGATTGCCAATTTCCGGCAACTCGCTTTGTGTGAGATCATGCTCTTCCATTAAATATTTCAGAAGCTCAATTGGACTCACATCTTCAATAGGGAAGTGTGCTTTTTCATATTCATTGACCAAGGTGCCTAAAATATGCAGATAAGGGGCCAAGTCATGCTGCTGCTGCCCTCGAACTTCTAGCATTAACAAATCCAAAGTCATAATGGCTGCTTCATAATCTTGCTCGGTTTTAATGACCGGCAAGATTTTCTGAATTAGTGGAGAGGCTTTTCTGGCAGCCTCCAATTCACTTGGATTTAAGCCCCAATCGTTTTTTCCAGTTTTTTTCATCGTATTCGGCATGGGTCAGAACCTCCGCTATATATGCTCGTCCATACTGATAATAGATCTGGACAATGACTCTGTATTTGTTTCCACCGACATCGAAGATGGTGTAATCCTCAAGGATATCGGCACTGCTAAAAGTTTGTTTGAGCTCTGCATAATTATTGGCCAAACATTTTTCCAGGATTTTGTACCAGGCTCTTAATGGCTTTTCGGCATCTTGATACCGTTGCCAAAACACCCGGAGTTTTTGAATGCTGATAACGTGCATTGGCATCCTATCGGCTGACAATTAACATGAATATATCCCATGATGGGATATATTGTAAGCATTTATTTGTGGATTAGAGCCCAGGAAGGCGTAGGTTGTTTTGTTAAGCAAAGCTTTGTGAACTCCAAATAGGAATGAAGTCGTTTTACCAAAATCTCAGCAATTTCCTTGATTCTGCCGATCAATGTAGGTGCTTATATGACTGTGCAAAAGTGCATATGGAATTCGGGAGTCAGAATGGTATAATGCCCTTGTTGCTGCTGTATGGACAGTGACATACCCTGCCACTTGGCCCATCCTGAAGGTGTACAGGCTCACCCGGTATATCCTCAGAGGTAGAAATGGGGAGCAAGGTGCAATTCCTTGCCAGCGACAAAAGAAAGCCCGGTATTGTCCAATATCTGAAAACAATAGCCTGCCATTGAATAAGAACGCCTCTTTGTGTGCTTAACAGGGGTTGCAGTTTTCAAGGCAAATAAATCCCAGTGGTAACTGGGATTTCGCGGTGTACGCGAATTATGAGTTCTGGGCCTACCCTTTCCGAAGGGGTTTGGTGAATAATCGGGTTTGAGAAACGCTAGGGCACTCATTGGAAAGCACTTGGGCATATAACAAAAGCCGATTCCGTAGGGTAGGAAGCTGATCCAGCAATTTCAGATGGGCAGCGTATCGAGTGAGTTGGGCTGCCCGTTTTTGATGCCGCAAGGCAATACCCCGTTTTTCAGGTGGTAGAAAACCGTCCTGCTCGTAGTCGCGCAAGCAGAGCTCCAGTTTATCGGCTAGGGCAATTAAAATCGTTAAGGTGATCCGGCTCAATACATCCATTTCCCTAGTGTAATGGATTGGCAAATTTCTCGTCAGTTTATGAACGCTCACCAATCGGTAGTTTGCCCAGTAGGGCTTGTTCTTTACGGATTGCTTAAGGTTAAGCCCGTACTCACCGATGTTGCAAGGGCTGGGGTTTGGGCCAGGGCTCCTGTCTGTAAGGCGGGACCCGATACAATCTTAAACTGAGAGGTATCAGGCTGGTAGAATTGGGCTCCAGCGGTGTTTATTGTCGTCACAAGAGGACTATACTGACCCCAGTTCGTGCTGGTCACTCCGGCTAATAATTGATAGGCCTGGTGAAGCTCAACCTGATTACTGGTGGAGAGATGAGCAAGCGCGTACATTTTGTCTTCAATGTCTTTTTGGTAGAGCCCTACACTATTAACCGCATCGTTTAAATGAACGGTTCCCAGTCCTGCAGCCGCGACTAATTGAGACATTACGCCGGTTGGATCATGGGCCTGACTCAGTTCCACGGATGCTTGAGTGGCCGAGAGCTTCAAAACCGATTCAGCGGCCGCTAGAATTGCGGATTTCAATGCAGGATCCGTAACCTGGTCTGCCAATAAGCGAAGTTGATTTGCAGTCCCAATGGCTGTCCCCGTCGGGGTATCGTTAATACCGTCCAGACTAGTGGCATTCACGCCATTGCCACTAATATTTGTCAGTTGCAAGTAGAGGCCTTTCGTAGAGACTGTAATAGAAGAATCGGGGCTACCAGGGGCTGAACGCCTAAAATCCAATTGGCTCATCTGTTGCAATGTTTGGCTGGAATTGCCTTTGAGCAGTGGCTTATAACTGTCAGAGATGGAATTTCCCAGCAACGTCAAGGCACCGATTGATGCTACAGCAAGCAAGCCAATAATAACGGCATATTCTGAGAGGGTATTACCTGGACTATTTTGCATGTGCTTTCCCGGCGTTTTTTATACCTGTCTTTAGGTATCGAACCTTCTGGGAATTTCTAAAGTGTCTGTAACAGATAATTACAATGCAACGGGATTTTTACAGATGACGGGTGGGTACCAGATCGTCCAGGGTCAACGTCAATGGGTGGTTTCAGTTTTTGTGGGATTCTCTCAGGCGCAAACCTCTGAAGTTATTTGGGTATGAAAGAGGCAAGTCTATTTTAAAGAATATTAAGCTCACGCTTCAGTAATGCCAGAAGATGCCGATATCGGATGACAAGAGAAGGAAGGAAATGAGCAATGCGATCTTCAGACTGGTTTTCTGGAGTCTTGTGGCAAAGACGAATGGGAAACACCTTGGTAGAGTATGCTGGGGTAGGGGTCTGTGTTTTGTTGGTGGTGATAGCCAGCTTACAGCTTTTGGGTGGGAATCTGAACGGGTGGTTTTCAGGGTTGAAACAGAATATGAATACTAATATTCAAGCAACCTCAGCGGCCAATGCGAAAGCAGCTCAAGCAAAGTCAGCTTATGAAGCAGCTCAGACGGCCAAGAGCAGCTTGGTCGGAAATGGTGTGGCCGTTTGCGCTGGCGGTGCTCCGTGTCTTTCTTCCGTACAAGCCTATAGTCCTACCCAAACAGTGGGTGCCAATGGCATTGATTTGGTGGATCAATATGCAGAGCTTATTAAGCAATTGGCCCAAAAAGCGCATGCGGCTCCCAATTCGGATTTAACCTTTGCCTTGATGTTAGATGATTTGGCGGCAGATGGACACAATGTGGCTGGCGATGAGCGAGCTGTGTTAACCATGTATGCCCAATATGGCAGTAGTTTTGACTTTAGCATTAAAGATCGCTATGCAGCCACCTTGAACCGTGCCATTGATTACTTAAACCAGCATCCTCAAGTACTTGGGCCAGAGGATGCCCAAACGTTGAGAACCGCTTCCAGTAATATCTCCCAACAAATTGTAGATTATTTAGGCGGCAGTAATCCCAGTGCGGTTACCAATAGCAGCATCAACCAGAAATTTACGGATGCAGGGGGAAGCCAAGGGGCTACCTATGTCGATCAACAGGCCACCACAGTCTGTGATACCGGGGGAATCCATTGTCAATAATTGGCCCTGTTGCAGCTTATAGAACTGCACACTCACCTATTCAGACGTCTTTTCCTCTATAGGACTTCAGCCGGCTCTGTTGCAAATTTTGACAATATCCGTTTTTGTAGAAATAGTGATAGCAACCAAGGATATTGGTATGAACGATTTCAAGGGACGGCAATTCAAAGGCGAGATTATTTTGTGGGCGGTGCGGTGGTATTGCAAATACGGCATTAGTTACCGGGAATTGGAGGAAATGTTGGAAGAGCGAGGTATTGAAGTCGATCATACCACGTTGTACCGCTGGATGCAGCATTATGCGCCTTTGATTGAGAAGCGTCTGTGCTGGTACTGGCGCAGACCCATCAGTTCGAGCTGGCGGCTGGATGGAACGTACATCAAGGTCAAAGGAAAATGGGCCTACTATTACCGGGCTATCGACAAAGACGGCCATACCATTGACTTCTACCTCTCCCCCACCCGTAATGCCAAAGCGGCTAAACGGTTTCTGGGCAAAAGCATTAAGGGGCTCAGTAATTGGTTCTTTCCCCGGAAACTCAACACCGATAAGGCCTCCACCTATACCGCCGCCATCCAGGAATTGAAACAAGAGGGGAAACTCCCGCCGGAAACCGAGCATCGACAGGTGAAATACCTCAATAACCGCTTGGAAGCCGACCATGGAAAGCTCAAACGGCTCGTCAAACCCACTCTGGGTTTCAAATCCATGAAAACAGCGTATGTCACACTCAAAGGGTTCGAGGTCATGCGAGCCCTCAAAAAAGGACAGGGCAGTCCCTGGCAATACCAACCCGGCGTCAAGGGTGAAGTGTGCCAGATTAACCGGAACTTCGGACTCTATACTGCCTAAACCTAGGACAGATAAGGGAAATCCGTCCTTACTCAAAATTTGAAACAGAGCCGGCTTGCTTGGGTGACATCTTGGGACTCTCTCGGAAAACGGTTTTCATTGGCTTTTCTTTGCACGGTGCTAATGTAACAAACTATAAAATACAATCCGAAATTGTCACTAAAGCCTTAATGATTGTTTTTATGCAAATACATTAGGGAACCAGGGAAAGCCGTGCGCCTGTCCATTGGCGCATCAGTGGTGATGTGTAGGGGTATCGCAATTTATTATGAGTATGGGGCCGTCTTGGGATAATCCGTTTCCGGGGAACTATCAGCCATTTCCCGGTCTGTACGGCAATGGCGCGCCGGCTCCGGGCGTTGTCTCACCGTCGCTTGGCGTCACCCCGCCTGAAGATTCCTTTGATAAGCATGAAAAAGAAGCGCCGGAAGAAAAGGAATCTGGGGAGAGACAGCATCCCTGGTATGTGGGCTTTGCCAAGGAAGCCTTGAAAACCGGCCTGACGGTAGGGGCTAGCGTATTGGGCGGCATGTTCGGCGGGGTTCCGGGGGCCATTGCCGCCGGTGCTGCGGCGTCTGGCCTGGTGAACGCGGTGGATCAGAAAGTTTCCAAGGGCAAAGTCGACTGGGGTTCCGTGCTGATAGACGCAGCCCTGGGGACGATTCCCGGCGGTGTGGGCAGTGCTGTGGTGCGCACCGGAGAAAAGGCGATCGCCAAATTCACCGGCAAGGAACTGGCTGCAAAAGCGGCGGAGCGCACCCTGAAGCGAGCGGCCATGGAAGGCGCGGCGGATGGTGCGCTAATGGGCTATGTGGGCGGCACTGCGCAAGAAGGCTACCAGAATTACAAGGAAACCGGCCACGTGAATTTAGGCCAGGCCAGCAAGGACGGCTTGGATTCGATATTGCCCGGCATGCTGGGCGGCGCGTTTGCCGGTAGCGCCTTTACCGCCCTGGGCCGTAGAATGCAACAGCACCGGGAGGCCAAAGCATACAAAGCCTCTGTGAAAGAACCTGTGCCGGAGCATTTGCAGCAGTTGAAGCCTCCCAGAATCAGCCAGGCCAACCGGCTGGCGGGAACGTTCCTGCTGAAGCCCTCAGAAGACCCGCTGCTCTACAACTTTCGCAAAGTGGACGAGCATGTTTACCGGGGCGGCATGCCGGATTCGGGCGAAGCCTTCCACCGCCTAAAGCATGAGCATGGGGTAACTACCATTATCGACCTGCGCGGCCTGGAAACCACCGAGCAGGCCCACATAGACTATGAAGCGGCCTGGGCCAAGCACCAAGGCATGGAGCATGTGTGGATTCCCATGGATTCCACCAAAGCGCCTACTCATCAGCAATTGATGTATTTCTTCGCCGCCATTGAAGATGCGAAGCAGTCCGGGGGCAAGGTTTACGTGCATTGCAAGCACGGCATCGATCGCACCGGCTCCGCCATTCACGCTTACGAAGTCCTCAGCGGCAAGTCCCAGGCGGATGCCTACCAGAACATGCGGGAAAATGGCTTCAACTGGTTCCACGCCAGAAGCCGCCCGGAGCAGAGAGACTTTGCCCTGGGCGATGAGTTGCCGGACATTGCCCACAAAGCTCATTCCGGCGCCAAGGTGGGACTGGAAACCGAGACGCTGCTGGCCCGGCACCAAATTTCCAAACAGGATTCCAAGCGGGTATTCGATTTGCTAGCCGAAGGTGAAGTCATGCAGGCCGAAAATCTGTTGTCCGCCAGGGTGCCGGATCGCACC